>NZ_JBYCZT010000014.1:0-182551 GCF_057586375.1 Peribacillus sp. SRI_006 | reverse complement strand
TGGCTTTTTTACTATTGTGTTTTCATACAAAAAGGAGCTGCTGAGCTTCCGGTAATGAAGGGAAAACACCATGTTCGTTTAGTAAAACTCTTCACAATCTTCCTAGCATAATCAATATAAATACCCCTTTTTAAAAATTCACCTCCAAGAACTAGAGGTGGGGATAGGAATCAATTAAACTTTACATAGTCCCCTTCTTTGATTTGATTCTTTTCAAACCATCCAAGATTCACTTCAATTGCATTATAATAAAAAATTCCTGGATCATAGGTAGGGCAATAATCATCTATACAAGGTTCCATATCAAGTATTTTTAGAATTACCCCATATGAATCAAGAAAAGCGATGGATAAAGGGATAAATGTGTTTTTCATCCAAAATCCACCATATGTTTCTTCTGAAAACACAAATAACATCCCCTCATTTTCGGGTAATTTTCCGACAAACATCAAGCCCTTTTCTCTTTTTCTTTGAGTATCTGCAACTTGAACAGTTAAACCAGTTACCTTGTTTCCACTGATTATTTTTATCACTTTTGTTTTAATTCTATTTTTCATGTTCACTCACCTTCGCAGGGAATAGACCTTATTTCAAAAAAAGAAAATGTCAATCTCATGAACTTCTTTTAAAAAGACAGCAACTTTCTTTCCCTGCTTTTAAAGAATAAAAGGGAAGAAAGTTGATCATGAAGCGAATATAGGAAAAAAATAACTAAGCAGGGTCCATTTGACTTCTAATACTCTATTCCATGACTTTTAAATTTAATACCCTGTTTTTATCAAAACCTGCTGTCCGTTTAGCAACTCGAAGGACTGAGTGACGGTTACTCCAGTTCCTTTATGATTTCGCCAAGTCAAGCGGAAAGTGATGGAGACACCGTAGGGAGCCAGATCGGGTTCCAGGTTATATAAATATATCTTTATAACATTACTATGCCATAGTTATATTGGCAGTTTTTTGTTTGAATGTACGATTATGTATGATTTTCAATGTACTTGTCTTACTTTTTAAGACTTTATGGCCTCAACATGAGTGCCGATGAGTATCCTAAAAAAAACCCTCCCTATTTAGCACCTTTCATAAGGCCCATCCTAGGGCCTGTACAACTGTACTACGTAACGTCATACGGTATCAGCAAGGCTACTATCATAGGGGGATTTGGTGGATTGGAATAGTATATTATATGCTCAATATTTCAGTTAGTGTCTAATGGTCATACATATCCGCATAAGCCCCCGATCCCCTGAACATGTTCGGATAAACCCTATTCAGCCACAAAAAACTTAATTCGCCCCGCCGGAATTCTTGATTTTTAAGAAGGGTTTTTATGATGCCGAAAGGATGGGTGCTATCCATTAACGGACAAAAAAAGGTCAGCATTTCTTGAATGCTGACTCTAGGTTTTTATGAAAATCCTCTGAATGAGGGTACTTCTTTAAAGCATTTTATTGATACTTTTCATAAAGTCTGACGTAACGGTGGATAATTTTCCCTGAGCTTCCTTCATCGAGCTTCCTTGAACACCGAAATAAAATTTTATTTTAGGTTCTGTTCCGGAAGGGCGTAAACATACCCATGTCCCATCTTCAAGAAAGTATTTTAATACGTTCGACTTTGGGAGTTTGATGTCCTCTTCCCTATTTGTCCCATACATGTATTTTTTACTGCTGAGATAATCCTCTTGAATCACGACTTGATGACCAGAGATTTGATTTGGTGGATTACTCCGGAATTCATTGAGAATCGCTTGAATTTGCTTCTTACCTTCAATTCCTTTTAAAGTCAACGACCGTAAATCTTCCATATAGTATCCATATTTATCGAATACATCCAGTAAACCTTCGTACATCGTTTTACCTTGCTTTTTGTAATAGGCACAGACTTCCACTGCCAGAATAGTAGCCTGTATGGCATCCTTATCACGAGCAAAATCTTTGATCAAATATCCATAGCTTTCTTCATAGCCAAACAGGAAAGAATGTTCTCCACTTGTCTGGTATTCATTGATTTTTTCTGTAATGTATTTAAATCCAGTTAAAACATCTACAGTTTTTAAACCATTTTGCTCAGAAATCGCCCGTCCTATTTCTGAAGTCACGATGGTCTTTAATACGACTCCATTTTGAGGAAGGGTCCCTTTCTTTTGTTTTTGTGAAATTAAATAATCCAAAAAGAGAGCGCCAGTTTGGTTGCCTGTTAATACGACATAATTTCCAGCATTGTTCTTCACGCTAATTCCAAGCCTATCCGCATCCGGATCGGTGGCAATCAATAAATCAGCATTAACACGGTTCCCCAGCGCAATGGCCAATTCAAAAGCATCATGTTCCTCTGGATTAGGCACTTTAACAGTAGGAAAATGAGCATCAGGCATTTCCTGTTCCTTAACAATATGGACATTTCGATATCCTAGATCATGCAAAGCACGTTTTACTGATTTATTGGCTGTACCATGAAGCGGTGTAAACACGAGCTTTACATCCATTTCATCTGCTAACTTTGAATCTTCCGGAATAGTGAGCAAATGCTCGTTATAAGCAGTATCCAGCTCCTCGCCAATGATTTGAATGAGCCCTCTGTCCTTTAGGGCTTCTTCTTCCTCCACTACAATGGAAAGCTCACTTTCAATCTCGTTCACGTAATTAATGACTTGATCCGCCGCCTCAGGAAGTAGTTGTGCCCCATCTGGACCATACACTTTATACCCATTATATTCAGGCGGATTATGACTTGCTGTAATGACGATCCCTGCAAATGCACGCAGCTTACGTACAGAAAAAGAGAGCTGTGGGGTAGGGCGTAATTCATCAAATACATAAGCTTTGATTCCCTTTGTGGCCAAAGTCTTGGCTGCTTCCAATGCAAATTCGGGAGATTTATGTCTTGAATCGTAAGCAATTACGACTCCTCTGGATTTTGCCTCATTCCCAAACGATTGAATATATTCAGCAAGTCCTAAAGTCGCTTTACGAACAGTATAAATGTTCATCCTATTCGTACCTGGACCCATTTCCCCTCTCATACCACCTGTCCCGAATTCCAAATTTTTATAAAAGGCGTCTTCAAGTGATATTTCATCATCCTTCATTTCTTCAAGCATTAAACGCATTTCATTATTTAAATTGGGATAACTAGTCCAAATAGTATATAAAGACTTCCAGTCCATGAAAATACAGCTCCTCCTGCCTGTATGTTTTTGCTTTGTTTGGCAATTCTTTTTGATCGTAATACACATTGCAAGCGATCAATTGAATATGAAGTCTAACCATCGTTCCTAGAGCATTAGCTCCCTTTTCTCGCCCTTCATCCCGTAACGGACGTGGTAGCATCGCCAAATGCGCTACCTCCAAAGTTGTTGGTTACACTCTAATCATTTTACCTACCAATACTTTGGAAGAGTGTCATTTATTCTTCTTTTCCTTCACGCTCTGCTGTTTCCTAACTTGATTTATTTTTTCTTTTTACTCTTTTCCGTTTTCGTTTTTGTTTTCGATTTCTTTTTCATTTCCTTTTTCTTTTCCGATTCCGCTTTGGTTTTCTTTTTCTTTTCCGTTTCCGTATTCGTATTCTTTTCCGATTCCGCTTTAGTTTCCTTTTTCTTTTCCGTTTCCGTATTCGTATTCTTTTCCGATTCCGCTTTGGTTTTCTTTTTCTTTTCCGTTTCCGTTTCCGTATTCGTATTCTTTCCCGATTCCGCTTTGGTTTTCTTTTTCTTTTCCGTTTCCGTATTCGTATTTTTTTCCGATTCCGCTTTGGTTTTCTTTTTCTTTTCCGTTTCCGTATTCTTTTCCGATTCCGCTTTAGTTTCCTTTTTCTTTTCCGTTTCCGTATTCGTATTCTTTTCCGATTCCGCTTTAGTTTCCTTTTTCTTTTCCGTTTCCGTATTCTTTTCCGATTCCGCTTTAGTTTTCTTTTTCTTTTCCGTTTCCGTATTCGTATTCTTTTCCGATTCCGCTTTGGTTTTCTTTTCCGTTTCCGCTTTCGTTTTCTTTTCCGTTTCCGTTTGCGTATACGTTTTCTTTTCTGTTGCATTTTCTGTTTTCACTGTATTTACAAGAGAATATAGTCTTTGTTGCTCAATAATTTGTTTATTGACATCAAATTTTTCTTCAATGACTTTCCGTGCTCTTTCCGTATAGTCGGTCCAAACATCTGGATTTTCTATAAAGAATTGTATGCCTTTCGCTAACTCCATATCATTTTTTTCTGGCGCTAGGTATCCTGTTCTCTGATGTTCAATTAATTCAGGGATTCCTGCGTGTCGAGTGGAAACGACAGGTACACCGCTAGCCATTGCTTCTTTTAAGGCATTAGGAATACCTTCGATATCACCATTATTAGCTGTCTGACTTGCTAGACAGAAGATATGGGCTTTTTTCAATTCGTCCGAAACCTGTTTTGAATCCATAGCTCCTCTAAGAATCACAACATCTTTAAGGTTATATTCTGCAATGGTGGATTTAATTCGTTTCTCATCTTCACCTGCTCCAATAATATGCAGTCTAGCATTTGGATATTGTGAATAAATGTGTTTAAATGCTTTTATAAGAGTTACAAATCCTTTTTTGTCTACAAGTCTACCTACCGATAGAACTCTTATTTCGCCTACTGTAGGAAGAGTGCGGTTAGCATAGGGGAAAAGATCTAATTCGATACCACCATATAATACATGCATATTCTTAGCCGGAATTCCTAACCTTCTTAATCCTTCTGCAAGATATTGGCATACAGGGTAATAGTGTGCACCATGTTTATTTAAAGCTGAATATCGCTTAGCATTTTTTTTGAAAATTTCCGGTCTGTCCGAACCATCTCGTCCTCTAATGCTAACAATCAAAGGAATATTATATTTTTCACATACAGGCAAAATCTCTTGTCCGTGTGATCCGTGATGAGCATGAATGGCTATGATATCTTGTTCTTCGAAGAACTTTTTTAAATCTTTAATTTTGTTTATATTATAGTAGTTTTCAAAGGGGAATTCTGTACGATCGGTATTGTCGAATGGGCCGATTACGATTGTGCGATAGTTAGTTATTTTTACGATTTGATTATATATAAAACGTTGGTGTGTTTTAATGTTTTCACTTACAAAATAAGCAATGGTTTTCATTCCACCTCAGTCCCTTTAATAAGAAATTTTCTCTTTTCGCGTTCTGCTAAAACTGAAAGTTCATGATATTTGCCTGATTTTTTTAATTTTCCTCGTTCTGCAATTTGTTTCACTTGTTTGTGAAATTCTTGAGGGAACATAGAATCGGCTTTATAAATGTCTTTATATGGCAGATCTTCAGAACAAACTTTAAAGTAGTTTTCAAACAGAGGATTTAATTTGAATAGGGGCTTTTTTGTAGAATTTCGTTTAATGGATGTCATGAGAAAATCTGACAAATTATACTCATTAAGAACTTCCAATGGAGTTTTCATATTTTCAGGATTCAAATTACTTTCTCCTTTTAATAACTTACAAAATTTTTAATTTATCTTTTTCACTTGCATTATTCGTCCATATACCCGCTCTATGGTTTTGGGTTTTTACATATTAAACTTTAAATTTATTGATTATTGATCAGTGCTGCCTAATATGCACATTGAAGTTTAACAACACCTATTTTTCACTTACACCCATGACTAGTAATATTTCCTCAAGGCTGGACTTCAAAAGAGATTCCTACTTTTATTTTTTATCGATTAATATCCCATTTGGTAAAACTCACTGTTTCTTTTTCCTTATTTATTGTACTTTTTGTACCAATTTACAAAATGAGCTAAACCTTCTTCTATTGTTGTTGAAGGATGGAACCCCACATCAGCATGTAAATCGGCAATATCTGCATATGTCTCCTTAACATCCCCCGGTTGCATTGGTAAGAATTCTACTTTTGCCTTTTTGCCAATTAGTTTTTCTAATGTGTTAATGAAATCCATTAATTTTATAGGTTTATTGTTACCGATATTATAAATTTTGTATGGGGCATAGCTTGAACTTGAATCAGGGTTAGCTCTGTCCCATCCAATAGTATGAATCGGTTGTTTATCAAGTAACCGGACTATTCCTTCAACAATATCATCAATATAAGTGAAGTCTCTTCTCATATCTCCATTATTAAAAACCTTTATTGTATTCTCTTCGATAATATTTTTAGTAAAAGAATAATAAGCCATATCAGGTCTTCCCCATGGGCCATACACTGTAAAGAAACGAAGTCCTGTGGTTGGAATATTATATAAATGACTATACGTATGAGCCATTAATTCATTAGCCTTTTTAGTGGCAGCGTATAAACTTACTGGATGATCCACTGGGTCTTTGGTTGAGAAAGGGATATTAGTATTTGCTCCATATACAGAACTAGAGGATGCATAAATTAAGTGCTTTACGTTATTGTGTCGACAAACCTCCAAGATATTGACAAACCCAACAAGGTTGGAATTAACATAAGAATCCGGATTTTCTATGCTATAACGTACTCCAGCCTGGGCTGCTAAGTTAATGACTATATCAATGGTTCTGTCTTTGAATAATTGATTTAATTTTTCTTTGTTTGACAAATCCACTTTGTGGAATTCAAAATCAGGGTTTTCTTCTAATATCTTCAGTCGATTGTTTTTTAAAATAACATCATAATAATCATTAATATTGTCTACTCCAATAACCTTGTTATCTAGGGCTAACAAACGTTTTGTTAAATGGAAACCAATGAATCCTGCTGCCCCTGTTACTAAAATGTTCATAGCATTAATTTCAATCCTTTCTATTACATTAGGATTCTGACACTTTTTAGGAAAACTGGCTACATTATTTATAAAGTGTGATACTTTCGATTCTTTACACCAACAGAAAAGAATTCATGACGGATAAAAAGAGGAAATAAACTCAAAATTCTCATTGGAGAGAGACTTACGTTTTATTCGTAAACCACTAATGTCATGCTATCTTTTTCGCTTTAAGCCTCATGAGTTATTCTCTCTTATACCCGCTGTGAATTAGCACTTACGTAAGTGAGTTAATGCTAAAACCTTTTTGGAAACCGGTGAATGCGAAATCATCATCGGTTTTTTATATGCTCGGTTACGGTTAGATAACTATGACTATACAAGGGTATTTTCATTTTCATCTAATGGGATTGGTGTTTTTGTCCATTCAGCATACGTATCTGGATCTATCGCCTTTACTTGTTCTAAAAAGGCATCTAAAAAATTTCTTTCCCGCAGGTCTTTAAATAACTCGAGAGGTCTTTTTTGTTCACGTGAAAAAGAGTACACATGGTCGACTAATTTAAAACCATTCTTGGTTATAATGATATGTCGTAATGGGGCATCAATTTGTTTGAAACCTGATTTTTCCATTGTTTTCAATATATAGAGTAACCGTTTTGTGATGTCCTCAGAAAGTACAGATTGTTTTTTAAGAAACGTATTTAAATCTGGTCCTAATAGATATTCCATTAAAATATAATTGGGTCCTGTTTCAAAGACTTTCGGGATAAAGGGCAAGTCTTGACTTGATAAAAGGACCATTTTTTCCTGATTTGCATGTTCAGTTTTTCCATAAAGTTTGACGCAAGTCTCTTCAGACACTCGATAAACAGCACCTTGATGCCCTTTTCCAATGAGGGTTTGTGTTATGGCGCTATCCACTTTCACTCCATTACCTGAACCTCCTGAGTGGACTGGAATATTTCTAAAGTCCAAACTATTTTGATTGAAATAATCCTCCCACTCATTGAAGGTGTCCGGTTCAAGCTTTTTCACTTGAGCTAGGAACGAGTCCTTTAAAAGGATTATTTTCAAATCTCTTAATAATTTTAATGGTACAGGGTGTATCCTTTTGAAGGAATTCACATGGTCAATCACCTTAAGTTCCTCATTACCGACGACAAAAATATGGCGTAGAGGGGCATCTATCATGGTGAACTTTGCTTGTTTTAATTCCTTTAATATATAGAGAAGTTTCTTTACTATAGAATCAGGGATATACGTACAATTTCTCAGATATTCTTTTAAGGTCGGGGCATTAAAATATTCCATGACTATATAGTTTGGTCCTGTATCATATATCAAAGGCATAAAGGGTAGATGTTTTCCAGCTGCAAGAGCTTCTTCCTCCATTTTCGCTTGTACTGGGTCTGAATAGATTTTTACACATTTATCTTCTGAAAGTTGAAAAACTGCACCTTGAGCTCCCATTCCAATCAGCGGATAGCTTGTTGGATTGTGAATTTCCAAAGATTTTTCACCTTTGGTAACAGTAATGGTTTTAAAGTCCTCCATGATCTCCTCCTAACTGCTCATCTATGGCCTGCTGTTGAAATTTTTGAATTTTATAAAGGGCCTTTTTTACTTTTTCGGCTTTCTGAGCCTTTTTTTCTTTTTTACGAAAAGCTATTTTTTCATCTTGATCCTTAGCTCCCTGTTGAACTTTAGCTTCTTTTTCTTTTTTAATAGATGTTACAAGTTCATCTTTGACTTTATCATTAGTCTGCTGTTGTAGCTGCTGAAGCTGCGGAAACTGTTTAAGTTGTTGTAACTGTGGAAGTCCTTGAAGCTGTTGAAGCTGTTGCATATAAATAAGGGCTTTTTCGGCTAATTCGGCTTTTTTTCCAGGCGCTATCCTTTCGCCATCATACTTACCTTGCTGTTGAGACTGTGGAGTCTCCTTAAGGACTTTTTTATCTTCTTGGCGCGGTGTTACTAAATATCGTTTACCTACTTTATAAGGGGCTACAAGTTCATCATAAAATTCAGCTTGTTGTTGAAGTTGTTGGGCGAGGTTAAAGTTTTGTTCTACTTTTTGACGAGCCGCTACTGTATATGTTTCCCATATCTCTCTGTTCGTCAGCATAAATTCAAGAGCATCTGCCAGTTCATCTACATTGTTTTCTTGTACTAAAACCCCTTCTTTGTTATTAGTTATTAATTCAGGGATGCCGGCATGATTGGTCGAAATCACTGGTACTCCAATCGCCATAGCTTCTTTTAATGTATTAGGTATACCTTCTACATCTCCATCGGCAGCTTCTAAGCTCGCGGCGCAAAATATATCTGCATTGGTCATTTGTTCTCGAACTTGATCTTTAGGGAGATGGTTTAATAGGCGAAAAGAGTCTCCTAAATTAAGTTGATTTGCCAATGAAATGAGATATTCTTCAAGCCCCCCTCTACCGATAATCGTCAAGGTTGCATTTGGAAATTTACCTCTGATTTTTTGGAAAGCTTGCATTAAGATGTGATGTCCTTTTTTTTCCACCAACCTACCGATGGATAGAATGTTTTGAGAATTCCCTTTATGTGGTGCCCGGTATTTGAATTCGTTAAGGTCAACGCCCCCATATAGCACTCTAATTTTTTCTGAAGGACAACCCCAAGCAATTAACCTATCTGCTAAATACTGACAAACTGGAAAAAAACGCTCCCCTCGATCAAATAGCATTTTCATGTTATCTAGATAGCCAATGGGCTGATTAGCCAGGGTTGCATCCCTGCCTCTAATACTTGTTACCAACGGAAGGTTTGTTTCCTCTTTAAAAGGAAGTAATAACATCCCTAATTGGCCATGATGAGCATGTAATAGGGAGATATTATTTCTTTTGACATATTCTTTTGGTGAGAAAACTTCATTGAGATAATGAACCTTCTCATTTAAAAGGGAAAGATCTAACATATACTTAGGTTGTCGTACCATATGAATATAATCATAATCAGGAACTTCTCGAATCTGTGAGATATATTGGGTCGGATCAACTCTTAAATTCAAATGCATAACTGTGTGCAAATAAATGATCTCCTTTCATGCATAGTAAGCAAATTTCCTGGACCTTTTCAAGTATATTATGCAGGACTCCCTAGGTACGTATGGACTAATAACATACAGTAAAGCTAAATGACAGAGAGTATGCGTTTGTCTAATACAAAGGGGGATTTAAGTAGGTGCCATGACACAAGATCATTTACAAACAATGATAATAAAACAACATGTTATAGTTGATGTTAATCTAAGGTTTTAATCGTCGATGATGATTTTTCTTATATTTAAGAATATAAAAAAGCACCCAAGATACGATCAAAGGTGCTGCATTGCCAGTTTGAACCTAATATACGTTTACAACATGTCTGAGTTAAAGAAGTGTTAGAAAATTTTTTTCGCTTTATGTCATTCCAATAACAATTGCTGGTCTTCCTATTGGGTAATATTCAATTTTCTTGCACGCCCTGATTCGATCTTCTTCAAGACAATTTCTACCATCAAAAACGATTGGCCGTCTCATTGTTGTCATCAATGTTTTCAAATCTAAAAGTCTAAACTCTTTCCATTCGGTAACAATGAATACAGCATCCGCATTCACTGCCGCTTCGCGGACTGTGCTTGCAAACCTGATTGTATCCCCTAATATGTTCTTCGCATTATCCACTGCAACCGGATCATAAGCTACCACTTCTGCTCCAAGTTTGGTTAATGAACGCGCAATTTTGATTGATGGAGCTTCCCTCATGTCGTCTGTCTCTGGCTTGAAAGCGAGACCAAGCATTGCAACTTTTTTCCCTTTTAAATCTCCTAAGAGATTTATCGCTTTGGTTACAAGGAGCTCCTGCTGAAAATCATTGATCGCTACTGTTTCTTTTAACAGGGAAAAATGTACTCCATTTAAATTGGCAGTATGAAGCAACGCTTTAACATCCTTTGGAAAACAAGATCCTCCATAACCAATGCCGGGCTGTAAAAAAGCTTCTCCGATCCTTTTATCTTTTCCCATTCCCGTTGCTACATCTTTAACATCTGCCCCCACTACTCCGCATAAATTGGCAACTTCATTGATAAAGCTAATCTTGGTCGCCAAAAAGGCATTAGATGCGTACTTAATCATTTCCGCACTTCGAATGCTTGTTAGTATAAATGGTACATTTAATGGACGATACATTTCTTGTACTTTCTTAGCAGCCTCATCATCTTCAGAACCGATTATGATTCGATCTGCTTGCATCGTATCCATGACGGCAGACCCTTGTCTTAAAAATTCAGGATTTGATACCATATTAAAGGTGACACTTTCGTTACAATGTTCTTCAATGATGCTTTTAATAAAATCATTCGTACCAACAGGCACAGTACTCTTTATAACGACTACTGAACTCTGTACCAGGTTCGCAGCAATATCCTTCGCGGCCTGCACAATATAAGATAAATCTGCTCCCCCATCCTCCATTTGCGGTGTTCCTACGGCAATGATGATAATCTCGGCACCATTTAGCGCTTCTCGATGAGATGTAGTAAATAGCAGTCTACCCGCTGCAGCATTTTGAATAAGCAAATTCTCCAGACCAGGTTCATATATTGGAGAAATCCCTTGACGTAGGCTTTTAATTTTCTGTTCATCTGTATCGATACAAATGACATTATGACCTATTTCTGACAAACAAACACCAGTGGACAGCCCGACATAACCTGTACCCAAAACAGCTATTTTCATATCATTCAAGCTCTCTCTTTATAATTTGGAGGTTTTCTTTCTTATTTACATCCCTTAAATAGGAAAGTACCTCGTCTCTTATATCATCCCTGCGCAAAGCAAAGTCTATTGTTGCCTTAATGAATCCAACTTTATCACCAATATCATATCGGTTTCCCTCAAAGTTATATGCTAATACAGCCTGCTGTTTATTTAGCTCATTAATGGCATCAGTAAGTTGTAATTCATTACCATGTCCAACCGGAAGCTTGGAAAGCGTTTCAAAAATCTCGGGTCTAAAAACATAACGCCCCATTATCGCATATCTGGAAGGCGCCTCTTCCCTTTTCGGTTTTTCCACCAAAGAATCTATATGAAAAAGGTTTGGCTCAATCATTGTCCCTTTTGGCTTAATAATTCCATATTTACTGACATCCTTTTCCGGAACATTCTGAACAGCTACGACTGAACTGTTGCAATACTCAAAAACACTGATGATTTGTTTCAGACAGGGTGTTTTAGACATAACGATGTCATCCCCTAACAAAACGGCAAAAGGTTCATTTCCAATGAAGCTTTTAGCACAGAGAATTGCATGTCCTAGCCCCATCGGTTCCTTTTGGCGGACATAATAGATATTTGCCAAGCTGGATATTTTCTGAACTTCCTCTAAAATATCGAGCTGATTTTTTCTTAAAAGTGCATCTTCCAACTCATAGGATTTATCAAAATGATCCTCTATTGATCTTTTTCCTCTACCGATTATGATAATTATTTCCTCTATGCCCGAAGCTACTGCTTCTTCAACAATATATTGAATCGTTGGTTTATCAACAATCGGCAGCATTTCCTTAGCCTGAGCTTTTGTAGCAGGCAAAAATCGGGTCCCTAGACCTGCGGCCGGAATAACGGCCTTTCGGATTTTCATAAGCTGCCTCCCTTTTGTCATTCATTAATCCTTTATATGCAATAGGACAACTTACGGTCTAGTTAGTAGCCCAATTCGTCCATTTTTATTTAACAGGGGCCAGTAGGCTATATATGGAAGAACTCCAATCTGGCTGTGGCCGGGCCCCGCATCCTGTCGGTTAGTGCCCTTTAAAACCTGCATTACACTTTTTATGTAATGGAGGTTGAAATGATCGATATACGGTTTGGATTAACTACTGTAGAGCTTTTTCCGGTACAGTAGCCTAACCGATTTCCCTTTCTCTTACTTTGCAAAACTCCATCGCAGGATCAGTTTTTTGTTTAATTTTAAAGGCTCTTTTCGTAAAGGTTGTTGTTTTTAAAACGAAACTATCTAAGGTTGATTGGAGCGGAAGTGCGAGACTCCTGCGGGAGTGGCGGGACAGGTGAAGACCCCACAGGCGTTTACGCCGAGGGGGCTCACCGCCCGCACCAAGGAAAGCGAGCATCTGGAGGGGAAATCAACCACACCTCACTACTTGGTAAATAGCAACAAAGTATGTGAAAACAGCCATTTTAAAATATATGACGGACTGTATTCATGATTTTGAGGTGGGAATTTTCAAATGAAAGGGGAGGTTTTTTTAACCCCATCCATTTTTAATAAGAATTCGATCTATGTTGAATGGATATAGTTAAGGAATTTCACTCCTAAAGCAACAACACTTATCATCCTTTTAGAGGCTAATGCAACACTTTTACTTTCTCGGTACGTGAAGAGCAAAACTTAGCATATTGGATATAATTCTAATGAATCATTTCGCTCCATTTGCAACCTTCGTCTAGTTTCGACGTATGGCAACTACTGTGCACTGAAATCCGATGGAAATGAACTTGTTTTCAAATAAAGAAGAAGAGGCTTTAACAGCCTCTTCTTCTTTATTGAGTTTCATCTTCATTTTTATTACCAATACTGCTATTTGCTATAAACATCGCAATTTGCGCCTTTTTTTCTACATCTAAATCAAGGGTATCGATTATGCTAAAAGGTGATTTTAATAAGGGGGGGTGTGGTTGTGCAATCTTCGTTATTTCTTGCAAGATTTTATCTGAAGTTTGATCTTGTTGTTTAATTAACTGATTCTGAAGTTGAATCTGAAGTTCCTTCTGTTGTTCTTCTTGGTGTTGGAGTTGGTCTTGAATTTTTTCTAGTGGCAGTGAACGCTTCGATATTTCGTGTAAGACTTTATCTAAATGCTCATCTTGTTGTTTAGATAATTTATTCTGGAGTTGAACCTGAAGATCCTTCTGTTTTTGTTCTTGGAGTTGGAGTTGGTCTTGAATTTTTTCCAGTGGTTGTGAAATCTTCGTTATTTCTTGTAAGATTTTATTTAAAGTATCATTTTGTTGTTTAATTAATTGATTCTGAAGTTGAACCTGAAGATCCTTCTGTTTTTGTTCTTGGAGTTGGAGTTGGCCTTGAATATTTTCTAATATATGGTTATATTTTTTCCTGTTGTCTTCCTTGTGATTATCTGTTTGATCATTTTTACCCATTAGGTTCCCACCCTTTTCACTATTTATTGGTTATGGAGGCACATTTGTATTACATATTGTGTAGTTGGAAAAATCGTCTTCCCAATTGAAATTACTTTCACCTTTTTATGTTTCAAATAACTTTTGTTGCAGAATCAGTATATGGACAATCGGAGATAGGCTATTTCACTATTTCTTAGTATTGTCGACATGATTGTGTTGCCGTTGCCGATCATAATGATAGCAATGTACTTGTAATTTATTGTGTCGGGACAACAACTGATCCATCGTAATCATTCCGGTCTATACTTCAAGAGTAATGGAAGCCCAAAAAATGGTACAGTTTAAGCAGTCTTAATCTAAATGTTTGGTATCAAATTTAGGGATGTTTGAAAATGATTCACCTCATTTTAGTTTAGGAAACCATACATGTGGTTTCCGATTTTCTTATTTGCATAGACAGATCTTTCATAGATAAATAACCATCACTTTCTTTCTATAGTTATTCAACACGCCTTTGAATGACTGAGCGTTTGTCATGTGTAGACGTTAAACTTATACATCATCAAAAAAAAAAATAAAAAAACCACTTTAATAAGGAAAAATCGTTATCTGGTTGTAAAAATGGTTTTACGAATATTGTAATTTGTCCTAATAAATGCCGAACGTGCACTTTTAGGAACGGGAGAAATAATGCATTTCCGCCCATATTGCGAATTTTAGAGTCTGGAGAATTCCAAACTAAAAAGTCGAACTCCTTTATGTTTAGGGTTCGACTTTCCTCTGTTGAATTTCCCTGCTTGTACAACATAATTGGTTTTGTAGGGCACTTTTAGCGATACTGGCCAGCCCAAAATTTCGCATATTCTCATTTATACCGGTTTGGTTTCCTATATCGCATTGAAGTCGATATTTTTTTGCCATTCTTCATACGATTCAGGATCGATTTTCTTTGCTTGTTTCAGGAAAGTATCCAATAACCCCAATTTCTTTAAATCACGAAACATCTTTGGATTATATGGATCATTCATTGTGAGGCCATCTGAATGATCGATTGCTTTCAGCACATTTCCCTTTGTTACAACAAAATGTCCGATTGAGGTCTTGATTCTAATAAATCCAACTCTCTTCAGTTCCTTTCGAATCATTATGATTTGTTCTGTAATCGATTCGGGAATATCTTGCTTCCCTTTCAAAAAATCTTTTAGATTAGGACCTTTTAAATATTCCATAATTACATAGTTTGGTCCGACTTCATATAACCTCGGAACAATATGAGTATCCTTAGCTGCTTCAAGTGCTTTCCCCTCTTTAGTTGCTGCATTTGGATTGACATAGATTTTTACGCAAATATCTTCATCAAGCTGAAAAACTGCACCTTGACTTCCTGCCCCAATTAGTTTTAATGTGGTTGGATTATGAATAAGAAGTTCCTTTTTACCGTTCTTTTCAATTCTTTCAACCCTAATTAATTTAAAATCATTCATCTGATCTAACACCTCTTTGCTGCTTATTAATAACCATAATATCTATACTATGAAATCATCGAATAGTTGCTTTAGGATAATAACACTTTTTCATAAAATTAAGTCATACCTTCTTTTATTGAGTTCTTAAGGAAAGCCTTTCCTAGCATTTCTTCAGATTCTTATGCTCATACACATACAAATAAGAATTTTACAAAAAACAAACAAATATATGTACTTGTCCGTTTCAAATCTTTTCCATTTTGCATTTACTATAAAAGTGGATTAACCAGAAAATATCAGAAAGGGGACTTGAGATGGGATACATTGAAGATTTACGTGCTCTCGTTGGAACTAGAGCTTTGATACTTACTGGGGTCACCGTTTTGGTTATCGATCAGAACAGCCGTTTTCTAATGGTACAATCCGAAAAAATGTGGAAATTGCCGGGCGGCTTCATCGAATTAGGAGAATCTGCGGAAGAGGCATGCAGACGTGAAATTTTGGAGGAAACAGGAATTAACATCGGAAACCTTCAATTAATTGGCGTTTTTTCAGGGAAGGACTATTTTACGAAGCTGCCTAATGGTGATCAATACTTTTCAGTCAACATTGCTTACGTTACCGAAGAAATACTCAGCGGAGATTTAAAACCTGATGATATAGAAATACAAAAAGTACAATTTTTTAAATGGTCCGCTTTTCCGAATGATCTTTCTGAACGAGATCGCCAAATATTTCAAAGTTTTATCGAAAATTTGATTTTAGATAGAAGAAAGGGATTGAAATAGTGAAGACAATCGCTTTTTACATTAGAGAACCTATAAAAATCAATCAAGGATTTATGTACAATCAGATCATTATGCTGGATCAATATCGCCCTATTGTTATAGGCCCATACCCAAAATGCGACAATGTTCAATATCAGTTTGAACACTATTATAATTTGAACGAAATTCAAGACCTTGGAGCCTTCTTTAAGGAGCAAAATGTCGTAGCGATTCACGCTCATCAGGGGAAACATTCCATCGATATATTACCAGCAGCTATAGAGTATGATATACCTTTGGTTGTACATTTTCGAGGACGTGATTCTTCCACTCAAACATTTAAGAGATTTCGCAAAAATGTCCTCCGATATCAAAATTTAGTAAAACATGGAGCTGCTTGTTTTTCAGTCTGCCATTTTCTTGCAGATGAATTAAAAAAATTAGGATTTAAAGAAGATAAAATACATGTACTATATGGGGGGCTGGATTTAGATTTATACCCATTTGTCCAACGTTCCCTACCTAATGAAGGAGAAATCCGAATCTTGTCCGTAGCCAGACTTGTCGAGAAAAAGGGATTCCTTACACTTTTGAAGGCTTTTCAACGGATTCATCAGGAATACCCAAGAACGACACTGCACATCATTGGGACAGGTAAAGATGAAGAGAAGTTAAGAATTTTCATTGATGAAAATCAATTAAACGAGCGCGTTTTTCTTAGAGGACCAATGGATTCAAACCAAATTTCTAACGAATTAAGAGATTCCCACCTCTTTTGCCTTGCCAGTGAAACAGGCGAAGATGGTGATGTAGAAGGGATTCCAAATGCACTAAAAGAAGCTATGGCAAGTGGTTTACCAGTCATCTCCACCTTTCACGGTGGGATTCCGGAATTGATTGAGCATAAAAAAACAGGTTACCTTGTTCCTGAGAAAGATGATTTAAAATTGGCTCAAGGTCTAAAATATTTCCTGAGTCATCCAAGAGTATGGAAGAGATATACCAGAAGTGCAAGACAGGTAATTGATGAAAATTTCGATTTGAATAAACAAATCATCGAACAACAAAGGCTATACAGCTTAATAGAAAAAAACAACGAAATTAATTAACCATGAGTCAGTCCAAAATAACCTGTTGAGCTCGTAAAATCATTAATTTGTGGAAAGGTACATGTCATGCTTTTTAGCGATGGTAAAAAGTTTGTAATTAAATGAATGGCACTGAAAATAAAAGAACCAATAATAGTAGTAATTGAGTATGTGTGCAATAAATTAGCGATGTTCCTTCCTTTTGTCCCCGTCGGACTAATTTATACCCATGACGAAATCATAAAAATACTCCCAAATTACATTCCAAAAATACAAATTTAGTTCAGATCCACTATTCGTGTTTATTTATCGAGAATAGTATTTTACTAGAACTTAGTGAAGGCGCCAATTTTGTCCATATGATTGATCCCAGAATTCGGGTGATATCGTAGCATGCAAAAATGAGTTCTCAGGTACTGTATCAGTTACCAAGAAACTTATCCAATTGCCGTCTCTATGCTAAATGATGGGTTTTAACATCATTTGTATTCCTTCCCAAAGGAAAAAAGTGAAGTGCTGTACAAATTTCTTTTTAGAAAAGAAAAGTCATTTACCGAAACTTATAATGAATTTCATCAATCAATACAGAAGCAATAATGTTAATGAAAAAGATAAGGTGAAAATGAAAAAGAGCTAGACAAATATTTTTAAAGGAGACAAAGTGATATGACAAAATATCCAGTTAAATATGTACAAACATTAAGGGGCGGAACCGCACATGTCATTCTTTTCAGCGATGGTAAAGAATATGTCGTGAAGTGGTTCGATACTAAGAAAGACAGAGAAAAGGAAGTGGTCAATGAATACCTGATCGGAAAGTTGGCAGAGCTCCTTTCACTTCCCGTTATCCCATTTGATCTTGTATATATACCGGAAGATTTCATCAAGAAGACGCCTGAATTACAATCCACTCAACACAACTATAGTTCTGGATACCAATATGGCTGTGTATTTATTAGAAACAGTACCGTTTTCGAGAATGTTAGAGAAAATCCTCCCACAAAGACGGATGTTAAAAACCGGGATATGCTTGCCGGTATAACGGTATTCGACCAATGGGTGAATAACTCTGATCGAGGTACGATGAATGTCATTTTGGAAAATCTCAGCGATGGCGGATATTATGTCCATATGATTGATCATGGCAGAGTTTTTCCAGGACGCTACCAATGGTCTGCTCAAACATTAAGTGAAACACCAGTATATAACTACCATTGGCCTTTTTATAAGTGGGCCTTCTCTCTTCTCGATGATCACAAAGAGCTTACATCGTTTATAGAAAAAATTGTGAAATTGCCGAACAAATCGATCTATCAAGTAATCGAATCCCTCCCTAAAGAGTGGAATGTGAAAACGAAGGATAGAGATGCTCTCTACAAGTTTCTTTTAGAACAGAAAAATAAATTGCCTGAAATCGTTGAACGTATCATCCAGCATCATAGCAATCCCAAATAACGCTGGTTATTTCCATAGAAAAAAGTAACTCTTATTTGCTTTAAAGGAGTTACTTTTTTTATTTATAAATTTTTCCATTCTATATAGGATTCGGGAGCCATTTCTTTTAACTCTTCCATGAACATTGGTAATAGACCTAACTTTTTTAGGCCTTTGAATATCAACTCTGGTTTGTTTCGAATCCGTGTAAAGGAGCTATAATGATCTATTACTTTTAACTCTTCTTCCTTAGTTACAATAATGTGGCGCAAATCGGCATCCAATCTGGTAAACTTTAATCGCTTCATTTCTTTTAAAACAAAAAGAATTTGCCTCATCAATTTTTCGGATAGGATCCCCCCAGATTCTAAATATTGAAATAAAGTTGGCCCTTCAAGTTATTCCATAATAATATAGTTATACCCCACCTCATAAAGCCGTGGAATAGTGGGAGACTCCTGTGCAATTTTTAATACATTTCCCTCTTTAGCCGCAAATTCTGGTTTTGCACAAATTTTCACACATTTATCTGAAGAAATTTTAAAAACGGCCCCTTGCGCCCCCTTTCCGATTAGTGGAAACGACGTCGGATTTTTTATCACATCCACTTTTTTAATTCCTTCAGTTACACAGATAGATTTAAAGTCCTCCACTTTCAATCACTCCTTAACATTCACTATCGTACTATTACTTTTTATCCTTTGTCTCTTTTTCTCTAAGATTCTTGGTTTGAAATCCTCCGTCCCCTTTTCATTGTGCACATTCTGAAAGAAAACGGCTTTGATAGGGTTAAGAGAATAGTTTATATAAACCCTTCTATAATAAAAGAGGAATGATATACCTTTCACAAAAGTGAACAAGCAAGCATCATTTTTACTCTTATTTGAACAGAAGGAAAAATTCACGTAAGGATTTTAGTGAAAATACACACATGAAAATCTATGCAAAGAGACTTGTTCATATTGTGAGCTTCCTATATTTTATGTAAAAGATTAAAGTTTGCTATAGTCAAGCGCCAGTTCATCCAGTAATTTTTACTTGTCGACGGAAATAAGTAACAGATACATAACAATGTTCATGGTATAATTAACATAGGAAAACGCTTACAGAATAATCCAAACTTTTTGTTCTGAAAATTCATTCTTTTGGGAGTCGATGAAAGTTGACAGTGGATAATAAAACAAGTAAAGAACAAACGATTTTTAATCATATTGGAAATAAAATCAAAACGGAAGACAGAGAAATAAATATAGTTGCTAGATTAGAAGAACCTCTAATTGTAGTTTTAGAAAATGTTTTGAGTGACGAAGAATGTGACGGACTTATTGAAATGTCAAAAGACAAAATGAATCGTTCCAAAATTGGAGTTACGCACGAAGTAAATGAGATAAGAACAAGCAGCAGTATGTTTTTTCAAGAAAATGAATATGACATCCTTACCAAAATTGAAAAAAGGATATCAACAATCATGAATATACCCGTTGAACATGGAGAGGGTATTCAAATTCTTAAATACACTCCTGGACAAGAGTATAAAGCTCATTTTGATTTTTTTACATCTTCAAGTATTGCAGCAAAAAATAATAGAATTAGCACAATCATCTTGTACTTAAATGATGTGGAGCATGGAGGGGAAACTTTTTTTCCTAAATTGAATTTTTCAGTATCCCCGGGAAAGGGAATGGCTGTGTATTTCGAATATTTTTACAACGATAAAAACCTAAACGAACTAACTTTACACGGTGGGGCGCCCGTTATCACGGGGGAAAAATGGGTTGCAACACAATGGATGAGGAGACAGAGTAGCCGCTCATGATGTGTATACGATAGACTTTAAAAGCCTCAATTTTAGGTGCCTAATGAACAATGGCACCTATTCGTTCATTTAAAATTCTCCTATTTAAAATCGCCAAACATAAAATAATGATCAATAGTCTAAATTGACACTGTTTCGTCCCATCAAACTATTTCCGACGTTTCAAATTACGCTTTTCCCCTAGGTTTTTCTTTAGGTTTGATGTAAAAATACCTTTACATGCATTCACTATTCATTTACCTTTGTTGCTCTTTCTAAAATTATCGTAATCAGTCTTAATGTAATGAAATACCTTCGCGTTACCATTATGGTCTGGATGAGTTATTTTTAGTAACCCTTTATATTCTGCCAATACTTCTTTATCGCTCGCCATTTTAGAAAGCCCTAATTTTTCACTATAATCATTGGATTGAATAGTGGAGTCCATCATGTAATTGTTTCTGATTTTTTCTTTTAATTTTATCAATTCATTACGTAATTCAATATTTTCTTTTAATAAATCCTTTGATTCATTTTGTAATTCACTTTTCTCATTCTTTAGAATGGCAACTTCCTTTTTGAACATATCCCTTTGCTGAATCAATATTCTTTTTGCTGTCTCATGAAGCTCTTCGATACCTTCTATATGCTTTTCTTGAGCTTGTATTTTTAATTTTAATCGGTGTATGATTTCGTCCTTATTTTGATTTATACTATCATTTATAGCCAGCTTTGAAGCTGTGTCATCACTTATGTATCCGGTGTTCCTCTTTCCGTTCCCGGCGTATTTAATCTTACCTTCGCCAAGCCAGCGCCTGACAGTCTGTACACTATTACTTTCTGTTACTCCTGCATCTTTTAACATTTCAAATGCTTGATCTGTGTCATCCATTATGTATCCGGTTTTCCTATTCCCGATGCCTCCCTCATATTTAATCTTACCTTCACGAAGCCAGCGTCTAACAGTTTGTATACTACTGCTTTCTGATACTCCTGCATCCTTTAGCAGGTCGAAAGCTTGATCTGTGTTCACATTGTTTCCCCTTTCCCCTTATTACGCAATGAATGGTTACTTCGAATGATATGATAGTACCTTATTAAAAGGAAAAATTTTTACAAAGAAGGAGCCTAATTTGTATGTCAATGTTTTAAATAATAGCATAGGCATATTCTAAACAAAGAACAGATAGATGAAGAATATATGACGAATATCACAGGGAGATAACGATAATGTATCAGAGTAAAATTGTGGAACCAGAAAACTACGTATTCATGATATCATTGGTGGAGTGACGAGCTATATATATACATTCAGATTGAATCTAGAATCCAGTGACAGTGAGAATGAACGCCTACTTAATCTATAAACGTGATGTTATCTTATATGCTTCCGTGGGGGATCTTTTGATGCCCTATGAAAAGAGATAAGAGTCATACTTAAAAATCCCGGTCTCTCAGTAATATTAATGAGAAATCGGGATTTATTTATTCACACATTACAGCTGCAATTATTCACCAAAACAGCTGTTATTATTTAACAAATTATTTTTCACCCTCTGTATAAATTTGAAAGGTTACACCGAATTTGTCTGTTACAATCCCATAAGCAGGGCTGAAAAAAGCTTCCTGCAGAGGCATTTTTACTTCTCCACCTTGCGACAAAGTTTCAAAGATTCGTTTTGATTTTTCAATTTCGTAAATTGAAATACAGATCGTGACTTGATCACCAGATTGACTGGTTTGACCTGGAAACGTATCCGAAAACATGAAGTCCGTTTCCCCAACCTTTAACATTGCGTGTGCCACAAGATCCTTTGCTTCTTCTGGCAGAGGAAATTCAGGATTTTCTGGCATTTCTCCAAAAGTTTGATTAAAGAGGACTTTTGCATCCAATGCTTTTTCGTAAAATTGAATCGCTTCCTTCGCATTTCCGTTCATCATTAAATATGGAGATAATCGCATGGTCATAATTAGATGACTCCTTTTGTTTTGATTTTTTTACTAAGCTTGGAAATTTCCAAGCTTGCTTTTGAACTGTCAATGGCAATAATCACTATACCATTATTAACCATGATTGAATTTTATAACACAGAACATGTGTTCGTCAATGGGAATTTACAGAAAACTATCAAATTTTCTACATGTTGAATTGAAAATTCCAAGGTTATTGATGTATAGACAAAGTATGTCACGTTATGGCAGTTATGGAAAACTTCTTTTATTCGTGGTTTTTCAAATCATGAAGCATTTCAAATAAGAATAGGTGAAATGAAAAAGGCATGACCCTAGTAGATTACCGGTATCATGCCTCAAGAAAAAAGTGTTGGAATTTTTGTAATGTCGCTTAGTCTTATTAACTTGCTATCCTTTCTGAATCCTGTGTTTTTTTTAGTTTTGGTAACTTAGAGTCTATAGATAGGAAGCGGCTTCCATTCAATACTAGGTGAAGGGCAATAATCATAAGAACGAGATCCAGTTCATACCCTGAGCCTTCCCCATTCCCCATAAAACCTGCTGGGAATTTCACATAAACAATTGCACCAGCCATGATGAATACAAGGAGGGCAGAAATTATTCTTGTTCCAAGACCTATTATTAAAGCAATTCCTCCAACCAATTCAATCATACCGACTACATAGGCCATGAATCCCGGAATGCCTATACTTTGAAACCACCCTGAAGTGTTTTCCAATCCACCTTTGAATTTTGACAAACCATGCAAGAAAAATGAAATTCCCAACATAACCCTTAATAAAAAGGTACCGATTTCTTGTTTATTCATGACACATCTCCTTTTTTATATTTAACACTACAAAGTGTAGTGTAAAGTGGTAAAAAAATCAAGTGAAAGTCATCAGACAATCACTATAGTCATTCCTATAAGGATAACCAAAACATAAATGGAAACAAAAATCGTGGTAGTTTCAGCCCTTAAAGGAATTGTTTTATGGGGATCAATTAATTGCTGAAGTCTATAGTTAACTGATTCATTCGAGAAATGAACAAGGATAGGAAAGGATTTATCAGTGCACCCATGTTTAATTAACTTCAATAAAGCGGCACTTATTCCTAATTCAGTCCCCATTTTATGAATCGCATTTTCGTCGGCTGATAATTCACTTATTATTTTGTAATTTTTATGACACCATTTTGTCAATGGGACAAACCATAACGCATTTGAAATCAACTGTAAAATAAAGATGACCAGTGGATCATATTTCTTTTGGTGAAAGGCCTCATGCTCCACTACCGCTTCTAGTTCATCAAAGTCCAGTAATCGAATTAAACCAGTACTGAACACAATGAAAGGCCGCCTGAAACCAATCGTAAACGCAAGAGGCTGTTCAGCGTTCACAACTAAGATATCATTGTTGACCCGATTGAATGTTTCATTTACATTCCTTGTCATATCAACGTTTTTTGAAAGAAAAAGCTTTTGTTTAAACCTTCTGGATAAGAAATATTGCTCTGCAATTTTGAATAAGGTGCTCAATATACTATAGGATATTATTATACTGAGCAGTGTGATGACCACAAAGTAGTATATTGAATCTTCCTTGAATAAACTAAAACAAAATTTAAAGAAATTAGCTTTAATATTCACGCCAAAAAAGATGTGTACTAAAAAAGCTCCCATTTGGCACCATACCACACAGGCAATTAAAAGACTCAGGCTTATCACAAAATAAGACTTTCTCTTCCACATTATAATTTATCCTTTTTTAACGATTGAATTTTTTGTTCCAATTTTTCAATTAAACCTTGGTCAGCGTCTTTCATGGCATCCAGCATATGGCTTATGACCGCTCCACCAAATTCATCCAGCAAGTTCTCAGTCAGTTTCTTTGACTGCTCTTCAAAAAACTCCTCTTTGGACTGCACCGGGCGAAATAATGAAAGCCTTCCTTCAGACCTTTTTTCAAGAATGCCTTTTTCGACTAAACGATTCATGACGGTCATTACTGTGTTGAAATTGATAGGTTTGTCAACTTCCAATGATTGTTGAACCGCTTTAATGCTTTGTTCATCTTTATCCCATAAATATTCCATGATATTTGCTTCCAATGGACCAAAGAAACGATTCAGTCCAACTTCATCATATTTAAAATTTTTAATATTCATCCTTTTCCACCTCCCACTACAAATTGTAGTGGAAATACCTGTTACAATCAAGTTTCATCCGGAAGATTTGAACGTTGATTTCCACTCCGGGTACTCGCTTTCACCCCAGGAGTCTCTTACCTTCCGTTCCAATCAACTGAAACGTTTATAAATAAAAAAATGTAGGTAAACTGGCTTTTCTTCGAGTTTGACTACAGTCTAAAACGAGCCTTTTACAGGCAAGTTTTTATAATTAATAGTAATCCATTGTCCTCCATTTCCTCAAATTTATAAATGCTTTATAAAAAAGGAAGTCAATTTTATCTAGGGCTTCATTATTTAGATAACCAGCTGAAAGGAACACAAAGTGCATTGGATATAATTATGACGATTAGTAGCAAAACCGGTAGCAGTCGAATAGTACTAAACAAGAAGCAATTTAAGAAGATTTTTTATAGCTAAGTACAAAACTTGTAGGAGGATCCTTCGAAAATTTGCCAACTTCCATATTGAATTTGCAATCATAGGGATTTTTCATCTTATACCAGTAAGCCACTGAAAGATTTCATTTATGAGTGTAATAAAGGGAACAATGTTTTTTTTGTCCCATCAGAACAAGAAGCGATCGATAACTTGTCTAAAGCACTATAAACATTACCAGAAAAATTTCTAAAAAAGACCTGGATCTTTATACTCGGTTTTCTTATTGAGCTAACTCAGCTATAGAAACAACTAAAAACCTTTGGCATTGCTTATTACCAAGTCCTTCTGGTTCTCCACCTTTATTACACAGGAATTTAAAAACGAGCCTATTGGGGCCCGTTTTCAGTATATCGTCGGCATGGTCTTCTAAAAACCTTCATTTTTACCGGAAACTTGTATCTATTTTTTTACTATTTATCCGGATGATCACTATTAATCGTAACTCTTTGTGCAAGTTCCTCTATTTCAGCAGAATCATAAAAATGATATCCTTTTGCCGTCGTTTGTGCCGCAACGTACATTGCAGCAGCTACTTTGTTTGCTTCTATTGCACGATATGGACGTAAAGGGCCTACAAAGACAAATTTTGCAAAAGTACTTAGCAGCCCAGAAATCTTTTCACCTGCCCTGAATTCCTTTCGTTCTCCAAGAAGTAAGGAAGGACGGAAAATATGTACAGTATTCAATGCCAGATGTTGTAATGTACCTTCCACATCACCTTTAACACGGCTGTAGAAGAACTTTGATTTGGAATTGGCACCCATGGCCGTAATGACGAGAATTTTTTCAACATTGGATGTCTTCGCAAATCTAGCTGCTTCAATTACATAATCATAATCCACTTTACAAAATGCTTCCTTCGATTTAGCCTTTTTAATAGTTGTACCCAAACAAATGAACACATCGGTGACTTTGAACAAATCGGCATACTTGGATAAATTACCGAAATCCACAACATGACCTATGCATTTGGAATCGGCGAGTTTCAGTGCCCTTCTTGTCAGCAAATGGATTTCACTATAGATTTTGCTTTTGACTAGCTCTTTAACCAACTGGGTGCCTACCATACCTGTAGCGCCTAAAATCAATGCCTTCTTATTAGTCATGATTTCCTTCTTTCTATAATTAGCTTTTCAATCAACCATTTCCTTTTTAACAAACTAGCTTAATAGGACTAAGATAAATGATTCACTTGATTGAAATCATCAATTATCCAAGAATCAACTTCAAATCTAATCGTACTCAAACATGCATTGAACAAGCGCATTTCGTTGGATACGATTGACTCATTTGACATCAAGCGTAAAATAAAATGAATGACGGCTCCATGTGCAACAAGTATAACTTTCTTCTCAGGATACTCCTTCTGAATGTCCTGGAGCCCATACACAAGCCTGTTTCGTAGAGATTCCTGATTTTCCTGACCAGGATAATCTTTATCCCTGAATGCAGACTTCCTTTCCGCTGCAGTCATTCCTTCAGCGACGCCAAAATTCTTTTCTATGAATTCCATTTTTTCAATAACCGGTACTTCAATATAGTGCGAAATGATATCCGCCGTCTCCCTTGCCCTCTTCAGGGGGCTTGTAATAATTACATCCCAATCATCTTTTGACAAAAATTCACCACATTGCCGTGCCTGTATCTTTCCAAGTTCATTTAAAGGAATATCAGTCTGCCCTTGCAGCTTTCCTAGTGCATTCCAATCTGTTTGACCATGCCGCACTAAACAAATAGTAGTAATTGTCCTCAAACCCCTCTAAGTAGATTGTTATTTTCTCACTTCTTCAATGATGGAATGTCCTTCAGTCCGTTCGAGATCTGACCATTTCCACTTTTCATGCAAGCGCAACCTTCCATCAGGCAGCATTTCAGGGGTGGAAAGGCAGCTGCCTCCTCTAATTTCCCCTTTTTCATTGATATGATTATATCTGAATTCCAGAGTTCCATCCAGATTGACCAGCCCTATTAAAGTCCCTTTAACAATCTCTCCCCCCTGATAACTTGCTGAAAGAATTGAGCCGTCTTGTGAATAGTGGAAGGTAGTATTTCCTGACACTTCTCCATTTTCAGAATTGACTTTAGCTTTGAATATCCGACCATCATAATTAAACATCATCATTCCCCCATATGAATTAATAAGGATAATGATACCAAATTTATTAAAAAAAGAATATTGAAAAATCTTATGAGAATTTTAATTCTGTGTCCATGGAAATGACACAAAAAATACATAATATTCCCCATTGAATTCTCCTATTATGATGTGGTTATATTAGGGAAGATGTTACTTATGGAATGAACAATCCCTAATTTGAAACGTCTAATCAAACTGGAAGATTTTGGTGAGGTGCTCAAGTGAAAGAAATACTTCTGATTCTACTATTACAACTTATTTATGTTCCGATTTACACATTGCGAACCATTTTCTTAGTAAAAAATATTACCATACTCGCCTCGATACTGGGTATCGCAGAAATGTTAATATACGTTTTTGGATTATCCCTCGTATTTGGCGGTGACCAAAGCATACTCGCCATGGTTGTATATGCAGTTGGTTTTGGAATCGGAATAATTTTTGGTACGAAAATTGAGCAAAAACTTGCCATCGGTTTTATTAATGTAACCGTTAATACTCAAACCAAAAATGAACATTTGGTAGATACATTGAGGAACAACGGATTTGGTGTAACTCTTTATACGGGCGAGGGCAGGGATAGCAACCGTTATCGTATGGAAATCTTGACCAAACGCAATCGGGAACAAGAATTGATAGCAACCGTTGAAAAGTTTGAACCTAAGGCTTTCATCATTTCATATGAACCACGTTATTTTAAAGGTGGATTTTTATTGGATCGGTTGAAAAATAAAGCAAGCTGAAAATGAAAAGCAAAAGCCCATCTTATTAAGATGGGCTTTTGCTTCAGACTGTAGAAAAACTCGATGAAAGTTGAGTTTTTCTACAGTTTTTTATGGCTTGTACAATTTGGACGTTGCTTTCCACTCCAGGCACTCGCTTTCCGCGGGCGGTCCGGGAGCCTCCTCGGCTTTCGCCTGCGGGGTCTCCCCTGGACACGCTTTTCCCGCAGGAGTCTCGAACACCCGCTCCAATCAACTTTGTTTTAACTTTTAGATAGAACACTTTTGCCTAGAGTCATTTTTGTTTTAAAATAGAAGTATTAGAACCTGAGGTAATGAGGATGCTTTCTAAACATGATTCTATTCAGCGAGATCAACTTGAATAGAGGCTGCCATTGACTTCACTTTCATTTATGACTTGGTGAAAGATATGTAATCAGTAGGACGCCGAAGTTATTGATCCAGTTATTTTAATTAAACTGACTTTCATTCAATATTCCTTCGGTATTCGTTCCATGCGTAAAATGATTGAAGAAGTTGAAACAAATATGGCTTACCATTGGTTCTTAGGTTATGGTTTCCATGATAAAGTACCTCCTACTCCACGTTCGGGAAAAATTATAAGCGACGCTTTAAAGATACAGAACCTGTTTGAACAGATTTTCAATCGCATTTTAATGACAGCTACTAATAAAAAGTTAATAAGTGCTGAACAAGTTTTCGTGGATTCCACACATGTGAAAGCCAGTGCGAATAAACGGAAATTTGAAAAGAAAACGTCTTCAAGAAGAAATCATTCCAGATCGTGAAAACCATGGAATTACAAGCTACCTATTTAAGAGAGAAATCATACCCGCTTTACATTATACACATCCTCGCACAAACTTCCGCAAACAGGACTATGTCGATGAATATATTGATTGTTACCTTTGCCCTTCGGGAGAGCTATTAAAGTACTCAACAACAAATAAATAGGGCTATCGCGAGCATAAATCCCCAAAACACATCTGTGCAACATGCTCATTTTTATCTCGGTGAACAGAAAGCAAAGACGGTCAAAAAGTGGTGACTCGGCATATCTGGCATACATATGTGGAAGAAGCAGATCATCTGCGTCATCATCAAGATGTAAAACCTATATATGCGAAACGTAAAGAAACGATTGAGCGTGTATTCGCAGATGCAAAAGAAAAGCATGGTATCCGTTGGACTTCTTTAAGGGGACTTAATAAATTGTCGATGCAGGCGATGCTTACTTTGGCTGCCATTAATTTAAAGTAGATGGCCATTTGGACATGGCAAGGTCCAAAAATGTTCTAACATAGTGGGCTCGTAGAGCCCCAATCTCTGAACATTGGGGGAAAATTCAATGGGAATTTCAAAAGGGGTTCGGAATTTTTAATTCCGAACCCCTTTTGCTTTATTTCGTTTTTGATTTTCTTATTTTCACTGCCCTTGTTACCGGTTGTTTTTTAATCCACTTTAAATATTTTTTTAATGCTTCATCATCTTTTAACAAAAGCACGGTATTTAGTCGGATGGCCAGTTCTCGGTTTGAATACAGTGCGTGAATCTGTTTGTGGCAAGATTTACAGAGATAGGCTATGGGTAAATGGCTTCCGCCAAATTCTCTAGGTGTTAAATGATGGATGGTCAGTTCTATCTCATCCCTGTCACAAAGCTCACAAGTACCTATCATTACATTACTCGGCCAATTATGGCTTTACGGATTTTCCTTCTTCAACAATATGAAACATCAAATGGGCAAGATGATGGATTGGTCCGTACTCTTCATTGTCATCATCTTCTTCATCCTCCACTTCCACTTCATCCATCCCTTGTAAATAAAGTGCCATGAACTCATAAAAATCATTTTTAGTAAAGGAGTAACAATCACTTGGATCCTGATTATCTTCTTCATACTGTAAAACTAGATGGGATAAATCACCCTCATCATCTTCAGCATCAAAAAATACGAAATAACCGATATTTGTATCCAGTTCAAATAATCTGCGAAATCCGCGTGATGTTGCTTTTTCAAACTCAGCCGACGTCAATTTTTGCACTTGCATGCTGTCTACATTATCTTCTTGATGAAAGCCCACGATAAATGTGTTCATAATCAAACCTCCTGTTGAATATGGATAACCATTAGTATCCCCATTTAACCGAATTTATTCCATTTAGAGGTTTGTTTCTAAAACGACCGGGCAATGATCGCTGCCCATGACATCGCAGTGAATGTTTGCCTCTATTAAAGAATCCGCCAGACGTTTTGAAACAATGAAATAATCGATTCTCCACCCAATATTCCGCTCCCTGACTTTTGCCATATATGACCACCAAGTATAAGAGCCTTCCTGGTCTGGATAAAAATGGCGAAATGTATCGATAAACCCTGAATCAAGTAATTCAGTCATCTTTCCACGTTCTTCATTTGTAAAACCGGAATTCCCAATATTGGGTTTTGGGTTTTTCAAGTCGATTTCCTGGTGTGCGACATTGAGGTCACCACAAAAGATAACCGGCTTCACCAGGTCCAGTTCCTTAAGATATTTTATCATCTCATCTTCCCATTCGAGACGGTAATTCAATCTTGATAGATCCCTTTTTGCATTGGGGGTATAAACATTCACCATATAAAAACTCTCGAATTCCAGTGTTATGATCCTGCCTTCCGGCTCCTCATCCAGCTCTCCTACACCATATTTCACTGAAAGCGGTTTTTCCTTCGTGAAAATGGCTGTGCCTGAATATCCTTTTTTCAGTGCATAATTCCAATATTGATGGTACCCTTCCAACTCAAGTGAAATCTGCCCTTCTTGAAGCTTAGTTTCTTGAAGGCAGAAAATATCTGCATCCACGTCTTTAAAGTAATCTAAAAATCCTTTTTTAACACAAGCCCTAATTCCATTTACATTCCAGGAAACCAATTTCATATTCTCTTAAATTCTCCTTATGGCCAATTAATTTCTTTACATTTCAACTATACTATTTATCTGCTTTTTTTCCCATTAGAGTACATTCGAAAACAATCTGGCAAATGATTCTTTTGAACGTTCCAGTAAACCACGATTGTTATACCCGATAGGATCTAGTTTGTCACTATCCATCATATCCTCTTTGTAATGAGTGATGAGATCTTCAATGGTACGGCTGCCCATAAGAAAGACATTCACTTCAAAATTCAGGTGGAAACTCCTCATATCCATATTTGCCGTTCCTATGGAAGCCATATCACCATCTACGATAATAAGTTTCTGATGTAGAAAACCTTTTTTGTACGAGTATACCTCTACGCCGAATTGAAGCAGCTCACCGAAATAGGAGCGACTGCCGTATTGGGTTAAAAACCCATCATTTACTGCCGGAACCATGACCCTAACTTGTATCCCCTTAATTGCGGCATGTTTAATTGCTGCTTTAATCGCTTGATTTGGTACGAAGTATGGACTTGCAATCCAGATTGATTTTGTGGCGTTCGTGATAAGTGAATAGTAAAAATCACTCATGATCCCCTGTTGTGTATCAGGTCCGCTCGCTACCACCTGGACAGCTCCATCCCCTTGTACCACTTTATTCTTGAATTCTGGACGTCCTTGCAATACATCTTCGCCGCTGACATATTCCCAATCCAAAAGGAAAACGGTATGAAGCATATATACTGCTTCACCTTTAAGGATCATATGTGTATCTCTCCAAAAACCAATGCTTTTATTTCGGCCTAAATATTCCTCTCCTACGTTTAAACCTCCTACAAAGCCAACTTCCCCATCTATGATGATGATTTTGCGGTGATTCCTAAAATTAAATTTTTGATTGAAAAAACCGTGTTTCAATGGCGAAAAGGGATAGGCTTTAACCCCTGCATTTTTCATCCGTTTAACCTCATTATTTGAGAGGCTTAAACTTCCTGCCGCATCAAAAATGAATAAAACCTCCACACCATTTTTTGCTTTTTCAATAAGGATATCTATAATTTCAGTACCAAGCCTGTCGGAACGAAAAATATAGTATTCAATATGGATGAATTTCTCAGCTTTTCTTAATTGTTTTATGATTTCTGTAAACGTTTCGTTGCCATTTTTCAATACTTCCGTTTTCGATGATGTACTAATGGTGGTCTCAGATGCATTTTTGGCAAAAGCTGCGAATGATTTCTGATGATCATTCAAGAACGATAAATCTGGAGAGGATACCCGTGTAACAAGACTCTTCCATTCTTCTCGATCTTTTTTCCTTTTACTTCGGAATAAATACCCCTTTAAATAGAGCTGACCTGAGAATAGATAAAATACATATCCAAATACCGGGAAAAACAAAAGCACATACATCCATAAAAGTGTCTCGTGGGCAAATCTATTTTCGAGCATTAGTGAAAATAGGGTGATAAACATGACCAAAATATATAATCCAATAAAAAATAGCTTCACGTCGAAGCTAACTGAAGTGAACAGGATCATATAAACTGAAGCAATTAATATAAATAAAAATACAATTTCCATCCTTCTTCTTTTCATCTTTTCATTCTCCTACACAGCAATATTTTATATATAAATATCATATACCCATATTTGATGGTAAAAGAAACAAAACACTTACGAAAACCATATTCGCAAGTGCTTTGTGTATTACCTATCCAGTTATCACTTCATGACAGGAATCAAACTTTCATACAGCTCCATATACTTTAATGACGATGATGTCCAACTGAAGTCTAACTTCATTGCATTTTCGGCCATTTTCCTCCATCTTTTCGGCTGGAATTTGTACAGACCAACAGATTGCTCAATTGTATGGAGCATATCGTGTGCATTATAATTCGTAAAACTGAAGCCATTGCCTTCACCAGTAAATTGGTTATACGGTATGACCGTATCACGAAGTCCGCCAGTTTCCCTCACTAAAGGAAGTGTACCATAACGCAGTGCCAAGAGTTGGCCGATACCACATGGTTCGAATTGTGATGGCATCAGGAATAAATCAGAACCTGCATATATCCTTCTTGCTAACCCCTCATCAAAATATGTATGGACTGAAACCTGATTTGGATATTGGTCAGCTAAATGACGAAATGCCGATTCATATTGCTCTTCACCCGTACCTAAAAGAATGAATTGAACTCCTTGGTTCATCATTTCATGAAAAACATGGAGAACAAGATCTATTCCTTTTTGATCAACAAGCCTCGTTACCATTGATAAAACCGGGACGTCATCATTGACAGGAAGACCCAGCGATTCCTGTAGCTGACGTTTATTCTCCATCTTACCCTCATAAGAATCGAATGGAACAGCAAGATGTTCATCTGCTGCAGGATTATATTCCTCATAATCGATTCCGTTGATAATACCTTTAAGTTCACCTTTTCTCTTACGTAAAAACCCATCCAGATTTTCCCCGAAATAAGGTATCTGAATTTCTTCCGCATAACTTGGGCTTACCGTTGTGACAATGTTAGAAAAAGCCAGGCCGGCTTTCAAATAACTTACATTCCCATGAAATTCAAGACCATCGATATTAAAATATAACTCACTCAAATCGAGTAATTCAGCTAATACAACTTTAGGATAAACTCCTTGATAGCGTAAATTATGTATCGTAAATATCGTTTTAATATCCTGATAGAATGGATGGTTATGATAATGGGCTTTCATCAAAACGCTGACAAGGCCCGTTTGCCAATCATGGCAGTGTATAACATCCGGTTTTTCTTCCAAATATGGTAATGCCTCTAAAATTGCACGGGAAAAGAAGGCGAACCTTTCGCCATCATCGAAGAAACCATAACTACCATGCCTTTTGAAATAATATTCATTATCTAGAAAATAATATGTAATTCCGTTAGCTACAAGTTTTTCGATGCCACAAAATTGCTGGCGCCAGCCAACAGGAACTTCAATACTCGTCATATGTTCCAATTCCTGTTTGAATTGGTTAGGAAGATCCCCGTATTTAGGTAGGATGATACTTACATGGACTCCCTGTTTTTTCAGCGCTTTCGGGAGCGCGCCTATAACGTCTCCGAGCCCTCCCGTTTTTATAAAAGGGGCGCATTCTGAAGCAGCAAATACAACATTCATTGCCGCACCTCCTCTATCCTCTTTTAAATTACTTCCGCTTTTTTAATTACAGTAGGCTGTTTTAAACCAATGACTGATTTTTCACTAGTAACTCTCACTTCTTTATCAGTTATGATATTTTCAACGATGGCTCCTTCTTCAATCACGCCTTTTTGCATGATGATGCTATTTCTTACTATCGCACCCTTTTTCACCTTTACCCCACGGAAGAGTATACTGTTTTCGACAATCCCTTCAATATCACAACCGTTGGCTATCAATGAATTGGTAACCTTCGAAGAACTTGAATATTTGGTCGGTGCCTCATGTTTGATTTTCGTATAAACATCCCAAGTATCCCCGAAGAAAGAACGGATTACCGAAGGGTTCAGGAAATTCATATTACTGGCATGAAAGCTTTCAATCGAATGGATGAATGGCATATCACCTGTAAAGTTATAGCCTTTTACGGTAAAACGATGAAGATTTGCTTTCACAGCGTCTTTCAAAAAGTCATATTCCCCACTGGCAACACAGCTTTTGATCAAATTCACCAATAGCGATTTACTTATGATGAAAGTTTCTAGACAAACATGGTCACCAGGTCTAGGGATTGTATAAAAGCTAATGTCAGTTATGTCTTCATCCGAATCTACCGAGCAGGTGTGATAGATTGGTTTTTCAATCAATTCCCCTACATAATCCTTATATACCACCGTGATATCCGCTTTATGTTTTTTGTGATAATCAAGCACTTCATTAAAATCCAATTTGCATACATGGCTTCCTGGGGAAATGATGACAGTATCTGCCTCTGCACGTTCGAAAAAGCTGAGATGATCATAAAATTGCTTCATATCGCCTGTTACCGTTTCATCCGGATGTATAGGGGGCAAGATGTATAAGCCTCCTGAACGCCGATCCAAGTTCCATTCTTTACCTGAGCCAAGATGATCCATAACTGAAAGATACTTTTCTTTTGGGAAAACGGCTACTTTTGATACATCTGCATTAATGAGATTCGACATAGTAAAGTCAATCAAACGGTAGCGTCCACCAAATGGCACAGATGCTACATTACGGTGAGCAGTCAGATCTTTTAAATGTTGTCTTTCATTGATTAAGTTTATAATACCCAACACATTTTCCATAGCATCTTCCCCTTTTTCTAGTTAAGAGTGATCTTTTTTTTGTTTGGATTGATAATGGTCTGATTTTCACCAATTAAGGTAATATCGGATGTCACCGCTGAATTGCCAACTACGGCACCATCTTCTATAACACAATTACTGGCTATGATGCTTCTTTCTATATGAACATTTTTACCAATCGTGACATTAGGCATGATGACTGAATCTTTTATGGTTGAACCATAGCCCACCTGTACATTATAGGATAAAACCGAATGTTCAATGTTCCCATGTATCATGCATCCTTCATTGATAAGCGACTGACTGACCTCGGCATCCGGTGATATATATTGCGGTGGATGATTTGCATTGCGGGCAAAAATTTTCCATTGCTGATCATTCAACTGGAAATTTGGCGTATCCTCCAATAAGTCCATATGTGCCTGCCAAAGACTTTCGACCGTTCCAACATCTTTCCAATAATCATTAAAACGGTAGGCATATAGCTTTTTTCGATCTTCAAGCATTTTTGGAATGATGTTGCTTCCAAAATCATTGGAAGAATTTTCGTCTTTTTCATCATTGATTAAATACCGTCTTAGGGTTTTCCAATTGAAAAGGTAAACTCCCATGGAAGCAAGATTACTTTTTGGGTATTTTGGTTTTTCGTCAAATTGTGTGACTTTATCATCATCATTGGTATTCATGATTCCGAAACGACTTGCTTCCTGCCACGGCACTTGAATGACCGCTATTGTTGCCTCTGCATTTTTTTCGATGTGATAATCCAGCATCTTACTGTAGTCCATCTTATAAATATGGTCACCAGAGAGAATCAGTACATGTTCCGGATCATAGTTATCAATGTATTGGATATTTTGATAAACAGCATTTGCCGTCCCTTTATACCATTCACCGCCTTCTTTCCCTTGATAAGGGGGAAGTACGGAAACTCCGCCAACATCCAAATCAAGGTCCCAAGCTTTGCCATTACCAACATAATCATTTAGAATCAATGGCTGGTATTGGGTCAGTACCCCAACCGTATCTATACCAGAATGAGTGCAGTTACTTAATGGAAAATCGATGATTCTATATTTACCGCCAAAGGGAACAGCTGGTTTTGCCAAACCAATCGTCAATTCGCCTAACCTTGAACCCTGGCCTCCTGCCAATAACATTGCTATCCATTTTTTCGCTCCCATTATTCGGTCACTCTCCCCCGTCTTTTTTTTGTTTGCTTCATAAAAATAGAAATGCCTAATGGAGGTACAGTTATTTCCATACTGTATGGTTGATTATGGCATGGTATCTTTTTAACATTAATGGGTTCTTCATTGATCTGACCCGATCCTCCGAAAGCTGCTGAATCACTGCTGAAAACTTCTATATATTTGCCTTGGGATGGTACACCTATTTGATAGTGAGCATGAGCCTGTGCAGAAAAATTACAGACAACAATGCAATAATCGCCTTTGCGTTTACCTTTTCTCATAAAGGTGATGATACTTTGTTCACTATTGTTCGGATCGATCCATTCAAAACCCTCCTGGACATGATCCAGTCTCCAAAGGGAGGAAGTTTGGCTGTAAAAGTCCTGAAGGGTACGGAAGTAATATGCCATCTTTTCGTGGGATTCATATTCCAAAAGCAGCCAATCCAATTGTTCCTCATCTTTCCATTCTATGAATTGGCCAAATTCTCCTCCCATAAATAGAAGCTTCTTTCCAGGATGCGTCATGAAATACCCAAAAAGTAACCGTAAATTTGCAAACTTCTGCCAATAGTCACCTGGCATTTTATTCAATAATGACTTCTTGCCATGAACCACTTCATCATGTGAAAAGGGCAAGACAAAATTTTCTGAAAAAGCATAGAAAAATGAAAATGTTAAGAGGTTATGATGATATGGCCTTTCATTTGTTTCAAGTTTCATATAACGAAGGATATCGTTAGTCCATCCCATATTCCATTTGTAATTAAAGCCCAGGCCGCCTATATCGGTAGGTGAAGTGATAAGTGGCCGGTCTGTCGCTTCTTCAGCCATCATTAATGCATTGGGATATTTCTTGAAAACCACTTCGTTAAGTTTTTGTAAAAATTGTATGGCTTCCAGGTTTTCCTCACCGCCAAACTGGTTTTTCAGCTTGACCGGCAATGGATTATCATGATTCAAGTAAACCATTGACGATACCGCATCGACACGGACCCCATCAATATGGTATTCATCCATCCAAAACATTACATTTGATATAAGGAAACTGATTACTTCTGGTTTAGTAAAATCAAAGTTGTATGTCCCCCATAACGGGCGATCTGCTCTCGTGTAATCAATTGGTTCATAGAGAGGTGTACCATCAAAACGGGAAAGTCCATGCGCGTCTTTACAAAAATGGGCGGGAACCCAGTCAAGGATTACTCCTATGCCCTTTTGGTGGCAAAGGTTAATTAAATATTTAAAATCTTCCGGTGAACCGTACCGACTGTTTACGGAATAATAACCCGTGACCTGGTATCCCCAAGATTTATCAAAAGGGTGTTCCATTATGGCCATGATTTCAATATGTGTAAAACTATTATCAATCACATATTCAACTAATCTATCAGCCAATTCACGGTACGAATAAAATTCACCATCTTCTTTCTGTTTCCATGTTCCTGGGTGCACTTCATAAATGGACATGGGTTTTTGATAAATATTTTCCTTTTTCCTATCGGCTATCCACTTCGAATCTTGCCATTCAAAATTATCCAGCCTTTTAATGACCGAAGCAGTATTTGGTCTGACCTCCGAATAAAAGGCATATGGATCGGCTTTTAGGATACGTTTATTTCCGGGTGTATGTATTTCATATTTATAGAGTTCCCCTTCTTGTAATCCTGGTACGAACAACACCCAGATACCTGAACGCTCGATCCGTTTCATCGCATGATCTTTTCCGTCCCAAGTATTAAAATTACCGACTACTGAAACTTGCTTGGCATGGGGGGCCCAAACGGTGAATCGTACTCCTTCATTACCTAATGTTGTCACAATGTGTGCCCCAAGCATTTTATAGCTTTCATAAAGGGTGCCTTCATGAAACAAATACAAATCGAAATCGCTTGGATAAATCTCTTGTAGCTGGTCAATAATTGTACTCAATAAAACCCCTCCATCAGTATTAACTCGATAGTATTTTACCCATCCTTCCCCAGTTATTATATATATTCGATGAAAATGATATTAATCCTTCAATGGAGGTGAAGTTATTGTTATAAATAGCCGTTTTTTTGTAAATTTAAACACTTTTTTAAAGAAAAAAGACATTTATTGTAAAAATATTATTATACCAAGAAAAACTCTTCCCTTTTTTTAGGAAGAGCTTTAAGGTATCCAGTATGAATGCTTCATGTTATTTGTTCAGTTCGAATCATGGAAGTCTTCGTCAAGAATAAATAGGATAATGAGACTGACCATGCCAAAGGAGTATTCCCGTTTGGTATATTACTGCCTCCAATATATAACTCAGGAACTTCCCAATTTTCCGGAATGATCATTTTTGTTTTATCTATATATTCATTGACTTTGTTCATCATGCCAAGTTCAAGGTAGCATAAGCCCAACCATGGAAGCCCGAAACACCATTCCGCTTCTTGACCGTCATTATAATAAAGGTCCTTCTCATATCTAATGCAACCATTTGTTCTTTCTAGTCTTTCTGTGACATTCTTCAATATTTCAAGTGCTATTTCACGGTCTACCAGCCGATACGGATAAATCAACGATAAAAGGGCTAAATCCGTCTCTTTTGAATAACTTTCCCTTGGAAGCAGGAAACGAAGAGTTTCTTCTCCCTTTTTAATCAGTTCTTCCTTGACGTTTACCAGCATTTTGACTGAATTCAATCCAGCAACACATGCACCTATGCTTGAAGCGTGGATTTCTATATTTTCTTCCCACATCCCGTTATCTTCCGACTGCCAATATTGCAGGCATTCCAAGTAATTGACCAGCTTTTGGACAATTTCTAAATCACGTTGGTTTCTTATCACCTTTTTACCATGCCTATATCCTTCACCGACACCCCATAAAAAGGCACCTACCGCATCATTTTGGGCATGCCCCCACTCATCGGGCAGTTCTTTTAGCTCAGTGGAATACCTTGCATGGATATGTTCAAATAGAAACTGGGGTTTCTGCACCGTATGAATATCTATCTTCCACTCATAGGTTTGAAATAAGTCGAATAAAGCATGATATGCTTTTTCGTAACGATTGGACGGATCATTTATAAAAGGTATTACTGTATAAACGACATCCCTTATCCAGACATAATTATAATCATCGGAAACGCTTGCAGTATATGCACCATTAGGAAGCCGCATGCGATCAAGAACCTCTAGGGCACCATTAACATTCATCAATTGAACACCTCCATAGTTATTTGCTTATTCCCATTGTAGACAGACTCCCGTTTTCTAAACGTTGGTTGTTTCATTTTCAATTAGAAGCGCTTTCATTTCTGCTAACCAAAACGACCATTCAGAAGTACATTCACCCTAGTTTATGTAATCACTGGCCATTTTGATAATCAAGCTTCCAATGTTCATTAAAAAACGTCATTTGCCTAACCGTAATGAACGAACTCAAAAAGGTGCGGTTTATGAAATATGTTCTTGGGAAATGAAAAACCAGTAATGGCAATCCATTACTGGTTATATCGGCCTATCATTAAAATGTTTAGTAATCATTAAAAGAAATTCAGTAATTTCATCAAGGAAAGCAAGCCAATCATAACCGTAGCCAATCGTCTTCTCGTAAAAACGGCAGCCAGGAAAGCTGTAAAAAGATTCGGCCAAATCCAACCCATTATCCTAAAGTGAAAAGACCTGTTCTATATGCAAAAAGCGCCGCCATTAAGGCTACTTGCTCATGCTTTAGCCAATCGATGCCCCATTCAGGAATCTGCGCATTATTACTAAGCAACGCCAAAAGACCGATTCTAGGTATGAACGAGCCTGTTAGCAAAACCGATACTTAGGTATCCCATAAAATAGGTATACAATTCTTTACTCCTTGGCAATAATTCACCATCATTGACCTCGGAAAAGCCACCGCTTTTCCATTTTAGCATTATCCTGACTCGTATAATTTCACCGTTGTTTTAATAAGTTTCTTCAATTGCTTTTCAGCTGGCGAAGCAGAATGGGCAACTCACTATATATTTCGATGATCTCATTTATCGGCATTCTAACTAAACCGCTGGAAGAAGGGGCAACGAATTCCATGGTCTCATTGGATGTGGTTTCTTCTTGCAGCCCCCATGAGATTTTTCGTAATTGACGATATTCCTGATAGACACCCTTTCCTACAAAACAGACAAGTTTAGGTTTATACTTTTTTATTTTCCTTTTTAATTGTTTCCTTCCTTTTATGTACTCTTCTTTAGTGATATCGTCCGCTCCTTTTGTAGGCCTGGAAACGATATTGGTAAAACCATAACCTAAATCCAGCAATGACGAGTCTTCAGTCGGTTCATATTTCCTTGGTGTCAGCCCGGACTCGAAGAGGATTTTCCAAAAGCGATTATTTGGATTCGCATAATGATGACCAGTCTCCCCTGAACGAATGCTTGGATTGAAACCTACGAACAAAATATCCAAATTTCCCTTTAAATGATCAGAGATGCCTTCCATATTAAAACTCCTTTTCAAATTTGCTATTTAATCATTGTACAAAACTGAAAAATATTTAACTACCTTTTGAACGGTGACGGCTCCATAGTATGGGTGCATACCTGACAAATTGTATTTAGAAGACCTATTTCTCCTAAAACATTATGTTCTCCTTCACTGGACACACTGCCAGACATTTGATATGAATAGGATACCATAGTGGAGGTAAAGATTTTTTTCCAAGGAATAAATTGATAACCGATTTTTCCGATGTCCCGGCATAAAGCAAAAACCTGCATGCTTTTCAAAGCTTGCAGGGATTTAAATTAAAGGATATCCGCGACTTTTTTTCATGTACTCATCGTCGGAAATGACAGAAAGCTAAAGGACATTAAGAATATGGCTGAGTGCATTCAATTTGCCCATTCATTTACTAGTAGTGAATTGAAGACCAATTGTAGGCATGGGGAGGGCTAATGGGGGAACCAAGACAAGCGAAAGACCTGTTATTCCTGGTGGAAATCACTGGAATTTTTGGACGCTGAATTAGCCTCCATCAATCAAATTCTGATATCCAAACAGGCAGGGATTTAAATTCGATAGAGTAAAAGAAATAGTTCCTCCTATTATATTATGTGAAAGTGTAAATCACTCATTTGAACAGTAGGAGCTATAAATTATTGCTTCTGCTTCTGTTCTAAAATCATTCAAATCTCTCCGATGGCTTACTTTAGTAAGGGGTACTATGAATTCTTATACATTGGAGTGATAAGTCTCTCAATTTTTAGGAACCCTTAAAAATGGTAATGAATCTATTAAATAAGATCAAGATCCTTTATTAAAACCGCAGCAACTTTATAGTCGCAATTCCATTTGGCAAACGACTTTACTCGTAGGCACATACATACCTACGAGTTTATTTACGCATCGGAATTTGCAACTTGTGTACATTCGCTTCTTTCAAACTCGGAAATCAGGAAACATTCTGGCGGTGTTCGATATGATCATCTTTTCTCGCATTGGCCATTTTATTGATGGTAAGGAGAATTCCAGAAAACCATATTATCACGATGCCAGTATAGATGTATATATGGGCTTCAATCGGAATCCATGTAGCTAATAATGTTCTTACATTGATTAAGATAATGAAACCGCCCACTAAAACACCCATTAATTGAGCAGGAAGCATCCTGACGAGCCAGGCTGCAATTGGTGCGGCAACCACTCCTCCAATTATCAACGCTACGACCCAAAGCCAATTGACAGCTTCCCATCCAAGAGAAATGATAAAGCCAAGACTTCCAAAGAAAGCAATGGCAAATTCGCTCGTATCTACAGTTCCTACAGCTTTTCTCGCCGTCATGCCTTTTTTTGACAATAAAACGGGTGTTGCAATGGGTCCCCAACCGCCTCCGCCTGTTGCATCACAAAAGCCTGCAAAAAGGCCTAACGGAATGGATTGTTTTGCTGTCAATGGCTTTACGGTTTCATTTTCCTTTGACGGTTTAAAAATAAATAAAAAGCGGAATAAAACGTATACACCAAGACCAAATAAAAATATGGCAATATACGGTTTTGCTAATTCGGCTGGCAGGTTACTCAGGAAACATGCACCTACAAATGCACCAACAGAACCTGGAATGATCAAGCGATAGACCATATTTTTATCAACGTTCCCAAACTTTATATGTGAGGCTCCGGATACTGCTGTGGTCACTACTTCCGATAAATGAACGGATGCTGATGCTACTGCAGGGGCAATCCCGAATGTCAACAATAAGGAAGTGGAACTCACTCCATACCCCATTCCAAGCGAACCATCGATTAATTGGGCTAAAAACCCGATAAAGGCCAAAACGATTAACTTTTTCATGACATTCCCCTTTTTTCACTAAAATAGAACCTATATCATCGACCCGATGGTACCGTTTGCCTGTATACATCATTTAGATTTCCTTTAAGGCACAAAGAGGCACCTAACCAAAATGAAATGACATGTTGGTTAGGTGCCTTCAGTTTTTCTGATCAGCCCAATGATATATTTTCTTCAGCTTCTACTGGTAAAAGCCTAGCTAAAAAACGATATCTTTCTTTTAAGGAATATTTATAAATATCCTCTATTGAATCTTTCAATAATTTAGATTTTTCTTCTTTTGAAAATGCCCCACTCTTTATAATCATTCTTGCTTCAAAAAGGAATTCAAGATATTCTTCATATGATTCATCATATACTTTACCTAGGTCATTCCGTATTTTTTTTGCGAGCGTTGGACTTGCTCCATTGGTAGAAACACTTATGGAAAGCATGCCTCTATTCAATGTGGCCGGTATATGAAAATTACCCAACTCATGATTGCTGATTACGTTAACCAACTGACTTTCGGATGCATTCTCGTAAACTCGTTCATTTACTTCAGTAGAATTGGTAGCAACAATGATTAAAAATGCATCATTATAGTCAGTTTCTTCCACTTCTTTAAGTAAGACCCGAATCTTACCTTCTTTCTCCAACACTTGAAAACCTGTGCATATTTCGGGGCTTACGACGGTAACTTCAGCACCAGCTTCCAATAAGGGGCCCGCTTTAAAGTAAGCTATTTTACCACCGCCGATTATGACACACTTTCTGTTCTCGATATTAAGCGTAATTGGATACATAGGCTCCCTCCCCACTCACTTCATGAATTCGTTCTGATATTGCTTGTTCAATCTTTGGGTGATAACCTAAATATCGGCAAAGTATGATTCTTTGCTTCCCCTTTTTTTGGATCTTTTTTATACTATTTTCAATCGACTGCATTAAGAGACCTGTAAACAATAAGTAAGGAATGATAAATACTTGGTTTGATGGAGATTCCACTGCAAATTCTAACGCTTCTCCAAAGCTTGGTGTGGCAGCTGTCAAATAACACTCTTGCACCCGGATTTTTGGAAACCTGTTCCTTAGCAAAACGGCCAATCGAGATAAATCCCTTTTCACGTCGGGGTCACTGCTGCCCCTTCCAACCAATAAAACCAAGGAATCCTCTGTAACACTTACATTTGTTTCCTCCAACCGTTCCACTAAAATGTCAACCATTTTCTCGCTGACACCAATCGGCCTTCCGTATTTCAAGCCAACAGCGGGGTACCGTTCTTTCATTTTATTCAATATGACTGGAATATCATGTTTTGCATGTACAGCTGTCAGCAATAGAACTGGAATGGCCAATATGCTCGTCGCACCTTTTTGGACGCATCGTTCGTAGGCCTCTTCAATCGTAGGAGTTTCCAATTCCAAGAAGCAATACTCTTGAATGGAATATGGCTGTGCTTGCATACAAACTTTAATAAAATCAATGGCTTGGGCTGAAGCTTCTTTAACACGGCTGCCATGGCAAATATATAAAATGGCTTCCATTAAAAGGCCTCATTCGCCAACAAATTTTCGGTTTGTTTTCCTTCAAACCATTTGATTTTTTCCCGTAAATTAACGACATCCCCCACGACTATCATGCAAGGATTCGAAATTTGTTCGTTTTTGACGGTTTCCACTACTTTAGCCAACGTACTGACAGCTGTTTTTTGCGTTGTTAATGTACCCCAATGAATAAGGGCTACCGGAGTCTCTGGGCTTTTTCCATGTTCCAAAAGTTTTCCTTGAATATATGGCAGGTTTTTAACACCCATATAAATGGCTAATGTATCGATTCCTTTTGCAAGGGATTCCCACTTGATATTATCCTCTTCATCTTTTTTTCGATGACCGGTAACAATTGCAAATGATGAAGCATGGTCCCTATGTGTAACTGGAATTCCCGCATAGGCTGTAGCAGCGATTCCAGCTGTAATTCCTGGTACGATTTCAAAGCTCACGCCACTTTTGGCAAGGGCTTCCGCTTCCTCACCGCCTCTCCCAAAGACGAATGGATCGCCGCCTTTCAAACGGGTGACTATTTTTCCCTTTTTTGCATATTTAACGAGGAACCGATTGATGGTATCCTGCTGCAACAAATGATAATCCGGCAGTTTACCGCAATTAATCAGCTCGACACCGTCTTTTGCATGATTCAAAAGTTCTTTATTGACAAGTCGATCATATAAAATGACATCAGCTTCTTGGATGCATTTTAATCCTTTTAATGTAATTAAATCTGGATCTCCGGGACCGGCTCCTACTAGATATACTTTCCCCATTTTTGCATCCTGCCTTCCCTTAGAGAATTGTTTCGAATTCCGATAAAACGAAACCTGCTCCATTTTTAATTTTCCTTTTTTCATATAATGAGATGTCATCCACTTCAGGCGTTTTCAAATAATGCTTTTCCAGCTCGATATCAACAAGATCAAACGCCTTTTCATCTGAATCGGCAACAATGATGACATGAATTGGTTTTTCCTTGATAGTGACTTCAAAACGGTATAGATTCATGGAATGCTTACCTTCCCCTATTAAACGGCCACTTCCGCTAATATATCATCTAGTTTACTTTGTAATTCGTCTACCCCTACCCTTTCCACAAAGTCGAGAAAGGTTTCGGAAAGAAGTTTAGTTTCTTTGAAAAATAGGATCATTTCTTTCAAAACATGATGGAGCTTTTCAGCTTCCACTTTTCCTTTAAGCTTTTCATTGAACTTCCCGCCCTCATTCAGCGTTCCTCCAACGTATATCTCAAAAGCCTCGACCATCTTTTTATCCTGATTTTTCATTTTTATGCCTTGCAGCCCTATTTCGGCGATGGCTCTTTGACCGCAATTATTCGGACAGCCGACCATATGCATCCTTACAGGCACATCGAGATCTATTTCCTTGTCCAGTGATTCAGAAATGGTCCTCATTCGGTTTTTCGTTTCAACTAGAGCCAGGTTGCAATACTCGATGCCTGTACACGAAACGGAGTACCCAATGAATTTCTTTGGTTTATATGGAAATCTTTCGAAGATGGATTCCTGCTTTAATTCCTCAAGTTTTGCATCCGGCACATTAGGAATGATTAGATTTTGAGAATTACAGTTGCGGATTTCACCATTTCCATATTTTTTTGCAAGTTCGGCAAACTCGATCACTTCGTCTGGGTTTAGACGACCAACTGGTATATTGACGCCAACATAGTTCAGACCATCTTGCTTTTGTTTATGGATGCCGTAGAAATACCCTGCATTCCATCCCTTCACCGCACTTTCTCCCTTTTCAGGAAGCGGACCGGTGTATTCCAGCAATTTTTCCTTGAATTGTTCAGGACCCCAGTCAGCGACAAGGAATTTCAAACGTGAGCGATGACGCTTTTCACGGTACCCAAAGTCACGGAATATCGTCGTGATGGCGGCAGCCACTTCCACAGTTTTTTCAGGTAATATGAATAAGTCAAGTTCTTCTGCCAGCATCGGAACGGAGGAAAGCCCACCCCCTACTTTTACGTGAAAACCGACTTCCGTTATTCCATTAATTACTTTAGTAGCTGGATTGAATGAAACACAGTTGATTTCAGCATTTGAAGCATTATGGATATTGGCACTTATGGACATTTTATATTTCCTCGGAAGGTTCGAATAGTCTTCATTAAGGCGGAAATACTCAAATACATCATATAGTACCTCGCGTGTATCAAATAGTTCATCAGGATCGATGCCTGCCAATGCATTACCGATGATATTACGGGTTATATCACCACAAGCTCCAGCCGTAGTCATTCCAACCTTTTCTAAACGATTCAATATATCCGGGACCTGTTCAATGGTCAGCCAATGGAATTGAATGGCTTGACGGGTTGTAATGTCATATACGTCCCTCCCGTAATCTTTAGCGATGTTAGCTAGAGTTATTTGTTGATCATAAGTCAGGATACCTCCGGGAATAACGACTCGCATCATCCAATAACCAGCTTCTTTTGGCCGTTGCAGGTATAAACCTGCCCACTTGAACATATCCCATTTCTCTTTAGGGATGGAATCAAACCCATTTGCTGCGTAATGTGGAATATCATCAAATATCTTCAAGCCGTCTTTTTCCAATTTCCAGATTTCCGTTTTATTTTTAGCGATTAGTGGATTTTCCGACCAAAATTTCTCGTAAACCATTACTTTTCCTCCTTGATTAAATCGCTTTCTTTGCTGTTAAATAACCGATTACCTGTTCAACGCACTCTTCAATGCTGTATTGGTCGGATTCTAAAATGATTTCCGGTTGTTCAGGTTCTTCGTATGGAGAGTCGATTCCGGTAAAATCTTTAATGATGCCTTTACGGGCCTTGTCATAAAGCCCTTTTGGATCACGCACTTCGCACTCTTCAATCGGACACTTTATGTATACTTCAATAAACTCCCCTTCTTCGAGTAAATCACGTACAATCTGCCGATCTGCCCTGAAAGGTGATATGAAAGCGGTCAATACGAACTGCCCACTGTCCACGAATAACTTGGAAACCTCACCGATCCGCCTAATATTCTCGGTTCTATCTTCTTCAGAAAAACCTAAATCTTTATTTAAGCCATGACGGATATTATCACCATCCAAAACATAACTTCGAATATTCCGATTGTATAATTCTTTAGCGACCGCGTTTGCAATCGTTGATTTTCCGGAACCCGATAGTCCTGTAAACCATAGAACCGTGCTTTCATGCCCGTTCTGCTTCCGTCGGTGCTCCTTGGTCAATGACGTCTCATGCCATGTGACATTCGTACTTTTACTCATTTGATAATCCCCCTCTTCATGTGACCCTTCCATTTATGTCCAATCAGTTATAAACTTCATTTTTTTTTAGACCTTCTATCAACACCTCGATGACTTCCTTACGGCTAAAGGTAGCTGGAGGAATTTCTCCATTACGCAACATTTCCCTTACCTTCGTTCCAGACAGGATGACATGGTCTTCCTTGCCATGCGGACAAGTTTTAGCGGAAGCCATATTGCCACATGCTTTACAGTAAAAACTATGTTCAAAGAATAATAGCGTGATTCCTAACTCATCTGCGTTAAAGTTCCCGAAGATTTTTTGGGCATCGTATGTGCCATAATAATCGCCCACACCCGCATGATCACGTCCGACGATAAAATGGGTGCAACCATAATTTTTACGGACCATCGCATGGAAAATGGCTTCTCTAGGTCCTGCATAACGCATGGCAGCAGGGAAAACTGCAAGGGAGACGCGATCCTTCGGATAATATTTGTCAAGCAGAACTTTATAGCTTTCCATTCTTACATCTGCCGGAATGTCATCTGATTTAGTGGCACCGACGAGAGGATTTAAGAATAAACCGTCGACGATCTCCAATGCTGTCTTTTGAATATATTCATGTGCACGGTGAACAGGGTTCCTCGTTTGGAAACCGACAACCGTTTCCCATCCTTTTTCAGCGAAAGCCTTCCTTGTCTCGACTGGGTCCAAATAATGAGCTTGAAATAGCGGACGCTCTATTCTCTTGATCAACTTTATTTCCCCGCCGACATATACATCCCCGCGGTTATATAAGTTTTTTACTCCAGGATGCTTCTCATCAGCTGTTTGATATACCAATGTCGCTTCCAATTGCTTATCTGGAGTGTAAATATCAGAAACGGAGAGAACCCCGTATGTTTCACCATCATGGGTTAATGTTACTTCTTCACCTATAGTAAGGCTTCCTGCAGTTTCTTCGGTCAAAGGCAGCGTAATCGGGATGCTCCATACATGTCCGCTGCTTAGCCTCATATCCTTTACCACTGTCTCATAGTCACTTTTTGTAAAGAATCCTTTAATCGGGCTGTAGGCACCCGTCCCTATCAATTCAAGATCGCTTAAAGCAATTTCATCGATTTCGATTGACTTCGTTATTTTACTAAAATCATATTTTGGTTCCCAAAGATCGATTAATGTTCCTCCGTGCGGTAAACTGATTGTCATGCTAATTTCCCCCTATGGTTTCTATTTATTTATGCCTATAATTTCTATTTATTTAAGATAAATGCAATCCGCATTCCGTTTTTTGAGCCCCTTGCCAACGGCCTGAGCGTAAATCATCTGCATTGAAGGCAGGTGCAGTACACGTTTTACATCCAATACTCGGATATCCATTATCATGCAGGACATTATATGGAAGTCCATTTTTGTGGGCATAGCGCCAAACATCTTTCCATGTCCAATGTATGAGCGGGCATATTTTAACTGATTTGAACTTATTATCCTTATTGATATACTCGGTCTTAGCTCTTGTTTCGGATTGCTCCCTCCGCAGTCCCGAAAGCCAGGCTGTTGCCGATGAAAGCACATCTGTAAGCGGAACAATTTTACGGATGTTACAGCACTTATTGGAATCACTAAGCCATAATTCATCGCCATATTCCGCCGCTTGTTCCTCAAGCGTCAAGTCAGGTTTCTTCATTTCGATCAAAAGCTTCGGATATCGCTTCTTCACTTCCTCGATCAATTGGTAAGTTTCCTCAAAATGAACATCTGTATCTAGGAAAACTATTTTTGCCGAAGGATTGACCTTCGCCAATAAATCCGTAAGCACGATGCCTTCAATACCAAAACTGCAAGCATAAATCAGTTTGTCTCCATAATGGTCATTCGCCCATTGCAGTACTTCCAAAGCACCTTTTGTCTCAGTGTCTTGAGGAAATACAGGGAAGTCCCCTGTATTGAAATTTTCATAGTTTATTAATGCAGCCAACTTTGTAGCCCCCTCTAAAAACTTGCTGTATCAGGTTAGAGTAACTGTTGATCAATTCCCGTTGTAATCTTCCCCGGGTTATTTGAATCTAGGAAAAAGAGACGAATCTAACCAATACTCTCTTTATATCAGTTAAACCCGCCTCTAGTTTTTCTAGTCAGCAGATACCTTATTTAATTCTTAGTTTTTCATTTCTCTCCATTTGAATGATTTTACCATCCTGGACAATAAGTGTAATGGATCCATATTTCATTGAATTAAGCATTTCTTGAAGTCGTTCAAAAATTTCTTCAAGCTGATTCTCTTTATTCAAACCAGTTCCTCCTTTAAGAAAACCCGCGAATATTTTATTTTAAATTTTTTAGATTTATATAATTCCATACAACCTTACATTGTTATGGTCTGCCTAAAATTTTCACAAAAAACAAAAATCTTTCCATGATGGAAAGATCGCAAGGTAAATATCTTTACCTTATCTTCCAAAATGATCAACATTTTGTTGGAGTTAGCACCTTGCATCCATCATGCAGGTTGCCGGACTTCAAAGGGCCAATTCCCTCCGTCGCTCTGGATAAGTTTTATTATTTTAAATATTAACATATATTTAATCCTTGTCAATGGAGTTTTCTTATAAAATAACTTGGTTTAATATTATGGATGAACTGTTATTTTTATACACACTATTCAATTTATGATTTTATGTTCATATAAATACGAAAATAGACTCGTCTTTTTAGATAAAATCTCCAAAAAAATGAGTCTATTTTCATTAATAGGCCTATTATTGACGCGTGTTATTCTAAAAAAATTTCTAAGGTTCCAGTCTTTTTATAGAAGGAATTAATTTATTGAAGTCATTAATTTCTTAACTGTATCGCTTCTACAAATTCTTGAACCTGACTCTGGACGCGATCAATTAAATGCAAATCATTGATCGGATTTTCTGGATTCTGTTTATCTATTTCCTTATCAACAAAATAAATCCCCTGCAGCGGCTCGCCTTTTAATATTGAAATTAATGGTTTAAGCGCATAGTCAATCGCCAATAGATGCCTGTTACTTCCACCAATCATGATTGGCAACACCGGCTTACCCTTAAGAGCACCTTCTGGCAGCAAATCAATCAATGCTTTCAATACACCTGTATAAGAAGCCTTATAAACCGGTGAACCTATAATGACTCCTCTGGCTGCTTGAATTCGCTCTGAAAGCTTTGAGATATCCTCGCTATTATATTTCCCTTGGAATAAATCATCTGCTGAGAAATCCGTAATCGAGAAATAAGCTGTAGTAAATCCTGCATTTTCGACTAATGATTGAATATGTTTTAGTGAAATGTCCGTTCTTGATGGAATAGCCGGACTTCCTGATAAAATTACGATATCGCTCATTTGATACCCTCCAATGTTACAAGATTTCCAGATATAATTTTCTTAAAGCATTTCGTGAAGTATACATTTATCGTAATTGTCTGAAAAATATAAGTCAAATCTTACACTCTGGACTTCTACTCTTAATGAAAAAAGAAACGGTCATATTTACGGCTTGATGCTCATGCCCTTAAATATGACCGTTTCATTATGTATGATTTTGTTTCCCATGAATACCATATACCAAAAGTTGAGCAATGCTCTTAATTCGTTCAGAAGTAAAATATGGCTCCTTTTTTTGTTGATGGATCTCATAATGTGTAGATAAAGCCAATGTGAAAGAAATGATTCCTACATTAAATAAAATAATATCAGAGATATATTGTATCTCTCCGCTATCTATTCTCTTCTGTATTTCAATATGCCTGGCATTTGGCTTGAAAATCTGATCTACATATTGCTTTGAAATATCTTGATCGAATTGTGTTTCCCTAAATAATATCGAAAACTGTTCTTTATTTTCAAGAATTTTTTTTATCATGGTAGTAACATGATTCTCCACTAGATCATCCGTGGATAGATGGCTAGTCCCATCTTCAGATTCCTCTTTTTCATTAGGGGTAATTGTAGCCAAAAGCAAATCTTTTTTGCTGTCAAAGTATTTGTAAATAGTAGCTTCGGAAACATTGCATGCAGAGGCAATTTCATTCGTTCTTGTCATGTCAAAACCTTTAGTGGCAAAAAGAGTCCGGGCTACATTTATGATTCGTTCTTTGGTTTGCTGCCCTTTTTTCAAAAATATCAACCTTCTTTTATAAAGATAAGACCGGTTTCACCCATCTATTTCCCATGATATATCGCTGGTATCAATCGGTCAATATTACCTTTGATCTATTAGAATTCAATATTCCCATATATCATAAATAGAAAACATCATCTGGTTGGGACGATGTTTTCTATTTATGAAAATCACTTAAAAGATGCATAGCCATCATCGACCATGACTACACTTCCATTGATCGCATAAAGACATGGGAATCATCGATAAATTGAATGCAAGTCAAATGCGCGGTGAATTGATTAAGCCAGAAGCCATTGCAAATGCCGTCTATCTATTATCGTTAGAGGAAGCGGATAACCTTGTATGATAGGAGTGCCGACCCCGCCCGGCGCAATGCCCACAACACGTATGCCATGAGCACCCAATTCCAAAGCTGCTGTCTGTGTCATCATTCTTACAGCGCCTTTAGTCGCCTGATAGGCAAAAGTCCCATGGGAAGCTAAGTAGCCAAACACGGAAGCGGTATTTATAATGACTCCCTTGTTACCCAGTTCCTTCATTTTCCGTCCTGCTGCCATGATTCCAATGGCCACTCCGTACTGGTTCACCCCAATCGTTTTGTAGTAACCTTCCATATCTTGGTCTAGGATCATACCGTCCGCACCAATGCCGGCATTATTAAACATGATATCGAGCCTTCCGTATGTTTCCACTGCTTTATTGATTAACGATTCAACATCTTCCTACTTAGAAACATCCGTTTTAACATAAATCGCCACTCCACCATTAGCTGTTATCTGATCAACGGTTTCCCGACCCATTTCTTCATTAAAATCCGCAACAAACCTTGTCCCCTTTTGCTGCAAATTTCAGGCATGTGGCTCGGCATAAACCGCTTGCTCCCCCTGTGATAACTGCAACTCTTGCTGTCATATACATTCCCCTTCCAAATAAGTAAGTAAACACTTACTTTTTATTATAAAAGTAAAGAATAGTAAATTCAAGCAATATGTATTTTTATAGAGTTTTGAGCTTTCAAAAGTAAAGCTGTCCTATTAATAGGACAGCTTCATTTGTTTAGCAGGTTTTCAATTCGGCCTTACTTACGGATGTCTTCACCATTTCAATGAAAAGTTGAAGGAAGCGATCATCACCTGTCAATTCTGGATGAAATGCACTTACGAGGACATGGTCTTGTCTCGCAGCCACTACATTCTCTTCATAAACAGCCAATACTTCTACACCTTCTCCAACTTCATCAGCAAATGGCGCCCGGATGAATACTGCCTTATATGGGGCTTCCATTCCTTTGATGGATAGGTCAGCCTCGAAACTTTCCCGTTGACGTCCAAATCCGTTCCTTTTCACGGAAATGTCCATTAGTCCGAGATAGGCCACCTCATCGCCAGTCAATTCATTTGCCGCCAATACCATCCCAGCACATGTACCGAAAATTGGTTTTTTATCTTCGAAGAAAGTTTTGATCGGTTCCATAAATCCATAACGATCCATTAGCTTCCTCATCGTCGTGCTTTCTCCGCCTGGAATGATCAAGCCATCGATTTCCCGCAACTGTTCCGGTTTTTTTACTATAATCGCTTGTTCGCCGGCAGCTTTGATTTGGTTCAAGTGTTCTTCAACCGCTCCCTGTAATCCCAAAACACCGATCGTTATCATATTACCATCCACGTTCCTGCATCCGTTCTGCCGGAGCTAGTTTGGAAATATCAATGCCCTTCATTGCACTGCCCAATTCTTTTGACAACTTGCCAATCAATTCATAATCGGTGAAATATGTAGTCGCTTGAACGATTGCGGATGCGAATTTTTCTGGAGTTTCAGATTTAAAAATACCAGACCCAACGAAAACGCCATCTGCTCCCAATTCCATCATCAATGCAGCATCTGCTGGAGTGGCAATTCCGCCCGCTGCAAAGTTAACTACAGGCAATTTACCTGTGCGTTTGATTTCTCTTAAAATTTCAAATGGGGCTCCAAGATTTTTTGCCTCTGTCATTAATTCATCATCACTCATGATGCTAACTTTGCGAATTTGTGACTGTACCTTTCTCATATGACGCACAGCTTCCACAATATTACCTGTTCCTGGTTCTCCTTTTGTACGAAGCATGGATGCTCCTTCACCAATACGGCGCGCAGCTTCGCCTAAATCACGGCAGCCACAAACGAAAGGTACTGTGAAATCACTTTTTAGAATATGGTATTCTTCATCTGCAGGAGTCAGCACTTCACTTTCATCGATATAATCCACTCCCATGGATTCCAGGACTCTTGATTCAACGATATGGCCAATCCTTGCTTTAGCCATGACCGGGATTGAGACTGCATTCATTACTTCCTCGACAATTCGCGGATCTGCCATTCTTGCTACGCCGCCAGCCGCACGGATGTCGGAAGGTACCCTTTCCAATGCCATTACAGCGACCGCACCAGATGCTTCTGCGATTTTTGCTTGTTCTGCGTTAATGACGTCCATGATTACGCCACCCTTTTGCATTTGTGCCATTCCTCTTTTTACTGTGTCAGTTCCTAATAATTTTTCCATTTTTTTCTTCCCCCTAATATTTTCATTTTTTAGATTTGTTAGGCTTAGTATAAAAAAGAGTTGACCACATTGAAAGTGTCAGTTTTAATAAGTTTAATGAGGTCAGTAAAAATTTATCAAAAAGGTGGCAACAAAATGAATATGCTTTCTTGCGATTTAAATCGGTTAAGTGAAGTACCTTTGTACGAACAATTATATTCATATATTAAAAAAGAAATCATTGAAGGCCGTCTTCTTTACGGCACAAAACTACCTTCCAAGAGGAAATTGGCAGAGTTCCTTCAAATAAGTCAAAATACCGTGGAGACTGCATATGAACAATTGACTGCTGAAGGATACGTTGAAGTCATACCAAGAAAAGGGTACTATATTCAAACTTTCGAGGATTTAGAGTATACACAAACTAACCAAGTATCAGTGGAACAAATCAATCATAAACAAGGGGAATTGCTATATCATTTTCATCCCAGCCAAATTGACACGGAACATTTCCCATTTGAAAAATGGAGAAAATACATGAAAAGCAAAATCGATGAATCACATCAAGATCTTCTTTTACTTGGGGATTCTCAAGGGGAATATGAATTACGATGTGAAATTGCCCATTATTTGTATCATGCACGTGGTGTTCAATGTGTCCCAGAACAGATCATCATTGGTGCAGGAATGGAAATTTTATTGCAGCAGCTTGTCCTTCTATTCGATAAAAATGCCATCTATGGTGTTGAAGATCCCGGGTATCACTTGATTCATCGGATTTTACGCAGCTACCCAAATGAAGTCCATCCACTGCAAATTGATGAAGAAGGCGTAAAGGTGAACCAAATTGAAGATTCAAACATCGACGTTGTGTATGTCACTCCCTCACATCACTTCCCCAATGGGACAATCCTATCCGTTAACAGACGGACGCGATTGTTGAACTGGGCTCAAGGGGCAGCAAACCGTTATATTATCGAAGACGATTATGATAGTGAATTTCGTTATAGTGGAAAAACAATTCCTTCCTTACAAAGTATGGATGCTGGTGATAAGGTGATATATTTAGGGTCATTTTCAAAATCATTGATGCCATCAATTCGGATCAGTTATATGGTTCTTCCCGCTCCATTGTTACAAATGCATCAACAGGAATTGTCTTTTTACCATTCAACCGTTTCACGGATTGATCAGCACGTGTTGACACAGTTCATGAAGGAAGGGGATTTTGAAAAGCATTTAAATCGGATGAGGAAAGTGTACCGTCGGAAGTTGGATAAAGTGATTGATCTATTTAAACCCCATCAACAAATAAAAATCATTGGAGAGCGATCAGGATTGCATATCGTCCTCATCGTCAAGAACGGCATGGATGAACAGACACTTATTCAAAAGGCAAACGAAGACCATATTAAAATTTATGGATTATCAACATATTCAATCGAGAAAATTGACGAACATCCTCCAAAAATTATATTGGGCTTTGCAGGGATTCCTGAATCCGAATTGGAAAAAGCCATTCACCTTTTATTGAACTCATGGGGGTTATAAATATAAAGAAGTTCACTGTCATGAACTTCACGAACTGTAGACAAACTTTCGCTCGAGTTTGTCTACAGTTTTTTTAGCTTTTACATATTGAACGTCGATTTCCACTTCAGGCACTTGCTTTCCGCCGGCGGTCGGCCCTCGGCTTTTACCTGAGGGGTCTCCCCTAGACGCGCTTTTAGTAGTGGCACGGCATTTCTGACAAGCATATCGTGGAAGATGCAGATCATCTGCGTCATTTTTAGATCTAAAACCTATATATGCGAAACATAAATAAACGATTGAGTGTGTATTCGTAGATGCAAAAGAAGCATGATATGAGTAAGACTGATTTAAGGGGACTTAAAAAGTTGCCGATGCAAGCGATGCTTACTTTCTCTGCCATTAATTTAAAGAATATGGCCAATTGGACATGGCTAGGTCCAAAAGAGGCATAACATAGTGGCTCATAGAGCCCCAATTTCTTAACTTTAAGAGATATTTCAATGAAAATGTCAAAAGAGGTTCGGAATGGTCTCATCCTGATTCCCTCTCACGATTGTATCGGGATGATTACCCTGATTTTAATACAAGACTTTTCTTTGTGATGAAATTCGGATTGAATGTCTGGAGCCCAGCCACTGCTTGAAGCTTGCGGTGAGGAGTATTTAGCAGGACGCCGACCTTAAGGGAACGGAATCATCATCCGGACCGCAAAATTTATGCTCCGGGGTTCGAATAATTCGTTGTCGGTCAAATAAAGTGCGGTTTGGACGAAAAACGGCTTCGTCTGAAAACAACTGAGAGGTTTTTCAAATAAAAATAATGCAGGCAAACTCATTTTTCTACGAGTTTGCCTGCATTCTGAAAATTTCACTCTTGTGGATTTTTTTAACTTTTAGATAAATACAGTTCCATCATATCTTTTGGTACCATGCTCCCTCCGGTAGCCCAGATGACATGCGTCGACTGGTTCATTTTATCCAGCAGTTTTTGATCCATAAGATATTCCCTTCCTTCTTTAGCTGACAAAAGTTGTATCGGACCAAATGCTCCTGCTAGGGCAGATGGCTCTAAATAATGGCCTTCGGTCTCTGCCATTTCCTTGAGTAGTTCGAATAACCTTCTATCCTCTATAGTATAGCTCCCGCTTAACATGGTCGTCATCATACTGGAAACCAATGCTGAAGGCCTTCCTACTGCAAGACCATCCGCTTCCGTCTTATTATCGATGCCAAAGTCCTGAACCGAAACTTTGTCATGAAGTCCTGTCATCAATCCGAGCGTCATGCATGGTGAATGTGTCGGCTCTGCAAAAAAACAATGTACATCATCTTCAAAGGCTAAATTGAGCCCATATGTTATGCCGCCTGGCCCGCCGCCGACACCGCATGGTAAGTACACAAACAAAGGATGATCTTCATCTACGGCAATCGACATATCTTTCAATTGTTTCTTCAGTCGCGTTGCAGCTGTCGCATAACCTAGCAGCAGATCCATGGAATTTTCATCATCAATAAAGTGGCAATCGGGATTAAGTGATGCTTCTTTACGGCCTTCTTCTACAGCTTTACTATAATCATCATCATATTCCTTTACAATGACACCCAGACTAGTTAATTTATCCTTTTTCCACTGTTTGGCATCTGCAGACATATGGACCGTTACTTTAAATCCCAGCTTCGCGCTTATTATTCCAATACTCATTCCTAAATTGCCGGTTGAACCGACAGCAATCGAATATTTTGAAAAAAGCTCCTTATATTCATCACTCGCAAGTATTCCATAATTATCAGTCCGCTTTAAACCGCCATGCTTCATTGCTATTTCCTCAGCACGTTTTAAGACCTCATAAATACCTCCGCGTGCCTTGATTGAACCTGATATAGGTAAATGACTGTCACATTTCAGCAAAAGTTTTCCCGCAATTTTAGTTCCATAGGATTTTTCCAAGTTTTTTTGCATGAAAGGAATCTCTACTAGAGGTGATTCAATGATCCCCTCCATTGGTTCAGTTTCTGGAAATGCTTTAATTATATAATTGGCAAATCTATTTAATCTTTCTTCAGCCGATTTAACTTGTTCAGCTTGGACGATTGGATTTTCTTGTTTGTTACCGTAATCTGGATTCTTCCAGAAGACTTCATTCATCTTTATCACATTATTAAGTATAGGATCTTTCGCTTTCCATTCGTTAATCGATAATCCTGCGATTTTATGCATCTCCTCAGCAGTCCCTCCCCCAAATGTAGTATTCATCATCTACTATAACTCAACAAACTGTAATAAAGATTACACTTTTCACTTTTTTACGAATTATCAGCTTAGAAAGTTAAATTCACTTTTAATTTCCCTCGCACACTATTAATGAACCAAATTTCCTCAGCGTTATTGAGGTCAGCCTTTGAAATGTTTTTTACCTTGATTTCCTTCTTCCTGATCAATTCTTGACGAAATGTTCCTGCAAGCAAACCTGATTCCACCGGAGGGGTATAGAGGTCACCATTTATCTTTACCACTACATTTCCGTTCGTGAATTCCGTAATGTATCCTTCTTCATTCCAAAGCAGAACATCCTGGAAGTCGGGATTATTCATTTGAAAGCCTTCATAGACATCACGATTGGTGGTCTTATGAAATAGAAATGGATTTGCCCTTGATATTGGAGCTTCAGCTAGTATGGCCTTGAATTCTGGATCAAGGGGCTTGATTGCTTGTCCCAAGACTTCAATTTCACCATTTTCATGTAGTAGTACCCTTACTTTTTGCAGCGTCCCATGGTTTATTTCCGCATACTTTTGGAGTCGATCTCTAAGATACAATTCAGAGAATCGATAATCGAAGTACTCAGCGGATTGTTTCATCCTGTCGATATGATCATTCAACAAATAATATTCGCCATCGCTGAGCTTTATCGATTCCAATAGTTTGTAAGCAGGCCGTTCAACCGTTAATAATTTGGCTTTTAAAAAGGCTTCGTCATATTCTTCCGATAACTCGGAATCCCAAGTGATCCCCCCGCCAACCCCATACTCGGCTTTCCCTGTTTCCTTATCAATCACGACCGTACGAATCGGCACATTAAAAACGGCTTCGGATTCAGGAGTGATAAACCCGATTGCACCGCAATAAACTTCACGCGGTGAATTCTCGATATCAGCGATGATTTCCATCGTTTTAATTTTAGGTGCCCCTGTTATCGATCCACAAGGAAAAAGGGCCTTGAATATATCAATGATTGTTGTTCCTGGATTCGTATCGGCTGTAATCGTGGATGTCATTTGCCAAACGGTCGGATATTTTTCAATTGCCTTAAGTTGTGGAACTTCGACACTTCCTGGTTCCGCAATCATTCCCAAATCATTTCTTAGCAGGTCCACAATCATGTAGTTTTCAGCTTGATTCTTTTCCGAGGCTGCCAACCATTCTGCATTGAGCTGATCCCCTTTCAGTGTCGTCCCCCGCTTTACCGTTCCCTTCATGGGCCGAGTAATCAGCTGACCATCTTCCCAACGAAAAAACAACTCGGGTGAAGCCGATAGGATTCGATGTGAACCCACGTTCAAATATGCACTATAGTTCGAGCGTTGGGCTCTCTTCAAACGTTCAAAAAAAGCGAAGTCATCTCCTTCGAACTGAGATTGCAAACGCATCGTATAATTGACTTGGTATGTGTTGCCTTTCTTGATTTCCGATTTTATTCTTTGAAATCCAGAACGATAGGCATTTGAATCCGTTTCTGATTGCCATTCAGCTAAATGAAAAGCCCCGGTCACTTTTTCAGGTATTTCCGCTTGCGGTTTATCAAAAATCCCGAACCATAATAATGGCATTTTGGCTCCATCTTTTACTTTAAAGGATTGTTCAAAAGCAGGTGCCGCTTCATAGGAAACATATCCCGCTGCATAATTCCCCTGTTCGATCGCTTCCTGGACTTTTTGGAATTGGGGAAGGACATCCTCAATTGAATGGGCGGTGATCACTTTTTTCGGATTCGCAAAATATAGGGGCCTGCTGTCACCTTGTTTATCTGTGAAGTGAAATATTAAGGATAAAGGATCTTCTCGTTTCATTACTCTCTCCTAACTATGTTTATGAAGCCAATCGGTATGTATTTTTATAAAAAAGCTTGCAGACACGGGATCTGCAAGCTCATTCTTTAACAATTATTTCATTCCAGTAACCTCTGCAATGATTTCATAAGAACGAAGGCGTGCATCCTGATCATAAATGGCAGAGTTTATAATCATTTCATCCGCCTGTGTTTCATTTAAAAATCCCTGCAACTGCTCTTTTACCTCTTTTGGATTACCTATAATGGAAGCGTTCAGCTGCTTCATGACAATGGCTTTTTCATATTCTGTCCAAAGGCCTTCCATCGTATCAACTGGAGGAGCTAGTTGACCGGGTGTGTTCCGTATCAAATTCAAGAACTGCTGTTGATATGAAGTAGCAATCCTTTGCGCTTCTTCCGTAGTATCGGCTGCAAAAACATTGATACCAACCATGACATAAGGTTTATCTAGAACGTCGGATGGTTGGAAATTATTGCGGTAGCGGGCTAAAGCTGGTTGAGTATTTTCAGGGGAAAAATGGCTTGCAAATGAAAATGGCAATCCCAGCTGTGCTGATAATGCTGCACTGAACCCACTTGAACCAAGCAGCCAAATCGGGATGTCCTGCCCTTCTCCAGGAATGGCGCGAACACGATTATGTTTAGAATCCGCATCTAAATAGCTACGGAGCTGCGCCAATTGTTCAGGAAAATCCTGACCGTTATTACGTACATCACCCCGAAGTGCCATGGCTGTATATTGGTCGCTTCCCGGAGCACGCCCCAGTCCTAAATCTATTCTACCAGGATACATTGCTTCCAATGTTCCAAATTGTTCTGCGATAACCAGCGGTGCATGATTCGGTAGCATTATGCCTCCAGAACCTACCCGAATCCTTTCCGTCCTGCCTGCAACATAGCCTATAAGTACTGACGTTGCAGAACTTGCAATCCCAGGCATGCTATGATGTTCTGCAACCCAAAAACGGTTGTAATTCCATTGCTCTGCATGTTTAGCTAATTCTACTGTATTTTTAAAAGCTCCCGAAACTGTACCACCTTCAACAATAGAAGCCAGGTCCAGAACGGAAAAAGAAATGTCGCCAAGTTTTTTTGCATATTGATCAGCATTCATATCTTCATCTTCTTTCTTTCAATTATGATAAATCGGACGCAAAGCCATCATATAGAAAATACACAAAAAATGCACATAAAATGCTTAAGGATTAACTGTTAAGAATTTCCCTGGCAATCAATCGAAACGAATTAAGCCGATCCTCCAACTTATGAGTGATGGTTATCAACATGATTTCATCTGCCTGATATTTCTCCTGAATCGTCAATAGGCGATCCTTAACTTGTGAAGGGGTACCAAGAATCAGTTTTTTATGCATGGTTTCCATCTGTGTTTTTTCTTTTTCAGTCCATTCATGGTTCCTTACTTCTTCTATACTTGGAACTTGCTTTCTTTCCCCATGTCCACTTTGAATTTTCCACAGGGTGTTGCTGAGGGCGATTTCTTTCGCATATTCTTCCGTTTCAGCACAAATGGCCGATACCGTAATAATCGTTTTAGGTGCTTTGAGTATCCCTTTTGTTTGAAAGTGCTCACGATACTGTTTAATACTCTGCACGCCATCATTTTCGCTCATGAATTCCCCAAACGCGTATGCAGTTCCATTCTCAGCGGCTAGTTTTGCACTTTTCCCGCTTGTTCCCAATATCCATGGTTCAGGGGATAGCATTGGGATAGGAGCAGCAGAGACATTTGAAAACGGATGTTCTTTCGGAAATTCATCTCTTAGAAAATTCAACAGTTCTTGAACAAGTTCGGGCATTTTATATACATTTTGAAGGAAATTATCGGATAAGGCCATCGTTGCTTCGGCAGATCCACCAGGAGCACGTCCCATTCCGATATCAATCCGGCCTGGAAAAAGCGTGGCTAGCATATTATATGTCTCTGCTATTCGGTATGGCTTATAATGTGGAAGCAGTACTGCCCCTGATCCAATCCGGATATTTTTTGTTTGTGAACCAATATAGCTTATCAAAATCTCTGGAACGGAACAGGCCAAGCCAGGCAAATCATGATGTTCAGTAAACCAGATTCTGCTATAACCCAGCCTATCTCCTTCTTGAGCTAGTTGAAGTGAAGCCTGCAAAGCTTCTTGTGCTGATTGCCCGGATGCAATCGGGGATTGATCCAATATGCTCAATTTCAATTTGTTACCTCCTTTCTTGGCTTTCGTAACTTAATCGTAAATCATAACCAGCCGAAAGTCGCCTGAAACGCTTGCTTTGTTGTTTAGTTTGCAGCCTTTAGCAGAAAATATAAGGAGTTGAATCCAAATTAGGGAGTATAAGTGAATTGTATATTCTAGCGAGGTGTTTGGTTTAATATACTAAGGACGCAAGTGGCTCAAATGTTCATCATTTATTCTATCGAGGTCTTTTTAGGGATTTATGTAAAAAAGAAAAGCCCTTTTAAGGGGCTTTCCAAAGCTATTCACTTTTTTTGAATTGAGATAGTAATTCATCTGCCATGATTTTTGAATCCAAACGAGCCGCTATATATGGGGGCTGAACCCGATTATTGGACTCCACGGGCAAACCTAGCCAAATAACTCGATGATCAAAGATGATAAAGGAAAAGGAAATAGGTGAACAAATAAAATGATCCGAGTTGATATCAGGATTTCTTTTTGCTGATATGATCGTCAATTTCACTGCAGGGTTCCGTTTCATTAAATATTGCTGCCATTCTTCTGACAAACTGTTCAAATCCGGTACAGCGATAACCATGTCATGTTTTGTTGTTTCAATATCTCCCTGAAAGTCCCCCAATTTACGGGCATGCATCCATCGTAATTTCGGGTGCTGGTGGTTAACCCATTTTCCAATGTCTTTCTTTGATACAATCTGATCATTTTGAATTTGATGATCGACAAGCTGACGAAGTGTTTTACTGCGATAAACGTGTTTGTTAACAAACGAAGTGTCACATACATGTACGAACTTACCTTTAGTCCTTGTTATTGCCACGTTAATCAGCCTTTCACTTTCTCTCCCTGTCAATAACATTCCAGCCCTGTTTTGCGGATAACTATCTACTGTGTCAAAGATCATCATCTCACGTTCACTTCCCTGGAAACGATGTACAGTTGCAGCGATGATATCCGCAGTTTGCCGTTCTTTTTCATATAAGTCATCCAATAGCTTTTCCATCAATTCTGCCTGAGCCCGATATGGTGCGACATAACCAATTGACCTTGAACCGCCCACATAAGCTTCATGAATCAACTGAAAAGATAAAAGCAATTGCCATAAATTCATTCTCGAGTGGGATGTCCGTTCAGTGATGCAATATTCCCCTGCTAAGCTAGTATCAAGAAGTGCCGATGCCCTATTGGCAAACGGTTCCGCCAGCATTATGCCCTCCCTGCTAGTCGCAACACTTTTATGATCGCCAACAAAATTGTTATAGACGACACGATTAGTGAATGCTGAAATATCCGGATGCATGCGGCGTTGTTCCTTTAATAGGAATAGATGGGGATGGAGTTCTCCTTCTTCAACAGACTGGGCGACACCGGCCCGATGAAATATGTCTTCCTTCAGCCAAAGTTTCACGAGGGAATCACGAGCCGAAGCAATGGGCGGCAATTGTTTGAAATCACCACAAACGATAATATGCTTGGCTAACGCTGCAGCAAAAGCCACCTGAGGAACGTAAGCCATACTCGCTTCATCCAAGATGACCAGATCATACTCCTTTTGATAAACCGTTTCGTCATTTGCGGCTTTAGCTAAGGTCGTCCCTATTACTTTTGCTTCTTTTACGAATTGAATCTCTTTTTGGCGGATTTTCTCCAATACTTTGGCCAGCTTTTTCTCTATCTCAATTAACTGATCTGTATCCCTTTTACTGAAGGAACCTGCCAAATCATATTTTAAAAGACGTTTTTCTTCGCCAAGTTCTTCTTTTTCTTTAATTAATGTCGGTTCATGTTTACCTAATAATTGCCCCGTAACAATATCATCATGGATAGCTAGTGATTCACTGATTTGAGATCCATAGCGAAGCACATCGCCTTCTTTGAAACGATCTTTCTTTTTAATGAATGATGAAATTTCAGCCATCAAAACATCTACAGCCTGGTTGCTATGGGACAAAACCAGAACTTTTTTAGCTTGTAAATAATGATTGGCTACTGTACGAGCCAAAGTATAGGTTTTTCCTGTTCCAGGCGGTCCCCAAACAAAAGTGACAGGATTGAACTTCGAGCGGGAATATAATTCTTTCACACTGCTTTGTTTTTCAGTTAAAGGATGTTTTTGCGGCATGGACGGATCCATCAGGCGCTTGATTCGAAGTCTTTTCCTTTTACTCCTCTTGATTTCATCCAAGCGGATGATCAATTGCTCCAGCAATTCCCAGGGATCATGGTATAAAAAGGCTTCACTGATGATGTCGCCTAACGAGCGATCAAAAACAATGATTATACTTTTCCCCTCCGATGAGAGGATCCTTCCATCCTGTTTAATCCCTCCCCATTCAAGTCGAACGAGGGAACCGACAGGGATTTTTACCGATGAACCTGTTTCAAAATAATAGTTGAAGGAACCGTCGCTTGAAAGCAGATGGCCGTTCGAAACCAAGTATTTTGTGCTGCCATATTTTTTCAAATGCAGGATTTCAAGTTGAAGTGCCTGCTGCCATTCTTTTATATAATTAACTGTCGAATTCATTTTTCACTTTCCTCACAAAATATGCCATTGTAGTACGAAGAAACTGGCCCATTGGCTAGGCTCCGATGTTGAAAATAACGCTGTCATCATGACTTTTTTCGCGAATTACCTGTTTCTTTTGCATATAAAATAAGGCCCAATCTATTGATTGGGCCTTTCATACGCCAATGTTTTAACTATAGCATTTTTTATAACATCATACCATGGGCTCTTTTGGAAGAAATGGTTTAGATTAGCCTTCTGTCAACTCACTAAATTGGTCGACGAGATCACTGAAAATCTTCATTGCATTTTCGATCGGCTCAGGTTTCGTTAAATCCACTCCTGTTTTCTTAAGCAGCTCCAATGGGAAATCAGAACTCCCGCTTTTCAAGAAAGACAAATAACTTTCAAGTGTTTTTTTGTCCCCAGAAAGGATCTTATCAGCGATCGTAATGGCTGAAACGTAACCAGTAGCATATTTGTAGACATAAAACGGACGATAAAAGTGTGGGATGCGTGACCAGCCATACTTCACTTCTTCATCGAAACTTATTTCATCTCCATTATATGCACGAAATATCGTTTCATAGGCTGTATTAAAAACCTCGGCATTTAGAGGTTCTTCATTTTCAGCTTTTTCATGTACAATCTTTTCGAACTCCGCAAACATCACTTGTGTGAAGAATGTCCCTTTAAAACTATCTATGAAATGGTTAAGTAAATGTTTTTTCTTTTGTACGTCTTTTGTTGTCTTAATTAAATGGCGAATCAAAAGGATTTCATTCACAGTGGAAGCAACCTCAGCGACAAAAATGGAATACCCAGCACTTATTTGCGGTTGGTATTTTGAGCTATAGTATGAATGCATGCCATGTCCAGATTCATGTGCAAGTGTAAATACACTGTCTAAATCATCACGATGATTTAATAGGATGAAAGGGTGAACACCATAAAGTCCTAAATTGTAAGCACCTGAACGTTTTCCAGGTGTTTCCCTAACGTCGATATACCTGTTTTCCTTAAAGGTTTTAAGGATTGTGATATACTCTTCGCCAAGTGGCTTTAGTGCCTCCACCATCAAAGCAAAACCATCATCGTAAGAAATCTCCTCTTTAGCCCCTTCGACTAATGGTACACTTAAATCATAAGCACGTAATTCTTCTACACCCAGCAATTTTTTTCTTAAATGAATGTATTTATGCATGGGTCCGATATTTTGCTTAGTAGACATAATCAAATTATCATAAACTTCTTTTGGAACTTGATCTCCAAATAAGGATTTTTCCAAGGCAGATGGATAATTTCTCAGCTTTGAAAGATTCACATTATTTTTGATTGCCGTTGCAAGTGTGGAAGCGATTGTATTCTTCAATTGTACATATGGCTGATAATATGCGAAATAAGCCTCTTTTCTTTTATCCCGATCATCATCTTCAATCAATTTGGAATACATTCCTCGCGTCAGCTCTACCCTTTCGCCGTCTTCATTCGTAACTTCCCCAAATTTTATATCCGCATTGTTAATCATTCCGAACGTTTTTTGTGGAGCTGAAAAGGCTTCGCCTATTTGCGAAAGCACCTCTTCTTGTTCTTTCGTTAATACATGGGCTTTATAGCGGAAGGAATCCAATAAATCCTCTTCAAAATATTTCAAACCCTCGACTTCTTTTATGTACCCTTTTAATGTTTGTTCTTCCAGGCTTAGAAGAAACGGCATGAAGAATGCAGAAGCATTACTTATTTTCTGCCCTAACTTACCAGCTCGATCCAGCAATGCTTGTGATGAGGTGACCCGTGTATCCAAATCGGCTTGAAGCATGGCAAATACATATAGCTTGTTATAAATGTAGCCAACTTCCTCACTTAACCGTAAATACTCGAATAAATCTTGGGCTGACTGAATATGCCCATCGTAAGTTTTTAATTTTTCTGTCATCTTCAGGACTTCTTGATAATCTTTTTCCCAATTAGCCTGATCTTCGTAAATATCCTTTAAATTCCAAGTTTCTTCTATCTTTAATTCGTCACGTGATTTAAACGTTTGCATATCCTCTGCACTTCCTTTCATGCTTATAGCTTACCCTTTATTATAATCGACTTTCAGAAAAATCTGCATAGAAAAACCAGTATGCTAAAAATACATACTGGTTTTCCTTTTAAAAAATTAAAATTTTGCTGCAGTTTCAGCAACTTTCGCCAATCCTTCTGCAACGATATCCTGTGAGCGATCTGGGTATTGATTATGTCCCTCGATTACGACAGTTTCTGGGTTTTTAATGCCCCATAAGTTTAGATTCATCGTTACGTATTTCTCGGCCATTTCGCCAGCTTCCATTCCAGGCAATGCATAATCGGATCCGCGTGCATTAAGTAAGGCCACTTTTTTATCTCCAGCTAAGCCAACTGGGCCTTCAGCTGTATATTTGAATGTTGTTCCCGCTTGGGCAAGATAAGAAATATAAGTTACCAATGGTGCCGGAACCGTTGCGTTCCATAGCGGGAAGGCAAATACTACTTTATCGGCAGCAAGGAATTGATTCAAGTATTGTTGCACGATATCAGCAATTTCCACTTCTTCTTCAGTCAATTCCATGCCTTGGTTGCGTTTATATAAGGCAGTGATTGCAGTATTTCCGTAATAAGGCAAATTCAATTCAAATAAATCCAATTCAGTTATTTCATCGCTACTATTTGCTTCCTTATATGCGTTCAAAAACGTTTCATACATTTTGACACTGATAGCTTGATCCGCTGGGCGGTCATTTGATTTAACAAACAATACTTTAGACATTTTCGTTCCCCCAATTGTTGATTTTGTATATTTAATAAAAATAGCATTTAATCCATATATCTCGAATTAACTGCAATTGCTACTTTCACATTATAAAACTGAAAATCCAATAAGGCAAGGATTATGTTTTTTATTTTCAAACGCAAAAAAACCGAGAGCAATTTGCTCACGGTTACGTTAATTGTTTATGATGGAAGGGACACTTACCTTTTATCGGTTCTATATCATCCCCTATGAAAAATTGTTTCCATTCATTATGATTTACATCGCCAAAGTGACTGATATCAGGATGCTTCGGGAGATTATCCCATTTCTCCACCCGTTCCCGGACCTTTTCCCGCGACATGATTCCGCCTTTTTCCGTTCCTTCCAATCCTTCAAAGATCATCCGGGGCTGGAAACCAAGGACGAGGCTATTTCCTAAATCGCGAGTTTTACGCTGTTTATATGCAGGTGCATTACCAAAGACAAAGATTGGTTCCCCGGCAAAATGATAGTCCCATAAATAATGATCCGGATCTTTCGGCTTTTCAATTGGCCAAGGTTTTTCATCCGCTTGATGCAGGTATTGCAGGATCTCCCAAAACCTTTTACGGTAAAATTCTATATCACCCTCTATCGAATCAGGCTCCATAAAAACGAAAAGTCCATGCCTTATATATGGTGGTTCCTGAAACAAATCAAGAAAGCTTTCCACTGCTTTAGGGAGATTGGACCAATCTTCCTGTGTGATATAAGCATAACGAAGTTCCCCTTTATTTTCAGCTTTCATACCAAAATAACAAGGAAAGGTTTTATCGGTCACTGTTTCATGGAATGTTTGATATTCCTTGATTAGCCATTGCGGCACTCGATCGGGATTTGTCATATCTTCTTTTGTTAACAAACTTGAATTCGCAGTCAGCATCATTTTCTCCTTCAATCGTCGTTTTATTATATGTTACCCGCTTTAAATAAACTAAAACTTCTTCGAATTGGAAATCAGGTTTATCATTTTCATTTCATTAGGATAACCTAAGAAAAAAATAGGAGGAGGTATTGCTAAATGGCAAGGAGAAGGAGAATATTAGTATCTGAAGCGCGACAAGGCCTTGATGATTTAAAAGCCAAAATCGCTGGCACAAAGAATCCCGAAGAGGCAAAGTTTGAAGTAGCAAAAGAAATGGGCGTACCGTTGAAAAAAGACTATAACGGTGAACTGACATCCAAGCAGAATGGAAAAATAGGCGGAAAGTTAGGCGGAGGCATGGTCAAGGAACTTATAAAGATGGCACAGGAAAACTTAGGAAAAAAACATTAACCAGAGTCTATCACTGTAGTTCTTAGACATCAGATAAAGAAATGAACTTTTGAATGGTAAAATTCGGGACTTAACACGTTACGACGCAATAAAAGCCAACCTTTACGGGCTGGCTTTTTTAGATCAGTTAATTCTTACGGGTGAAACTCTTGAAACAACTGACATTATTAATTCCTCCGACATCGGGTAATTAGCGGCAGCTGGGTCGGTCATTACTGCTTTCAGAATTCTTTCCATATCCGACTGGTTAATTTCATAGGCGCTGAAGTCGGAGGGCAGCCCAAGATCAGATAGGAAAACACGTAGCTTTTCTACCACTTTCGCTAAGATCCTTTTTGAATCTTCATCCTGTACTTTCACACTAAAGGCTTCAGCTATCAAATGGGCCTTTTGAAGATATAAATCCGGGATTGATTCCATGACGACCGGTAACAATACGGCATTGGCCAGTCCATGCGGAATACGGAATAACGCCCCATATGCGTGGGCAAAGTTATGAACAGGAATCGCATTCAATGCACTACAAAATGCAGTGATTCCCATCATGCTTCCATGCAGCATTTCCATTCTAGCCTCAATATTCGTTCCATCCTTTACGGCCCTCGGTAAATTTCTTTCAATAACTCGAATGGCCTGATATGCATATGCATCGGTTATTGATGTCGCAGCAGGTGAAATGATCGCTTCAATTGCATGTGTCAATGCATCGGCACCAGTAAACGCCGTAATGTCAGACGGCAGACCGACTGTTAACTCGGGATCTAGAATCGCAACATCCGAACTTAAAAAAACATTGTATATATTCATTTTGACATTTTTATGTTCATTATATATGACTGCGATCGGGGATACTTCAGAACCGGTTCCTGCTGTTGTGGCTACGGATATATGCGGGATATTCATGGATTGTGCTTTTGGAAAACCCTCATATAGAAAACCGCTTGGTATTGAATCATTTATATCCGTAATTCCTTTATATAATCCGTATTTCAATGCTTTTGCGGTATCGATGACACTCCCTCCACCAATGGCAAGGATGGCATCTGCATGAACTTCGCGTGCATATTTCAATGCTTCGTTTACACATTTACTCGCTGCGTCTTGTGTTACACCCAGAAACTGTCCAACTATTTCAGCTTTGGCACCCAATTTCTGCTGCTCAAAAGTTTCGGCAACTTTTTTAACGACGCCTGCATTTTCCAAGCCAGCATCGCTCACGAGCAGAATCCTTCTTGCCCCCAGACCATTGAATAGGCCCGGTATGAGTGAACGAGTGTTAGTGCCACTGTAAACCGAAGACCTTAACCAAAAATTCGAATGAGCATTTACCTTCATATCGTTTCACCTCGGAATTAATAGTCTATATTCGCAGTTAAGGATCGTTCATACGCTGCATTCAAGTTCCTAATGGCCATCCATTAATGAATGTAAACTAACAGTATGCTTGTATCTTATTTCGGCATTATAACACCCCATATTCCTTTTCATTGCTTTGATAGATTTCTTCAATCCCTTTCCCTTTTGCCCTGGCTAATATCTCCATCCGCACTGATAATTGTTTCAGGGTAAAATTCAATACAGCTTGTTGGTCATTACCAAAGGGATTTCCTAACCGATCATATCCCTCTGTATTTAACGTGATGGCCAGTGGTGAAAGCTCCTCCATCCTCTTTTCAACCTGTTTAAAGATATGTGGATGTTCACTGATGATTCGCTGTAGCAGGAAAGTCCCATATGCAATATGGCGTGATTCGTCCTTCTTCAAAAAACCCACACCTTTTAATAAACCAGGCATCATTTTATTAGCTTCGAGAGTCTGATAGAACCCGAAATATCCAGTTTCTGCAAGAACGCCTTCGGTAAACATATTATAAACAGTGGCTGCTTCTGCCAAGGCTTCTGGTGATTGATCGGTTAAAAGTTTCTCCATCGTTTCAGGCAAAATTTCATAAAAAATCGATTTATAAGTGTCTGAGTGATAAACCGTCAAATCACCCGTTTCACCAATTTGATCTAATGTATAGCGAAAGAACTCCATATGCTTCGCTTCCTCGAACAGAAATGTCGTTAAGTACATTTCTTCTTCGATCCGGCCTTCTTTGGCTATTGTCATTATGAGCGGCAGCAAATCCAAAGTCACGGCTTCTTCACCGCCCTGAAAAAGGGAAATGATCCGTAATAACACTTCCCTTTCAATGTCAGTAAATGACTTCCAATCTTCTCTATCCTGGCTGAAATCAATGTCCCGAGGATTCCATATACCGAATTTCTTTGCCTTTTGGTAAAGTTTAAATGGTAGGGTATCTTCTCTAAAACTCCTGCTTGTGGTCGTTAAACTCTTTCTTTTCATGGTAATGCCTCCTTGAAATTATGAACTTTAAACTTTTGAATCTCTAAGGATTTTTAAATTTGTAAGATTTTTCATTATATTGTAATATATTAGTAGCATTTATCCTAGTACTGAAAATGTAGGGAGGAATTAAGTCGAATGCTTGAGGAAACTCTGATGAAACATGTAAAAAAGATTTCCCAACAAAAAGATATGGCAAATAAATCACAAATGATCGTAAAGGGCTGTGTGGATTTTTTTTCATTTCAACGAGCATCTTTATTCAGTTACTCATGTTTAACAGGAATGGGTGAAGGAATTTGTGCATGTACAAGTGAAGATACTTTTTCATTACATAATGTTAGGGAAAATATTCATGATATATACCCGATCCACCAAGCAGTCATCCATAACAAGCCCATATACTTAACCATCCAGCATGCGAAATCCTCCATCCCTGCAAAATACGTTAAAAGATTTTCCATCTCTTCATTGGCAATCATTCCGATAATTGTGAATGACTTGGCCATCGGTTTAGTGTTGGTTGACCCCATTCACGCCAACGAGCCCGTTACCAAGAATGATTTAATGAAGCTCTCCCATTATTTGAAGCTGGCTGTCAGTTCAACATTCGATTCCGCCCCCCCCACTTATCTTCTAAGCAAACGTGAAGTGGAGGTACTTCAATATTTAGCGAATGGGATGGGATTAAAGCAAATGGCACCAAAAATGAGCGTTAGTGAATTTACTGTCAGAGATCATATTTCTTCTGCCATCAGGAAATTGGGAGTGAATCACCGGACCGAGGCCGTCGCAGTTGCCATAAGGCACAAAATGATTATCTAAAAGTAAAAAAAAACCTTCAAAGAAGGTTTCAGACTGTAGACAAACTCGATGAAAATTGATTGTCTTTTTTAAGGCTTGTACAATTGGGACGTTGATTGGAACGTAGGGCACTCGCTTTCCGCGGGCGGTCGGGGAGCCTCCTCGGCTTTCGCCTGCGGGGTCTCCCCTAGACGCGCTTTTCCCGCAGGAGTCTCGAACACCCGCTCCAATCAACTTTGTCTTACCTTTTAGATAGAACACTTTTGCCTGGAGTCATTTTTGTTTTAAAATAGAAGTATTAAAACTTAAGGTGATGAGGATGCTTTCTAAACATGATTCTATTCAGCGAGATCAACTTGAAATGATTACTTTAGATCAACTGGTGCCATCGAACCATTTGGTTCGTAAAATGGAGGCTGCCATTAATTTAAAGAAGATGGCCAATTGGACATGGTGAGGTCCAAAAATGGCCTAACATGTGGGCTCGTAGAGCCGCAATCTCTTAACTTTAGGCGAAAATTCAAAGGGAATTTCAAAAGAGGTTCAGAATTTTTTAATTCCGAACCCCTTTTGTCAACAAACCTTCAAAGAAGGTTTTTATAAGTATTATTGAGTCACTTTTTCTTCAACTTTAGTAGTCCAGCTCAACTCGTCTGTGACTTTACCTGTTTGGACACCTGTCAGTGTATCATAAAGCTTTCTGGAAAGTTCGCCCGTTTCTCCGCTTTGAACAATCATTTCTTCACCATTCCACAAAAATTCACCAATTGGTGATATGACCGCGGCTGTTCCCGTTCCAAAGGCCTCTTCCAAGTGACCCAATTTATAGGCTTCATGGACTTCCTCCATCGAGATGCGTCTTTCCGACACGGGAAGACCCCAATGTTTCAGCAATTCTATAATGGAATCACGAGTAATACCCGGAAGGATGCTTCCATTTAAAGCGGGGGTGATGATTTCACCATTAATTTTGAAGAAAACATTCATGCTTCCAACTTCTTCGATATATTTTTTCTCCACTCCGTCTAACCAAAGAACTTGAGCATAACCCATCTTTTCGGATACTTCCTGGGCTTTTAGGCTCGATGCATAATTACCGCCCGTTTTGGCTTCACCTGTACCTCCATTAACTGCACGTGTAAAAGCTGACTCCACTGCAATTTTAACTGGATGGATGCCTTCTTTATAATACGATCCCACTGGTGACATGATGATGATGAACTGATACTTATTCGATGGAGATACTCCAAGATAAGGCTCAGTAGCTATTATGAATGGCCTGATATATAAAGATGTCCCTTCTGCCTGGGGAACCCAATCCTTATCAACGCTAATTAAAGTCTTTAAGGCCTTCAACGCGAAATCAACGTCGACATCCGGTATGCATAATCGGCTATTCGAACTATTTAAGCGTTGGAAATTCTTTTCCGGACGGAATAAGATAATTTCATCCTCAGGTGTTGCATATGCCTTCAATCCTTCAAAAACGGATTGACCATAGTGAAAAATCATAGCTGATGGCTCCAATGAGAGCGGTTGATAAGGAACAATTCTTGGATCATGCCACCCTTGCCCTTGTGTGTAATCCATAATAAACATATGATCGGTAAACTGCTTACCGAACTCAAGCTGGTCCGCTTGTGGTTTTTCTTTCTTTGTTGTACTAAGCGTGATTTGCATGTCATGTTCCTTCATTACCAAAACCCCTTGTTGATTAAATTTACAAGATTTGACTTCCATAAAATCTATCTTTCATTAGTTTACTCCTATAAGGAATCATAGTTCAAGCCTTTAAGACGAAATTTTCGGAATTTTTTAAAATAAATTGGTTTTTCTTTGATTTCCAGACTATGATTCCTGAAAAAAGAATCAATTATTCCTGAAACCACTAAAAATATCAATTCCGAGTAGTACGCTAATATGTCTTGAATATTAGATTAATTTTATCAAAATAATCACTATAAAGCCAATGAGAATAATTTTGGTTCATCGCACCTTTAGAGTAAATTCAATCATTTGCCTTTGTAACCAGGAAAATCGATAAATGAAAAGACTTTTGGCAGATTCGTGAATAATACACCAAAGCAATACCTGCAAACCTTATATGTATATTAAATTCCTTAGAATATATAACATTTTTAATCCGAATCCATAAAGTGTTTTTTACCAACTCTAAGCCCAGAGGAAAATTTTACATGAATTTCAATTTAGTAGTTTACTACTAAATAATATTCTTATATACTTATCCCACTAGATAGATAAAACGCATGCAAAACGATATATTATAGACAAAACGCATGCAACTTTCTAATTCTTCTTTAACGAAAAGGGGTAACAACATGACAAAAAACAGATGGTTAATCGCTTTATCCGCTATCGCCATTCACCTATCCATTGGCGGTGCATACGCATATAGCGTTTACAAAAAACCATTAGTCGAGACCATGGGGTGGTCAGAAACTGAAGTAACGTTAGCATTCACAATAATGATGGCGCTTGCAGGAACTTCAGCTGCCTTCTTTGGCAAGTTCGTAGAAAAAAATGGACCACGAAAGTCAGCTATGGTCGCGGCTGTATTATTCGGATTAGGACAAGCAGGTTCCGGTTTAGCGGTAATGGTCGATTCACTTCCGCTCTACCTATTGACTTATGGGGTGTTAAGTGGGCTTGGTATGGGGATCGGGTACATTTCACCAGTATCCACTTTAGTCAAATGGTTCCCAGATCGCAGGGGACTGGCAACAGGAATGGCAGTATTAGGTTTCGGTGCCGGAGCTCTCATTACAGCCCCAGTCGCTGCAAGCCTTATGGAATCCGTTGGCATTTATACTACATATTATATTTTAGGCGCAGGCTATTTCATACTGATGTTCTTAGGGGCATCCTATATTGCACCTCCAAAAGCCAACTGGCTGCCTGAAGGAATGAAGAAAGATATTGAGTCCGGTAAGAAAGAACTGAAGAAAGACCTAAGGCAATTAACTGCAAAAGAAGCGGTTAAAACTAAACACTTCTGGATGTTATGGTCCATGAAATTGATCAATACAAGTGCAGGGATCATGATGATTTCGGTTGCTTCTCCTATGGCTCAAGACGTTGTCGGGCTGTCAGTGGCAGGTGCAGCAACATTAGTCGGAATAATGGGAATCTTTAATGGCGGAGGAAGACTTGGCTGGGCAGCGGCATCTGATTATATGGGCCGTCCAAATGTTTTCGTCATTTTCTTCATCATTCAAATCGGTGCCTTCCTTTTACTTCCAATGACTACAAATACACTATTGTTCCAAGGACTCATCTTGTTGGTCGTTAGTTGTTATGGAGGAGGATTTTCTAATCTCCCTGCATTTGCCGGGGATTTATTTGGCACTAAGGAAATTGGTGCCATCCATGGTTATCTTTTAACTACATGGTCTCTAGGCGGGGTTTGCGGCCCAATGTTGGTTACTGCAATCAGGGAAAGTACGAACAGTTACATTCCGGTATTCTACGTTTTCGCAGCATTAATTGCGATAGCATTCGCCATTTCCATCTGGTTGCGTCTGGACATCAAAAAAATGCAAAAAGAACAGAAACAAGGTGCAACGAACACATTAAGTAAGATATCCTAATTTAATAACCTTTAAAAAGGCATGATCAAGTAAACTTCCATAACCGGAATTTACCTTGATGATTCCTTTTTAGTATGTATATGGCCGTATAGGTGCTTTTTGAACTGTAGCACATTGGAATATCATATGGATTAGGTCATCTCATCTGGGGGCAGTTGTGAGCATAAATTCAGATTATCGACTTATGCACGTAAAGACAGGTTAAAGTCAAAATGGCCGATATATTTTTTTAATAGGTCCTTCTTTTTACAGTGAAAGTCTTGTTTTTGTTTCCATATATCAACTTCGTTTGTTCCGGCTATAGCTATTTGAATTCCAAAAATGTTTAAAAAATACGAACTTCCATTTAATAAATAATAATAGGTGGTCAGCTAGATTCAAAATTGAAACACAACCGAATAAAAGCTGAATGACAAACGTTCATCCATCTAAAAGTTTGCACCGAATATTTAATCAAGTTATTTAGTTTAACATTAAGCTAAATCAGGGAATCAAGTAAGAGATGGAATTAGGGGGGATTGTCTTGTGGATCAATAAACCGTTTTTCAAATATGCTTGCGCAATCATTTTGATCATTTTAATTATTTTTTTACTGGGTAAGATTGATTATGTTCTCCTGCCGCTGCAAAAAATCATTGCTGCCATGTTTTTCCCTATTATTGTGGCTGGGCTTTTATACTATATATTAAGGCCGGTCGTTAACTTGTTAACTGAATTTATCCCGAGGTCAGCTAGCATCTTCACCGTGTTTTTGATTATATTTAGTATGATTGGGATGGCAGGTTACTTTGGCAGTCCTGTAATCGTTGACCAATTTCAAAAATTATCTGAAAACCTCCCCAGCAAAGTCAAGGAATTCTCTAAAGAATCTGAAGTCATGATTGAAAAAAATGATTTTGGCATGGTAAATATAGAAGAGTTGAAAGAAAAAGCGGTCACGCATTTGAAAGATTATTCGGAAAAACTCATCGTGAATGTCAATACCATTTTATCCACGATAACTAGTGTATTAACAGTATTGGTCATTACACCATTCATTTTATTCTATTTCTTGAAGGATGGAGATAAATTACGACCATTTCTATTAAAATACATACCGAACGATGTAGAATCAGAGGGGAACACAATTTTAAAAGACGTCGATAAAGCCCTTTCAACTTATATTATTGGTCAATTCATCATATCAATTGTCATAGGGACTTTGATGTATGTTGGCTACCTTATTATCGGTCTCGATTATGCACTCGTATTGGCCTTATTCGCCATGATTTTTACCGTTGTACCATTCCTTGGTCCATTAATAAGCATCATCCCCGCCCTTTTCATTGCCTTACAGCAAGACATTGGGCTGGCAGTGAAAGTACTCATTGTCCTTATTGTTGTTCAACAGGTCGAAGGGCACTTGGTTACACCGAATATTATGGGGAAACGGCTTAACATTCACCCGCTTACCATTATCCTATTGCTGCTTGTTGCTGGATCAATATACGGATTCATTGGCATTTTAATCGCTATCCCTACCTATTCCGTAGTAAAAACGATTATAGGGAATTTCAGGAAGTTTTACAGGTTACGGAATAGGGTTACATAAACAGGAAAAGTTGTCTACACACTTAATTAAAAGAACGATTAAAAATAAAAAGCACTCGTTTCAGACTGTAGACCAACTCTTAAGAAAGAGAATTTGCCTACAGTTTTTTCTTTCAATAAATTCCCAGTTTATTTCATAAAACCATTATGGAAAACCTATTCTTACTATCATGGTTCGGAATAGTCCATTCCCCCCCTTTTTGTAGCCAAACTAAAAACGTTGATAGTTGCATCAACGTTTTTTTAATAATTTTTTAACACAGCGTTTAATAAAGGCTGTGAAGCTTTTCTTTTTGATGACTTGCTGGGTATGAATTTGCTTCTGTATATAAATTTCTTCTTTGTTTATGGCGTTACTTTCCGCTAACACCAGACCCAAATCGGAGTTATGATCTTTGTTTAGGACGATTTTGTAAGGAATATCATGACTCATTGCCAATTTAATATATTTTCCTAGATATTGATAGTCCATCTGACCATTCAAAAACAAATTTGAACGGGGATACTGCTTCATCATTTGCTCTATCTCCGGGTATACATTCGTTTCAAAGACTTGGCTTCTTTTTAAGACGATGACTACGCGTTCCCGTAATGTGCCCAGAAATTCCCTTCGTTCACCAGCCTTGATTTCTTTTGGACCATGGATGCCTTGTTCTAGATAGTCCTCCACCTTTAGGCGTGACAATTCTTTCCCACCTCCGCTTTCCCTTCAATAATGTATGTAATATGGCCAAAAATAGTGCCCATCATTCTTTTGATATGCATAAAAGTGAAATTGGATCTAAGTTTGACTTTTCCCATAGTTAATTAGTCTACCCTTTTTTTAAAAAATTGTCACTTTAGCCTCGCTTCATGCATAGGATAGTATATGTGTAAATGTAGGTTGCTTAAATGAGGGACGGGGAAAACATGAAAAAATTAATTGTATTTGTATTGATTTTCGCCTTTAGTTTTTTGGGGTTCAGTAATACTTCAGGTGCGGCAGCAAGACAACTGATTATCATCAATAAAGCCAATAATCAGCTTGCCTATTACGAAAATGATAAATTGGTGAAGGTATTCATCGTGGCGACAGGTAAGAAAGCCTCCTACACTCCTGAAGGAAAGTTTAAAGTAGTGACAAAGATTGTGAATCGTCCCTATTATAAAGGCAACATTAGAGGCGGAGACCCAAAAAACCCTCTAGGTAAAAGATGGCTGGGGATCAATGCAAGGAATACACCAGGAAATACGTACGCAATACACGGCAATAATGATTCTTCAACAATCGGGAAATATATAAGTGCCGGTTGTATCCGTATGTATAACAATGATGTACAATGGCTTTACGATAGGGTGAGAATGAACACTGTAGTCTTGATTGCCAGTTCGAATAAATCATTTGCCAATATAGCTGCCACAAATGGATTCAAAGTGAGCGGATCTGTGAGCCTGCCGGTAAATACAAACTCTACCCTAAAGAAAGGAAGCAGTGGCCCCCAGGTTATCGAACTGCAAAAAAGATTAACTAAACTTGGATACAGCACTAAAGGAGTAGATGGGTCATTTGGAAAAAACACCGAAATAGCTGTAAAGAACTTCCAAAAGTCCAAAAAACTTACTTCTGATGGAATCGTCGGACCAAAAACAAAAAAAGCACTAGGACTTAAATAATTTTCTCAATGATATCCACTGATTAGAGGATATCTTTTTTATATTTTAACTGTACAACCTATACATTATTACCCATATCGTCATTAATTTCCCACCATCAGATATTGACTTTATGTTATAATTTATACATCAACAGCTAATCATAATCGCACTGTCATTACATACAAGGAGGTAATACGAATGTACGATGAAATTCTAGTGAATTCCATTAAAGCAATTTTTGTTATCGGCACCATTTCAATGTTTGTGATTTTAGGATTCGTAAAAGGACGCAGGTTTTAACTTTATCCAATCGTTAAAATATCTCCACCTGCCTGGTTTCTTGTATTATTTTCATACAGGTAATCAGGCTATTTTCTCTTTAAAAAAGGCTCTTTTCGTAAAGATTGTTGTTTTTAAAACGAAACTATTAAGGTGATTGGAGCGGAAGTGCGAGACTCCTGCGGGAGCTGCGGGACAGGTGAGACCCCACAGGCGTGTACGCCGAGGAGGCTCACCGCCCGCCCCGCGGAAAGCGAGCATCTGGAGTGGAAATCAACCACAACTCACTACCTGGTAAATAGCAACAAAGTATGTGAAAACAGCCTAAAAAAAGCATATCCTCTATGGGCATGCTTTTCTTTACCAATTCCAATTATCCGTATTATCTAAAAGTTGATCGATGTCAAATGTATCAAGATGGAATGGAACTGACTCTTCTGCTATCGCTTCAGTGGCTAACAATAATTGGTCGATATCAATAATGGCCAAAACAGTCCTCTCCCTTTTTTAATGGTGTTTACCCTCATTTTTAATACTTTAAACAATTCGTTCAAAAGAAATTTTATTAGAGGGTCTCCTTAAAATTTTACATTTGACATTTATTTAAGAGGCAGTGAATCTTTTTCAGATCCTTCCGGAGAAAGCGTATGTATCAATTTAACCAGCTTATAAAAGGTCCCGCTGCAGATCGTTACCTCGGGCAGATTATGAAATATTGATTTTTTATTAATATGATAATTTTCTTTCTCAGGAGAATACACAATTATTTTCTTATTTAAAGATAAAGCATAGCCAAGCTCATATAGATTACCTTTTCCAGCCGTTAGGAAGATCAGCATGAAATCGGCTTCCTCTATCCCCTTTTTTTCATATTCTCCAATGTCGTCCGTTATTTGGTTTTTCTCATCATTCGTAATTAAATTCATGTCATTCACACAAGTAAATCCTTTTGAAGTCAATTTCTTAATCAATGATTTTACTTGCTTCAAATTTTTTTCGTCTGATGCTATATAATATTTCACACATACACCTCCAAAATATATAACTATTGATACTTTTTACCTATGTTACCTATACTATACATATTCGTTATAAAGAACGCAATATCCTTTCCCCAAAAATAAAAAATAATTAAATGGGGAATTTTTTAGCGAAACTAAAAACCATCATTCCTTTTACAGGTAATGATGGTTTTTTATATTTTATGAGTGCCACTATTATCCCCATCGACTTCAGCTTACTAAAAAAATAATAAAATAATATAGTATGTACTGATCTGACATTCCGGGTTACAAATTCAAGTAATCCAAAATAAAAACCTTGTCCTTTAACCGGCAAGGTTTTTCTATTTTTCATATGTGATATTTTCGATTTCAATTCTGAAGGGTGCAGCCTCGCATATATTAATTCCCCGATCCAGATTCACCTTTTCCATTTCGCTTGCATCCGGGATTGTTTTTTTATCGTGTATAAAATGTTCGACCATGGATTCCAACAGTTCTTGAGCACAAGCTAAGGCATCTAACCGATTCCTGCCGCTAACGGAAGAAATAATTCCTTCTCGCCTAAAATCCGGGAAACAAACTTGAACGGAAAAAGAGTCGATAATCAACGGGTGCTTTTCATAATAGAATACGGCTGGGTACTCAAAGATTTGAATGGTCAAAATATCATCCCTTCATACAATATTTAGATATTTATAATAATTATAACATGAATTTCCATTTTATATAGGTTTAAATTACTTTTCTTTGTTTGTCAAGTTAATACTTACATTCAATAGGTTGATATATCCGTATTGACTACGAAATAAAAAAACACCATGAAAATCAAAATCATGAGAACATTCAAGATTATTCCAATAATGCTGCACACTTTTCCAGCTGTCACTAAACCATTTCCAGATTCACCAGTAAGGTTCATTTCTTGTTTACTCTTCGATGCAAATATTAACCCTAAAATACCTAATATGATGCCGATGATTGGAATAAACAGGGATAATACCCCCATGATCAATGATACAATCGCTTTGCTATTGCTTCTTTTAATTTCCGACATATTTTCCACCTTCTTTCTTCCTTTATATATACGGTTATTAAAAGCAAAAGATTCATTTTTTGTGTACTCATTCATCATTATTATTCTATTTGATTAAGAAGTCCGCTCCCTTTCCGCCGACTGTATGCCATGCCTTCTCGGCACAAGCGCTTGCGGGGTCTCGGCTAGCCAGTTATTCGGCTGGAGTGTCGCAAATTTCTTCCATTTATTAAGGATTACAGTTATAAAATCAAGAGGATAACCTAGTTTCAATTTGTTTGGGATGAGTCCAGCCTACGGTTTCTTCTTAAAATAACATTCCGGTGATTCCAGAAATCCGCTCCCTTTCCGCCGACTGTCTGCCAAGCCTCCTCGGCACAAGCGCCTGTGGGGTCTCGGCTAGCCAGTTATTCGGCTGGAGTGTCGCAAATTTCTTCCATTTATTAAGGATTACAGTATAAAACCATGAAGGATAACTTAGTTTCAACGTGTTTGGCATGAGTCCAGCCTACGGTTTCTTCTTAAAATAACATTCCGGTGATTCCAGAAATCCGCTCCCTTTCCGCCGACTGTATGGATCATGGAGTATAAACAAGCTTTAAAATAAGGTTAAGGGTGAGACACTTCCGAATCTCCTAGACAAATAGAAAACGACTCATTTCTGAGCCGTTTTTTTAGGTGCGTTTCAATTCAAGTCTCTGGGCTACCAAAGAAAGGCTATAGTTAACTATGAAATACATGAGAGCTACCAGGATCAAAATCGGTATTAAATACTTTTGACTTTGTCCATATATGATTTGACCATGATGGGTCAGCTCCGGCAAAGAGATGACAACCGCTAAAGAGGTATCCTTTAATAAAGAAATGAATTGGCTGACAATGGGAGGAACCATGCGGCGCAGCGCTTGGGGCAGAATAATATGTATCAATGCCTGTGTATAGCTCAAACCTGATGAACGGGCAGCTTCCATTTGACCTTTATCAATGGATTTCAGTCCACTTCTAATGACTTCAGAAAGCATGGCTGACTCAAAAATTGTCAAGGCAACTATGGCTGCTGGAATGATTTCCAGTTTAATCCGTATCTCCGGCAAAGCAAAATACGTAAAAAATATGATTAATAACAGAGGTAAATTACGTACCGTTTCTACAATCAAAGCTAGTATTTGTGATAACACCGGCACTTTTGCGTATCGGATTATACCTACAAGCCCGCCAATAATGAAACTTAGAATAATGGATATAAAAGCTACCTGGAGCGTTACCCAAAATCCTTCTAATAAAAACTTAAGATTATCTGGTGTATAGGCACCTGCAAAATCCATATCTTATACCTCCCTCAATTACTCTTAGCCAGACGTTTTTCCAAATAACCAACGCCAAAGCTTAAAGGAATGGTAAGAATTAAGTAAAAAGCTGCAACGAAAATGTACACATCAAACACGACAAATGTCCTTGAAGAAATCAAATCTCCGTGGTACATAAGATCGAGTCCTGCAACGACGGCCAATATGGAAGAATTCTTTACTAAATTGATAAATTGGTTCCCTAAAGGAGGAATGACGATTTTAACGGCCTGCGGCAGTATGACGAGCCTCATGGCTTGCCCATATGTCAGGCCTGATGAACGGGCAGCTTCCATTTGACCCTTAGGCACGGAGAGTATGCCTGCCCGAATTGCCTCAGCTATGAAAGATGAAGTGTAAATGGTCAAGGCTAATGTCCCTGCATATAGACCGCTTAGTTTAAGACCAAGAAAGAAGAAAAAGGTAATGATCAATAACGGTATGTTCCGAATGAACTCGACATAGGCGGTACCAAGCCAGTTTAGTGGCTTTATTGGCGCAATCCGCATGATGGCAATTAGCACACCAAGAATCAAACTCGATACCAACGCGATCAAACTCGACATGATCGTATTTTTAAAGCCTAATAAATACATATCCAGATTCTCTGTTAAAATGGAGAAATCAAGCACGGCATACAACTCCTTTAACTAGTAAGGATGAGCAATACGCTCATCCTCACAGACAAATGTTCAAATGTTATTCAAGGTCAGCTGCCCATATACATTTGCTAAAATGTTTAGTGTTTAATCCATTTATCATGGATTTCGTCGTACTTGCCTGAATCTTTAAGTGACTTAAGGGCTTTATTCAACTCTTCCACAAATTCAGTATTCCCTTTTTTTACGGCAATTCCATATGGCTCTTCGGTAAATGTACCGCCAACAAGCTCATAGCTTGGATCTTCATCTGCCATTCCATAAAGGATGGAATCATCCGTTGTCAATGCATCCCCTTGTCCGGATTTAAGTGCAGCGAACGCTTCAGAATAGTTTTCAAACTCCAGCACTTGTGCTTCAGGAGCTTTTTCACGGATATTTATGGAAGAAGTAGAGCCCTTGACAGCCAATACCTTTTTCCCTTTCAAGCTATCAATACCCTTGATATCGCTGCCCTTTTTGACTAACAAAGATTGTCCCGCGTCGAAGTAAACATCAGTGAAGTCAACTTCTTTTTTACGATCTTCCGTGATTGTCATAGTTGCTACAATTGCGTCGATATCACCATTATTCAATAAGGCCATCCTAGTTTTAGAAGTCACTTCTTTAAATTCAACTTTATTCTCATCACCAAGGATTTCTGCTGCAAGAGCTTTGGCAATATCAATATCAAAGCCTTCTACCTCTCCAGAACTAGGATTCTTCAAACCGAATAGCCTTGTATCATTTTTCACCCCAAAAACGATCTTATCCTTTTCCTTCACTTGTGCTAGAACATCTTCTTCTTTGCCTTTACCTCCACCCTCTTCAGCTTTGTCGGTATCATTCCCCCCGCCGCAACCAGCTAATAAAATGACGGCCAGTAATGATAGCAAAGATAATTTTAACCATTTCTTTTTCTTCAACATGTAATTCACCCCTGTTTTTTATTTAATGATTTAATATACGGCTAAGGAATAAACGAGCCCTCTCTTCACGAGGATTGGCGTAAAACTCAGCCGGAGTTGCCTCTTCTAAAACCCTGCCTTCGTCCATGAATACGATTCGATCCGCCACTTCACGGGCAAATCCCATTTCGTGCGTAACAACCACCATCGTCATTCCTTCATGGGCAAGTGCTTTCATAACATCCAGTACCTCGCCAATCATTTCCGGATCCAAGGCTGAGGTAGGTTCATCAAAAAGCATGATTTCCGGTCCCATTGCCAAACCTCTGGCAATCGCTACCCGTTGCTGCTGTCCACCTGAAAGCTGGGAAGGAAATGAATTTGCTTTATCTCCAATCCCCACTTTGTCCAAATACTTCAATGCAATTTTTTTTGCTTCCTCTTCGGATTGTCCCAAGACCTTCCTGGGAGCAAGCATGATATTCTCGAGCACGGTTTTATGGGGATACAGGTGAAAATGCTGGAAAACCATACCGATATTCCGACGGAGTTTGTTTATGTCCGTCTTTTTATCCGCTACATTCAAACCATTTATTGAAAGGGATCCTTGCGAAATGGTCTCTAGACGATTAATGCATCGAAGCAGTGTACTTTTTCCTGATCCGGAAGGTCCGATGACCACTACCACTTCCCCTTTCTTGATTGTTAGATTAATTTCTTTCAATACATGGAAATCGCCATAATACTTATTCACTCGGTCAAAAACTATCATAATTAGCACCCCGTCCATATTCAATCTTCGAAACTGAATATTTATAATAATCAGAATTATAAAAGCGTACTATAACATTCTCTTAACTCGAAACATATCTTATGTATAATCCTTTCTTCCAATATTATTTCCCAATATTTCGATAGTGTTAGGGAAGCGACCATTTTTATTATTATTTTAAACTAGTAATTTAAATAATATATTCAATATTCACACTTTTTATTATATATAATATTTCTTAAAATTACCATATAAACTTTAAATTGTTAAAAACGTTATCATATTTCATTATATTATTGCTATATTCCATATAAATGTTAATTTTCAACTTATTTCCCCTTGAAAAAATTCCCTCTTTTTGTAAAAAATCATTTATTTCCCGAAAGCTGAATATGCTTTTAATAATACAAAAAGACAGCATTTGCTGTCTTTTCGTATTATTCCTTTATCGCATCTTCAAATGGTGCTGAATACAAACCCCTTGGCGCCAGCATATCCGTATCTGATTCATGAATTTCCCCATTGTGGGTATATGGACCTGCTGGAAAAAAATCAAACAAATCACTTTCCTTATGTATGATCAAGAAATAATCGTATAAATCATCCATAAGTTCCTGATGTTCATCTATTTTCATGATTTCACCACATTCATCAATTTCAAAGTTTTCATTAATCGCATCTTGAAGTTCCTCATTATTTGAATAAGCGATATAAAAATCGACATCTCCGCACTCCATGCATAGCAAAAGTTTTTCTTCCAGTGCTTCTTCAAAGGTTTTCAGGACGATTTCCTTTAGTATGGCATCAATCTTTCCAGGATTAATCAATTTAATTTTAGTCTGGAACACAAAACCCCTCCAATCAAATACTGGCATTAAAATATCAAACGCCGTTTAATAAGCTTCTCTTTAATATTAAAATGAAATTGTTGAAATCATTTTTTCATCAACACCTAATAAAGGCCATAAGTTCATGTACCGCGATGGGTACCCAGCCCAAGATTTGGTCATCAAGGGCAATGCCTATAATTAGGCCGGATCTCGTTTATTGGATAGGAAACGTCCGATTCGTGTTTAAAATAAGTTTGCCCACATAATTAGAATCATAATCTTCTATAATACAAAGAAAAAGATGATGGGAAGCGTAATCAGGCTTAATGATGTACTGATGAATGTAGCACTTGAAACGAATTCAGGCTCCGTATTGAATTGGAGCGCATACATTGTAGTGTTGGCCGCCGTTGGCATGGCAGCTACGATGATCATGATATGCCTGACCATTTCACCCACTGGCAAGGCAAGTGATAACAGGAAGGCAATTGCTGGTGAAACGGCAAGTTTAAGGAGTAGCGAAACTGATAGCTTTCGATAGGCAATTTTTTTCAGGGAAATGTTGGCCAGCTGCATTCCCAGTGTAATCATGATTGTCGGGATCGCTGCGTTTGCAACAAGATTAATAGCTTCCATAACCGAATTGCTTAAAGGTATGTTCACGAACTGAAAGGCTGTTCCTGCAATAGCTCCATATACAATTGGCATTCGACATACCGCTTTAATTGCTGTTTGAACTCCGTTTCCTTCAGGACTGCCCTTTGCTGCAAAATAAATGCCGATCGTGCACATCACTAACTGCTGTCCCACCATAAGGATGATTGCATAATCGAGTCCTGCGGCTCCGAATAACAGGAAAATGACGGGTGTACCGTAATTCCCGTTATTCATGAATGCCGATGCCAATATCATGCCGCTTGTTTCAGTGACTGTATAATTGCGAAAAAAAGATATAATGTAGACTACCAGTATGAGAGAAAGGCAAAGTACTATCGTGAATAAGAACAGGTAAAAATAATTAATCGTAAATTCTGCGGAATAAAAAGTCCGGAACACGAGAAAAGGTGACATTAAATATAATGCCATCGTGGAAATCGATTTTGTATCAAGATTAAACTTTTTCTGACCAATGAAACCTAAAACAAATATACCGAATATCGGTAATAGAACTCCCAAAAAACCCATGCATATCACCTTCATAATTCTAATGATTTTCTTCTAACAATATCAGTTTTATAATTATTTGTAAAAATTCTTTTAAATCCTTTCGATTGCACGTCATAAAATTGACTTTTCTTTATTTTTAGAAAACGATATTCTGTTTCCCCAGACATATGGTATATTGTTTATTATATTTACGTTAAAAAACGTAACATTAACACTTTTTGGTTATTAATATATGAAGGGGTGTTTTTTAGTGGATGTAAAATACATGGAAATGGCTGTTCGGCTTGCAAATGAAAATGTACTGGCTAAGAACGGAGGTCCTTTTGGTGCTATAATCGTAAAAGATGGCAAAGTCGTGGGCAGAGGATGTAATAATGTGACAACGGCCAACGATCCTACTGCTCACGCCGAGGTACAGGCGATTCGTGATGCATGCAGGAATCTCGACAGCTTCCAGCTTACTGATTGTGAAATTTACACTAGCTGCGAGCCATGCCCCATGTGCATCGGTGCTATTTATTGGGCACGTCCAAAAGCCATTTATTACGCATGCACTAAAGAAGACGCTGCTGTTATTGGCTTTGATGATCACTTTATCTACCAAGAACTTGCCCTGCCAATGGAAAACCGCACAATTAAAATGAAACAATTGTCTTTTAATGACCATGACTTACCATTCCGAACATGGGAAACCAATACGGAAAAAGTGAAATATTAACTGGTTTTTATGGCCAAAGGGGTTATGAATATGAAAAAAAACTTGCTTAAAAGGAGAATTGACGTTGCATCAGGAAGAACACCTGCAGATTGCGTCATTAAGAACGGGCAAATCATAGATGTATTCAATGGTGATATCTATACTGGCGACATTGCGATCTCCGATGGTTATTTTGCTGGAATTGGGCATTATGAGGGTACTTCGGAAATCGATGCTTCAGGAAAATTCGTATGCCCTTCCTTCATTGATGGCCATGTTCATATAGAATCATCGATGGTCAGGCCTTATGAACTTGCAAAAATCCTCCTTTTACATGGTGTGACCTGCATCGTTGCAGATCCTCATGAAATTGCCAATGTTTCTGGCAAAAAGGGCATGGAATATATGATTGAACAATCCGATCAACTTCCTTTTGATTTTTACTTCATGATGCCCTCTTGTGTACCTGCTACGGAGTTTGAACATTCTGGTGCTATCTTAAGAAGTGAAGATTTAATTTCCTTTTATCAAAACCCGAGAGTGCTTGGTTTAGCCGAAGTAATGAATTTCCCTGCCGTTTCACATACAGATGAAGATATGCTGCAAAAAATATACGATGCAAACAGACTGGGCAAAAGCATCGATGGTCATGCAGCTGGATTATCTGAACAACAGCTCGATGTTTATCTAAGTGCAGGCATTAAAACAGATCATGAATGCACTACAGCGGAAGAGGCAAAAGAAAGACTGCGTAAAGGAATGTATCTTATGATCAGGGAAGGCACCGTCGCCAAAGACTTAATTAACCTGATTCCAGTTATTAATGAGAAGAACTCCCGCCGTTGTTTATTCGTCACCGATGACCGGCACCTAGATGATATAGTTTCTGAAGGAAGTATCGATCACAACGTTCGACTTTCCATAGAAACAGGTGTCCCGCCAATTACCGCCATTCAAATGGCGACCATTAATGCAGCAGAATGCTTTGGATTAAAGGAACATGGTGCAATTGCACCTGGATACAAGGCAGACTTCCTACTACTGGATGATCTTGATTCAGTCATCCTCCATTCGGTCTTCAAAGATGGAAAGCTTATGGTACAAAATAATCGATTGCTTAACTATCCAGCTGATGAGAAACAGGTAATTACCGACGGGTTGAAGCACTCTGTTCAATTTCATGAAATAACCGGAGATGATTTCGCGATACCTTTTAAAAATGAGTTCGCTAATATTATTGAGATAACTCCAAACAGCTTGATTACAAAGCATTCGATTGAACCGGTCACACTTAATCATGATGGTCTATTTCAGTTCTCCGAACATGTTGATCATCTAAAACTTGCTGTTATTGAACGGCATCATATGACCAAACAAGTGGGTCTGGGAATCGTCAAAGGGCTCGGGTTGAAATCAGGAGCCATTGCCACGACAGTAGCCCATGATTCACATAATTTGATCATTGCCGGAACGAATGACCAGGATATGCTTCTGGCAGCTAAGGAAATCAAAAAAATGCAGGGTGGATTGACTGTAATCCAAAATGGGGAAATACTAGCTTCCCTTCCCCTTCCAATAGCTGGATTGATGAGTGAATGCAATTATATGGATGTGGTCCATTCATTGAAGCACATCGATGAAACCTTATTGAAACTCGGTGCTAACAGGCATTTCAACCCTTTTCTTACACTTGCCTTCTTGGCGCTACCAGTCATCCCTGAAATCAAACTGACGGATCAGGGTTTATTTTCCGTTTCTGAGTTTAGGCATATACCCATCGAAGCTTCAAAGCCAGTCGATTTAAATTAACCCGCTAGGCGGGTTTTTTTCATATCACCCAAAAAAATTCTAAAAGAAAAGGTTCCGACTCAACATAAAATGGGAAAAGGATATATGCGCATCATCTATGTTAAAATAAAAATAAACACAATTCTTTCTTGGAGGAGATAAATATGGCAAAACATGATCAACAGAACATCATTGGATACATAGGCACTTACACAAAAGGAAACAGCGAAGGTATTTACCGATTTACTTTAGATACAGCAGAAGGAAAGCTCAGTACACCGGTACTTGCAGCAGAATTGACCGATCCGACTTATGTCGCCATCAGCCAGGACAAAAAGAATCTCTACGCCATTTTAAAAGAAGCGGGCAGCGGTGGGGTTTCAGCCTATTCGATTAATGAAGATTCAGGTGAGCTTACCTTCTTAGGCAAACAACTTACACCAAATGGCTCTTCCTGCCATATAAGTGTCGACAGCAAGAATCAGGTTTTGGTCACTTCCAGTTATGGAGAAGGCGTGATTGAATCATATCCGCTTAATGACGATGCGACACCTTTGCCTGTATCATCAACTGTTCAACATGAAGGGCATGGACCGAATGAAGAACGTCAGGAAAAAGCACACACTCACTTCGCTGGTTTCACGCCGGATGAAAGGTTCATTGCTGTTGTCGACCTCGGAATAGATAAAGTAATAACCTATAAAATACATAATGGGGTTTTGGAAGAAGTAAACAGCTTATCTGTTGCTCCCGGCAGCGGACCACGGCATCTGACCTTCCACCCAAACGGTAAATTTGCGTATGTCATGGCAGAACTTGTACCAGAAGTGATTGTTTTGAGCTTCGATAGTCAAACCGGTAGTTTTTCTGAATTGCAAACGGTACGGACCGTCCCGGAAGATTTCAAGGAAAATAACCAAGGAAGCGCCATTCATATTTCTGATGACGGGCGATTCATATATGCCGCAAACCGCGGACATGATAGTATTGCCGTTTACGAAATCAATGAAGAAACAGGCAAACTGGCATTCGTGCAGCTGGTTTCCACCGAAGGACATTGGCCGCGTGATTTTTCATTGGACCCTAGCGGAAAATTTCTGATCGCTTCTAATGAACAATCAGGAAACTTGACACTATATGCCCGGAATGAACATGACGGAAAATTAACATTATTGCAAAAGGATGTTCAAGTTCCCTTCCCTGTTTGCGTAAAATTCTTATAATCCATAATAAAAGAGGATTGAAGCTTTCACTGCAGCTTCAATCCTCTTTTTTATGCCCTACTTTAATTCCAATTCTCTGCCATTTCGGGAAAATCTATATACGGGTTACGATTACCCTGCATTTCATGTATAGCGAGGTTTCTATGTTTTTCATAAGTGCTGACGGGAAAAAGCCGATGCCATTCCAAAAGCAGTGAAAGATCGATATTGCCGCTATCGATGATTCCCTCATATCTGAGTAAAAAATACAAAGTTGCCCTCGCCACGATCCCTTTTCCGTATTCGGGCTCGAATTTACTTTCGTCTGATTTCCCGCAACCCGCTTTTATACCGGCAGCCGATCTTTCAGGGATATAATCCTCAAAATCATGGTATGGATAGTTACTCCGGCTGCTATTACACGTTGGTTCACAGGCAAACAGATGATGCAAATCCCCCCTCATCGGTTCTTTTTTATCGAACCATGATTGAGGTACTACATGTTCACAATTAACGAGATTATTCTCCGAATTTGTTGATTCAATACCTCTTGACAATACTTCCAGTATACGAATATCTTCCTCAATCACTTGTGCAGGATCCATCCCTTTACCGGAATACAGACTTTTCAGCTGGCCATTTTCCTGTAAGTCCACCCATGGGTAAACATGACGATGCGGTGAGTAGTTCAGCTGGTTTTTATGGGTTGCCACAAGTAGGTCCTTCAACCCTTCCCGGTCCAAGGAACCATCTTTGTAGTATGCTAGCTTAAGTTCCTTATCTTTGGTTTCATCATAGTATTCGCGGTTTTCATTGAAGTTGGCTAGTGCAGCCATTGCCATTTCCCGTTCTTTTTCAAGTACTTCAAAACTATACTTCATCCACTCATCCCCCCGCTTCTATTAAAAACCTAACTTTTACCATAATTAAAGCTTAATAGAAATAGACCGAAAAAAAAAGGTGCTTTAGAAGGGTCTAACGAAGAATTTCAATAAAATGGGTAAGGATTTTCGCTGTCATTCCCCAGATTACCCGACCATTATATAAGTAAAAATACTCTTCCATCTGTTTTGGCTGCCATTTATAATTCTCCCCGCCAACGACTAAATCATGGGGGAAGTTTGCATGCGGTTCCACTTTATATTCCACATGATAAATTTCTGGCGGTTTTTCCATGAAAAAGGAAAGCGGGACCGTAAAAATGGTTTCTACCTCAGCTGGATTAGGTACTATCCGTTGATGGTTACGAACAAATCCTGCATAAGGATAGACAATCATCCCGAATGGAGATACCAAATAATCGATCGGAAAGACGTTTTCGATATCTTCTTTTCGCAAATTAAGCTCCTCATATGTTTCCCTTAGGGCAGCAGCCTGTTCATCTTGATCCAGCTTGTCTATTTTCCCGCCCGGAAAACATATATCCCCCGGCTGCCTCCTCAGTTTGTGCGAACGCTCTTCGAAAAGAACATGAATTCCATCTTCTTTCTCTATAAGCGGTACCAATACAGCATACTTTGAAAAATTCCCACTCCCTAAAATTTCAGGGATATGTAATGTTAATTTTTTTGTTATATCTTCATTATTCATGTCCCTCACCTCTTCTGCCGGATAATATAGATATTCTATCACTACTCCTTATCATTCCATTTTCGAACATCCGCTATAACTAAGCAAGGAAAACGATTCCAAAATATCGCCTATAATTTCTATTAGATTCCTTTACCTCTTATTCTTCCTTGATCATAGACAAAAGCACCGTTCAAAGTTCCGAACGGCGCTTAAACTGACGTATCAGCCTCATTTTAAAAGCAAGTTATGTGTATCAACAGGCACATGCATGAAATTGTTGAATATTCAGTTTTTTCGTTTTATTTTCATAGTTCAGCTAACGTTCGCTTTACCGTCGCTATGATGAATGCGAAATCCTCTTCAGTTATACTAAGCGGGGGAGCAAGAGTCAGGATATTATTGAAACCTGCTACTGTATCGCCATTTTTCCCTATGATCAGCCCCTTTTCTTTGCATGAAGCAATGACTTTATTGATTTTGGAAAGTTCGATCGGCTGTTTTGTCAGTTTATCTTCCACTAGTTCGATGCCTACCAACAAACCTTTCCCGCGTACATCCCCAACATTGGGATGAGATTTGATTTCTTCAAACTCTTGCAGAAAGCGTAGCCCTAACTCCTTGGACCGTTCAATTAGTTTTTCATTTTCATATATTTCAATATTCTTCAAAGCGACAGCACAGGCAGCAGGATTGCCGCCAAATGTATTTACATGCCGAAAGCGGTCATAAACGTCTGAGCCAATATACGCTTCATAAATTTCACGTTTGACGGCTGTAGCTGATAATGGCAAATAAGCGCTCGTGATTCCTTTAGCCATTGTTATGATGTCTGGTTTTACATCATAGTTCATAAATCCGAATTTCTTACCAGTTCGGCCAAACCCGCAAATGACCTCATCCGAAATGAGAAGGACACCATTTTTCTCACAAATTTCTTTGACACGTTTCATATAGCCATCGGGCGGCATCAAAATTCCGCCCCCGGTGATGATTGGTTCCATGATGACCGCAGCCACCGTTTCGCTCAGCTCCCATGTAATGGTATTTTCAATTTCCGCTGCACTTTTTTCACCGCTTTCATCCTCTGGATTTCGGTAAGAATCTGGCGGTGATACATGAAGAAACCCTGGGGCGAGAGGTTCGTATTTATATTTCCGCTGTGCCTGCCCGGTAGCTGACAGGGCTCCCATTGAATTGCCATGATAGCCGCGATAACGCGAAATGAATTTATAGCGTCCATGTTCACCCTTTTGCTGATGATACTGCCGCGCAATTTTAAAGGCCGCCTCATTGGCTTCTGAACCGCTGTTAGAGAAGAAAATCACATAATCCCCACCAAGCCATTTATTTAATTTCTCCGCTAGCTTAATAGCCGGGATGTGGCTATTCGTTAATGGGGCATATGGAAGTTCCTTCAGCTGCTCGTAAGCTGCTTCAGCCAGTTCCGTGCGGCCATAACCGACGTTGACACACCATAAACCGGACATCCCATCCAGGAAGCGATTCCCATCAACATCCGTAATCCATGCTCCTTGCCCGTTTTTAATCACCATTGCACCAGGGGTGGGTTCAGCCCCTTTCATATGATGCCACACATATTTACCATCCATCGCTTTAAGATCCTGACCCTGTTTTTCAACCTGCATAAGCTACACTCCTCCTAAAATAATGTATAAAGGAAGGCCGACCACAAATTGCGCCGACCCCCTTTTTCCTATCAGTATCTTGCCGTTAACATTTTCTTTCTCGTGTAAAATTCCACGCCGTCTTTCCCATTGGCATGAAGGTCCCCATAAAACGAACTTTTATATCCGGAAAATGGAAAGAATGCCATTGGCGCGGGTACCCCAAGGTTAATGCCAAGCATCCCTGCATCAATTTCTTCGCGAAATTCCCGGATGGCTTTTGCACTATCCGTATAGAGGCAGGCACCATTGGCAAATTCGGATTGATTGGTCAATTCAATTGCTTCTTCAAGAGTATTAACTCGTACTATGGATAAGACAGGAGCAAAAATTTCATCACTCCATATTTTCATGTTTGTTTTTACATGATCAAATAATGTCGGTCCAACGTAATAGCCTTTTTCCTGATCGCCTTCATTCCTGCCATCACGAAGGAGGACAGCTCCTTCTTTTTCCCCGATTTCAATATATTGTTCTGTTCTTTTTTTATGAGTATCACGGATTACAGGTCCCAGGAAAACGTCCTTATCCATTCCATTTCCAATCTTGATGTTATCCGCTGCAGCCTTTAATTTCTCAACGAGAGTATCTCCCACTTCTCCCACCGCAACAACCACTGACGCAGCCATACAGCGCTCGCCTGCAGATCCGAAAGCTGCATTCGTTATGTTCGTTACGGCATTATCCAAATCTGCATCAGGCATGACGATCGAATGATTTTTCGCACCCGACAAAGCCTGGACACGTTTTTTATTGGCAGCTGCCGTTTTGTATACATACTCTGCGACAGGCTGGGATCCCACAAATGATACCGCTTTAATATCTTCATGTTCCAAAATCCCATTCACGACATCGTGGGCACCATGGACAATATTGACAACACCATCCGGAACACCGGCTTCTGTCAATAATTCCACGAGACGGTTAGCCAAAAGCGGTGTCCGTTCTGAAGGTTTTAAGATAAACGTATTTCCACAAGCTATTGCCAGCGGGAACATCCAACATGGCACCATCATCGGGAAATTAAACGGCGTAATCCCGGCAACGACACCCATTGGATAACGATACATGCCAGATTCAATGCCTGGGGAAATATCAGGAAGCTGACTTCCCATCATCAAGGTAGGGGCACCTGCTGCGAACTCCACGCATTCAATCCCGCGCTGAACCTCACCATATGCTTCTGTATAGCTTTTTCCGTTTTCGATAGTGACCAGCTTTGCAAGCTCATCCCAGTGTTCAATCAGTAATTGCTGGTAACGGAATAAGAAGCGAGCTCTTTTTGGAACGGCGACCTTTTTCCATTCTTTATACGCCTTTTTAGCAACCTCCACCGCTTGGTTTACATCTTCCTTTGTTGAAAGGGGTACGATTGCCAATGCTTCTCCTGTTGCCGGGTTAGGCACTTGTTCATGTTTCGAAGTTGTGGAATCAACCCATTTGCCACCGATATAATTTTTCAACGTTTCTACTTCATTGATAACTGTCATTAAATAAACCCTCCATTTCAACACGATTTCATAGTTTCATTATATTTTTCAAAACGACTTTTTACATTAGACGTTTTGTATAGTTTTTGATTCAATATTTGCACATATTGTTTGTTTCTGGCTTTCCACCATAATCAACAACAGAAGTTTGCGATTTCGCAAACGATGTATATTTTTCTTATACTATCCCTTTAATCAGCTGACTACGCGGCCATCATTTTATAATGGAATATAGCTTTAGATCTTGATGCTTCCCCTTGACGAACATTCCTTTTCTGATGATTCCCTCAAAAGACATACCAGCCTTTTGCATGACTCGCTCTGAACCTGAATTTTCAACGAAGCACCTTGCTTGTATTCGAACTAGGTTCATATTTTCGAAGCCAAAGGCGATTATCTTTTGGGCTGCCTCCGTCATCAAGCCACTCCCCCAATATTCTGGTGCAAGCACATACCCTATTTCCGCGCTATGATGGTCAACCTGCCATGAAACAAAATCAATGGTACCTATCAGCTTACCGCTTTCCTTGTGTTCTATGCCCCATGGAGCGATTTTCTTATCCTCATAATTTTGAAGTATAAATCGGATAAAATCTTTTGTATCACTTAGGGAACGATGGGCTTCCCATGTGACGTAACGGGAAACTTCATTGTTGGATGCATAAGCGAACATGTCTTCGGCATCATTCATGGTGACTTTCCTCATGATCAATCGTTTTGATTCCAGGGCAGGCAGCTGTCCATATATCTCTTTCACGTTCATGATTACACCCCATTCCATTGATTATTAGTATTATAGCAAGATTGGTAAGCAATCGCCCTTCCCAATTGAAATATTATCGAAACTTACGTATAATTCAGAAAAAAATATCCTGGAGGATAATTATGACAAAAAGAAAACTCATAATAAGCCAAAATTTGAATGAAATCTTATTACAGAAGATCCAAGAATTGATTCCCGAGTGGACTGTTATCACTGGGAGATCCCCGGAAAAATGGAGAGATCATATTGCCGATGCAGAAGTCATCGCAGGCTGGAAAGCGGAAATGTCTGTATCGATTGCTGCAAGCGATGTTAAATGGATCCAGACATGGAGTGCAGGAGTGAATGCTTTACCCCTGGACAATTTAGAACAAAAGAATGTTCAGATTACAACTGCAAACGGCGTTCATGCGTATCCCATTTCAGAGACAATTTTCGCGTTAATGCTTGCCTTAACAAGAAAAGTAGATACATATATTAAGCAACAGCAGACAAGGACCTGGCATCACGCACATATGAAGCAGGAAATTCATGAAAAGACCATCGGAATCATCGGTGTCGGGAAAATCGGAAAGGAAACCGCAAAAATTGCCAAGGCTTTTGGCATGACCGTATTAGGGATGCGCCATTCCGGTAAATCAGAAGAATTCGTAGATGAGATGTTCACACAAAAACAATTGATTGATCTTCTTCCTAGGTGTGATTATATTGTCGTGACATTACCATTGACCCCAGAAACAAGGAATATGTTCGGTAAAAACGAATTCAAGTTAATGAAGCGCTCCGCATTTTTCATTAATATAGGAAGGGGAAACCTGGTCATTCAAAACGAATTGATTCAAGCGCTTAAGGACAAAGATATTGCAGGTGCTGGTCTTGATGTGTTTGAAACGGAGCCACTACCTGAGAAAAGCCCTTTATGGGAGTTGAACAACGTAATCATCACGCCGCACACATCCGGAAATACGGAATTTTACGACCAAAGGCTAATTCAGGATATTTTCATGCCGAATTTAAAGGACTATCTAAATGGTAAAACACCTTCAACAAATTTACTTGATTACAAAAAAGGGTATTAAGAATTGTTCATTTTCTGTATACATTAATAATCTTTCCTTGTTAGCTTGCAGATTCCGACATTATCTGTTATATTTAAAAAGAATTATTTTTGTTCGGGAAGATTGATAAGTGAAAAACTTTTCGTCTAATGATTGAGCAAGGGTAGTAACACAATGTGTGGATTCACACTAGGAGGCAACAACAATGGAACAAGGTAAAGTAAAATGGTTTAACGCAGAAAAAGGATTTGGCTTCATCGAACGCGAAAACGGAGACGATGTATTCGTACATTTCTCAGCTATCCAAAGCGAAGGATTCAAATCATTAGACGAAGGTCAAGAAGTTACTTTTGAAGTTGAGCAAGGTCAACGTGGACCCCAAGCTACTAACGTTCAAAAAGCATAATTTTAAATACAATATATAACGGACCCTACTTGTAGGGTCTGTTTTTTTTGATCAAAAAAACAATCATAAAAAAACCCTATTCACAGGGAATAGGGAACATGAAACAAGTTTAGTAAATGGTAAACCTAGTATAACACACTAAGAAAAGAAACCCTAATTTATCCGAAAAGTAAAAATTATCAAGCACTTCCGAAGCCCTCGATATCGACCTTACCATTCATTTCTTATCCGCTTCATATGTTCGATCCGTTCCCCACGGATAAAACGGAGGCATATCCGTGCTGCTTTTCATTTTGAAATCGGCTTTCCTTTTTTCGAGAAAAGCTTCAATTCCTTCTAGTGCATCAGCTTGTTTTCCGGTCCAATGAATCATTTTCGATTCTATTTTGTGTGATTCAACAGGATGGTTCGCACCGAGCATGGACCACATTAACTGCCGGGATAGCGTCACAGAGACGGAAGATGTATTTTCCGCAATGTCTGTCGCAATCTCCATTGCTGCAGACATCAATTCTTCTGGCTCGACGATCTTATTCACCAGCCTTCCCTCATATGCTTCACTGGCCGTAATCATCCTGCCGGTAAAAATCCATTCGGAAGCTTTGCCCATTCCGACAAGTCTAGGCAAGAACCAGCCGCTGCATGCCTCCATCGTTATCCCCCGCCTTGCAAATACAAAACCCATCTTTGCATCTGTTGAAGCAATTCTAATGTCCATGGGCAAAGTCATTGTTATCCCAATCCCGACTGCCGCTCCATTAATGGCTGCTATCATAGGTTTCTTCATCTCAAAAATCCGTAATGACAACATTCCTCCTGCATCGCGATATTCAACCAAAGGAGTGTGATCCATAAACGTTTCTGCACCTTTTTCCAAATCCATTCCAGCACAAAAAGCATCCCCAGCGCCAGTTAATATGACGGCTCTTACGTCATCATTTTCATCCGCTTCATTAAAAGCGCGAATCATCTCCTCACACATCTTTTCATTGAAAGCATTCATTCTCTCTGGACGATTAAGAGTAACAATCATGACACGATCGACGATCTCACTAGTTATCGTGGAATACAATAACAGTCCCTCCTTCTCTCACAAATTGAAACATTCAACAGAATTTTATATTTACATATAATTACATTTTATATGTTTTAATTTCAGATTCCTAGTTTTTTATTTTGACATGCTGATAAATAATTTGATAATCGTTTCTATTCTAAAAATATTTTACATAAATGTGTAAAAAAAGACCAGTCGCAAATGCAACTGGTTTTTTTGTTTACCAATATAAATGACAAGCAACGAAATGCCCTGGTTTTTGTTCTTTCCATTCAGGTACAGCACTGGAGCATATCTCCATAGCCTTAGGGCAGCGCGTCCGAAATACACAGCCGCTCGGCGGATTGATCGGACTTGGTACATCGCCTTTAAGGACGATCCTTTCCCGTTTAATTGTCGGGTCTGGTATCGGCACTGCGGATAGCAAGGCCTGTGTGTATGGGTGTAGCGGATCTTTCGTTAAAGAATCACTATCCGAAAGTTCCATCATTCTTCCAAGGTACATGACTAAAATGCGATCTGAAATATACTTGACCATCGATAAATCATGCGCGATGAATAAATAAGTCAATCCCATTTCTTTTTGCAGTTCTTTTAATAAGTTGACCACTTGGGCCTGTATCGAAACATCCAAGGCAGAGATTGGTTCATCACAAACGATGAATTTAGGGTTTAAAGCCAATGCCCTTGCAATTCCAATCCGCTGGCGCTGTCCTCCACTGAATTCATGCGGAAAACGAGTGATATGTTCCGGACTTAAACCAACCAGCTTTAATAGGTCTTCCACCCGTTTTCTTCGCTCTTTACCTTTTGATATCCCATGAATGGCAAGTGGTTCCCCAATCAATTCCTCCACCTTCATCCTTGGGTTCAAGGATGCGTAAGGATCTTGGAAAATCATTTGTATTTCACGGCGGATATGTGACATTTCCCCAGGTTTGTAATCGAAAATATTTTTCCCCTGAAAAAGAACTTCTCCATCTGTCGGTTCATATAATCGAGTGATTGTACGACCTGCAGTCGACTTACCGCAACCGCTTTCCCCAACAAGACCGACAGTTTCCCCTGGATAGATTTTGAGATCCAAACCATCTACCGCTTTCAGCGATTGAGAACCGATAGGAAAATGCTTCTTCAGATTCTTTATTTCAACAAGAGGAGAATTTTCGTTGTATGTCTTTTCTTTTACGGCCTTATTTTTCAGTGAAACCATTGGTTCTCCTCCTTTATACGTTAGTCGGTGCTTGTACCTGTGCTGCCTTGGCCATCGGGTGGTGCAGCCAGCATGCGGCTGTCTGACCTTCTTCCACTACTTCAAGCTCCGGATCATGGTCTTTGCACACTTTCATTGCTGATTCACATCTTGGGTAAAATGGGCATCCTTTTGGCGGATCCAATAAATCAGGTGGTGATCCGATAATCGGAACCAACGGAGCCGTTTTTTCCATATCCAGCCTCGGCACCGTTTTAAGCAAACCTCTGGTATAAGGATGCTGCGGGTTTGAAAATATTGCCTCTACCGTACCCGTCTCCACAACCTTGCCTGCATACATGACGACTACCCGTTCACAAGTTTCCGCAACCACACCTAAATCATGAGTGATTAAAATGATGGAAGTATCCATTCTTCGTTGGATATCTTTCATCAGTTCCAAAATTTGCGCTTGTATCGTTACATCCAATGCAGTTGTAGGTTCATCGGCAATCAGTAATTTCGGTTCACAAGCAAGGGCCATCGCTATCATTGCCCTTTGGCGCATACCACCTGAAAACTCATGCGGATATTGCTGCATCCTTTTTTCCGGCTGTGGAATACCTACTAGTTTCAGTGTTTCCAACGCCCGTTCGTATGCATCATTTCGGGATATATTTTTATTATGCTTTAAAATGCCTTCCATGATCTGGCTGCCGATTTTTGTCGTTGGATTGAGCGAAGTCATCGGATCCTGGAAAATCATGCTGATTTCATTCCCGCGAATCTTCTGCATTTCCTTTTCACTCATTTTAAGAAGGTCTTTACCGCCAAAGTTTATCGACCCTTTTCCATACTCTGCCGGGGGTGTTTCCAATAATCTCATGATAGATTTCGCTGTAACACTTTTGCCGCATCCGGACTCCCCAACAATCGCAACGGCTTCCCCCTTTTTCACGCCAAAGTTCACACCGCGAACCGCTTGCACTTTACCTGCATAAGTATGGAAGGTGATTTGTAAATCGTTGACTTCTAATAGGTTCTCCATCATCGTCCCTCCTATTCTAGTAATATCAAATCATTATGTTAGGACTCATTTATTTCCGTAGTTTTGGATCTAAGGCATCCTGCAATCCGTCACCAGCCACATTGAACGCGAACATCGTTAAGGAAATCAATATTGCCGGGATTAACAGTTGATAGAAATTCCCTACCAGAATGCTTCCCAGTGCATCACTTGTCAATGTTCCCCAGCTTGCCTGAGGTGCCGGAACTCCCAGTCCCAAAAAGCTAAGTGTAGCTTCGGCAAAAATGGCAGTAGGTACAGTCAACGTTAAATTGACAAGGATCGGTCCCATTGTATTTGGAATCATGTGTTTTCTTAAAGTCCAGCTCGTATTGGCTCCAGAGATTGTTGCAGCATGGATATATTCATTCTCTTTCAGTTGTAAAACCTGGCCCCGTACCAGTCGCGCCATCGGAATCCACCCCGTAATCGACATCGCAATGATGATCGGCAGAATACCAGGTTTTAATACGACCATCATTAAGATAACCATCAATAGGTATGGAATCGCATAGATCACCTCAGCGAAACGCATCATGATATTATCCGTGCGTCCACCGCGAATGGCAGAAATCCCGCCATAAAGGACACCAATTAAAAAGTCGATCAGCGCTGCCATCAATCCAATGAACAAGGATATCCTTGCACCGTACCAAGCTCGCGTAAATAGATCTCTTCCTGATGAATCCGTTCCAAACCAATGCTCGCTATTTGGGCTAAGATTCTTTTTATCGAAATCTTGTCCATAATAAGTATATCCGTTAATGTACGGACCAAAAATCGCCATCAAGACCAAGAGGATTATAAGAATAAACCCCGTCATCGCCAGCTTATTTTCTTTAAATCGACGCCAGACGTCAGACCAATATGAAACTGTAGGTCTTGCTATTTTTTCAGCTTCCTTAAAGTTGCCTTCGGCGGGTTGGAACATATCTTCGGTTAAATGCACTTTATCTGCCATTATTTCTTCTCCCCCGTCACTTTAATTCTAGGATCAATCAACGTATAGGCTATATCAACGATGAATATCAATAAAATAAGCACCGCACTATACACAATTGTGGAACCAAGAATCACCGGGTAGTCCCTGTTGGATATTCCCTTTACGAACATATCTCCCATGCCAGGAATACCAAAAATACGTTCAATGATGAAGCTTCCTGTCACGATATTAGCCGTAAGGATGCCCAGAACCGTGATAATCGGCAATAACGCATTCCGAATCGCATGTTTGATTATGACACCGCTCCGTTTCAATCCTTTGGCTTTTGCTGTCAAAATGTAATCCTGCCCCATTACTTCAAGCATGCTTGTCCGCATCAGTCTCGCGATGAAAGCAAGCGGCATCATGGAAAGGGCAATGGATGGTAAAATGGTATGCTGCCATGTCGCCCATGTAGCAACAGGGAATATATTCCATTTAATTGCAAAGTAATTGATTAAAATAGTCGCCAGGATAAAGTTAGGAACGGAAATCCCTACGATGGCAATGATCATTGATAAATAGTCGGGCCATTTATTTCTTTTCAGTGATGCCACGACACCCAAAATGAGGCCAAAGAAGATGGCAATCACCAAAGCTTGTGCCCCTAAGTGCAAGGACACCGGAAACCCCTTCAAAATGTAATCATTCACGGAAATGGATGAAGATTTCAATGAAGGACCAAAATCAAATTGAACGACTTCCAATAAATAATTCCCATATTGGGTCAACAACGGCTTGTCCAATCCATAGTGGACTTGAAGGTTTTCATAAACAGCAGGAGGCATGGCTCCTTCTTTTGCAAATGGATTTCCCGGAATCGTATGCATTATGATGAACGTTAATGTAATAACAGCCCATAAAGTAATAATCGCCCATTTAAAACGGTTTAATGTATATCTCAACATGGTAATCACCCCAATCATCGATTTTCTAAGAAGTTGAAAACGGAAATGAATGCATGAAATATTCAAATTCGCAATTGAAAAATGGGGTATGTCCTTAATCGGACATACCTCCCATTTCACTATTATCCTTCTATTATTTTTTATCCGCGTAAATAAAGTTCGGATAAGCGTTAATTGGAGCATAAACTCCAGTAACATTCGATTTAACCATATATGGTTTTGTATAGAAGTAAACCGGAAGGATCGGCATTTCGTCAATCATGACTTTCTCTGCTTTATGCAAAGCATCCATGCGTTCTTTTGGATCCATTGTAGATTTTGCTTCTTTTAATAAATTATCATATTCTTTGTTTGACCAACCTGCATCATTATAGGCGCCGTCCGTTTCCCAAAGCATGAATGTCATCGGGTCAACATAGTCACCAACCCATCCTGCACGGGAAATTTCAAAGTCACCAGCTTTTTCACGGTCAAGCTTAACTTGGAATTCCGCATTTTCAAGTGTCACTTCAACACCCAGGTTATCACGCCACATTCCTTGAACCGCTTCAGCAATTTTCTTGTGTGAATCTAAAGTGTTATACAAAATTGAAAAATCAGGTAATTCTTTCATGCCTTCTTCAGCAAGTCCTTCTTTTAACAATTTCTTAGCTTCTTTAACATCTTCCTTAAATAGGTTACCTGTATTTTCCTGGAAATCTCCAGATGCATCAGGAATACCCGGAGGGACTACGCCGAAAGCAGGCTTTTGTCCGCCTTGAGCAACATTTTCGGTGATTTTTTGACGCTCGATAGCCATTGAAAGCGCTTTCCTTACTTTAGCATTATTGAAAGGTTTCACTTCTGTATTAAAGTTGTAATAGTAAACGGCAAGTTCTTTGCCCATTTTGAATTCTTTATCATCAGAATTGACCATTTGACCTTGAATATCAACTGGCAGCGGATAAGCGAGGTCCAATTCGCCACTCTGATACATTTGCCATGCTGTATTTTCATCTTCAATTAGAGCAAAGTTAACCGCATCCAATTTGATTTTATCTTTATCGTAGTAATTTTCATTCTTTTCGATTTTCAGGCTTTCTTTATGTTTCCATTCCGTTAATTTGAACGGCCCGTTTGAAACGTGAGTTTTTGCATCCAAAGCCCATTTTGGATTTTCTTCCTGTACCTTTTTATTGATTGGATAGAAAGTATAGAAAGAAGTCAAGTCAAGGAAATATGGTGTAGGCTGTTCCAAAGTAACGACTAATGTATGTTCGTCTGTCGCTTTAACCCCTACGTCCTCTTCCTTCCCTTTCTTACTGTTGTATGCTTCCCCGCCTTTAAGATAATAAAGTTGGTAAGCATAATCTGCAGCCGTCTCCGGTTTCAAAGCATATTTCCAAGCGTATTCGAAATCATTGGCTGTAAGCGGATCTCCATTTGACCATTTCAAACCATCTTTCAATTTGAATGTCCAAGTTAATCCATCTTCACTGATTTCCCATGATTCTGCAGAACCAGGGACGATTTTGCCTTCCTCTGTTTTCTTTGTCAGCCCCTCGAACGTATGTTCAAGGATCCATGATTCATGAGTACCTTGAGCATTTGCAGGGTGAAGCGAACCAGGTTCACTCGAATTGTTTACGTTTAATACTTTTAATCCGGATGAGTCACCCGAGCCCCCTTCTTTTTCATTCGAAGTTTCCTTCGAACCGCCGTTGCATGCCGCAAGCATAAGCATGATGGCCATAAGAAGAGCAAGCACTGAAAATTTAGACTTTTTCAAAAAATATTCCCCCTCATCTTTAATCTTTCTTAGAATATTCCCATTTAAGAGATTATCCTTCTAACACCTATTAATCTTCCGTATAGTACATATAATGATTGCGAGGAAAAGCAGAAGCATTCATTGCAGGAATTCACCAAAAACAATTAGCGAACCGTTTGCATAAATCTTAATTTCTACCTAAAAAAAGCAATTAATGCCGTTTACTAGGTATAAAATCACCTTTTTTTCACCTCGCCAAGGATACTATACCTCGAATTAAAGATGTTGAATTTTAAGTATATTACGAATAAACCAAAAAATCAATAAACCGGTGAGTACTTTTTCACAATATAGTAATTAATTGCTAATCAATTCGATCTAGATACTAGGTAAATAGAAATGATCACCTAAAAGGACTTCCGACTTCCAGGTGTTTTTACAAACCCTTCTAAATCAGTATTCATATAGGTTCTCTTGTCTATTTATTTCTCAATGTTCTAATAATTCACATCAGGTTGATTACTAAGACAACTTTCCTAGCAAACCATCCCCTCTCAAATAATATATTTTAGCAGAATAATGCATTACTTGATTAAAATATTTAGTTCTCTTTAATCAATCTCCAAATAATAGACATTAACTATAGGGGAATAGAAATATTCCCCTATATGTACCCGTCATTTCATTGAAAAGTGCCCCTTCTTCATTTATGATTAAACAAATATAATGACACGAAAAGTAAACAAATTCCTGCCACCTTTTTCGCATCCAATGAGATGCGAACGCCTCCAAATAAACCGAAATGGTCAATGACTGCCCCAATAATTATCTGGCCTGCTATAACCCCGACCAATGCCGGTGCCACTCCAATCCGAGGCACGACCAATACGATCACAATGACATAAATAGCCCCTAACAGCCCGCCTGTTAATTGCCATTTGGGTACAGACGCGATGGCAGAAATATTTCCATTTCCCGCAAACAAAACAATAAATAATAAAGCGAGAGTCCCGATTCCAAACGAAATGAAGGAAGCTTCAATTACCCCCACTTTTTTTCCTAATCCACCATTGATTTGTCCTTGTATGGCAATGGTGATTCCGCCCAGGACCGCGAGCAACGGAAATAATATCTTCACAGTGATTTTGCTCCTTTTTATGTCCATCCGGACTGATTAATGAATTCGCATACCATTTTAACATGAAAAATATGTATATTGTCCTTTACTGATATAAAATCATCTGCAAATAAAAAAACTGGCACTTTGGGCCAGCTGCAATCTTCTATACCAAACTAAAATCTATATGATTCCTGAACACTTTGTTGCCTTAACTGGCAATACTCCGTACTCAACAAGGAAAATACCAGGGCATCATGGTACTGGTCACGAAGAAATAGATAACTTCTGAGGCTTCCTTCCTCTTTGAATCCAAATTTCTTCAGAAGGTTTCTGGATGCAATATTATCCTTGAAAGTTAAAGCGGCGATTCTGTTTAGTCTCAATTCCTCAAAGCAATAGCGCAATACTACGTTGACAGCTTCAGACGTAAAGTGTTTCCTCCAATATTCAGGATGGATTTCATATCCTATTTCGGTGCGTTTGTTGGCTAGGCTCAATTGATGCAGGCCAACAGTACCGATGAACTTGCCTGAATCCTTTAGAATGACCCCCCACCGCATCCCTCGTTTGTTTATATAAGCACTTTTAAACGAGTCGATTAAGCGGCGGGCATCTTCTACTAGAGTTAAACTTTCTATCCCATCATATTTGGTCACTTCATCTTTAGAGAGGATTTCAAACAGACTCTCGGCATGATGGTGACCTATTTCGATTAAATGCAGTCTTTCTGTTTCCAATTCTTTAAACCACATCGAAGAATCCCTCCCGTATATTCAGCTGTCTACTTAATTCTATTCAAGATGAAGAGATACCTGTCTTAATGGACAATACTTTTTGAAAAATGCCTTAATCCCTGATTATTTTGGGAACGGTTGACACTGTAAAACGTCCCATTCCCGCCATAACCCAATAAGAAGTAGAATTAGGATGGTCAGGATACATTCCTATTGTCGGTAAACCATCATGGATCTCACAAAGCTCCCCAATAATAATCAGCCCAGATCCGATTCTCTAATTCTGGAAACAGATTGACAAGCTGCTTTATTAATTTATCTCTATTGTACAAAATCATTGGAACCCTTTCCTCCAGATAACCGGTCGATTCATCAAGGCCACAAATGATAATTCGATTGCCAGGAGTTTTTCTTGCATATAAATATGGCCGTGCCGTTTCCCAAATCATCATATTATCATGCCATTGAGCTTGATCGGCTATTTGATTTGTTGCTATGGCATATGAACTGAGAACCACTGCATTTTTATCTTTCACTTCTTTTTGGGCTTCATAACCAGTTGCGAAGATGACCGTCTGTGCATGTACGGTATGACCCGTTTCGATAAATAACTGGGTTTGATTCTCTTTTAGTATCTTTCCATTGATTTTTGTTTTTGCATAAACACGTACGCCTTTCGAAACTGCCTTTTCAATCAATAAATGTACATGTTTATAAGGATTGATCTCAGCATCATTATCTGTAACCAGCGCTCCTGCTTTCGAAAACGAAAATTTCCGGTTAATCTCTTTTTCAGTATAATATTCAACAGGGAAATTTCGGGTTTTAAGGTTCCTATATTCTCTTTAAGCTAAGAAACATCCATGGGGTTGGATGCATAGTACAAGCTTTTTCTACTCATTTGAAAACTGTAAAAGTCCAGTGTTCGCAACCGTACTTCCTTCACTAGCATCCCTTTTATCGATCAGGAAAAAAATTAGACCAGTCTCTGTCAAAAAATAGGCACAATGTGCATGAACCGCTTCCTTCTATACAAACATCACATGGAAGGTCTTCCTCCAACATGGGATATTTTCTCGCTTCAAATGTATCTTTGCAAAACACTTTCCCTGCCTTTAAATCCATACAAGCTCCACCCTTGGGATAATTAATTAGTTTCATCCTTTTTAGTTCCATATAACTATATCGTTTTGATGTACTTATTATTTCCCTGAAAAACATGGCCTGCAAACGTAAAATGATTCTTTTTTTCCAGAAATTCAGCATTCCAATTTATCAAATAGACCTATGATTTTCATTTACCATATAATCTGCCACGTTATATGGACCCTTATTATGTATATTCTTATACTATCCTTTTTCCTAGTCCTATAAAGAATGAGAATGAGCTAATTTTACACAAAACTATTTTTATAGGATACTATATTACCAATCCAGATATTCTACTAGGAGGAATTAAAATGAAGAAAATCATCCTTTTATCAGCACTGTCACTATCACTTCTATCTCCAAAAGTTGCTTTGGGAGCCAATACATACGAGGTGGCCGAAGGAGATACCTTAACGAAAATCGCTTCTGAATATGATGTCAGCATTGACGAATTACTTAAATCGAACTCTGCTATAAACGATGCAAATCAAATTCGAATCGGACAAATCATAAATCTTCCCGAATCATCCAATACCACGGTTAATCGCAAAGAAAGTCAATCAGTTGAACAGCAGGTCCTTAGTTTAGTTAATGAAGAACGGGCAAAATCGGGCCTCCCTTCACTTAAAATGGATACAGCCATTTCCAACGTAGCCATTCTAAAATCTGAAGATATGCGTGATAATAATTATTTCAATCATACAAGCCCCAGTTATGGATCGCCTTTCGATATGATGAAATCCTTTGGGATCAGTTACGAGTACGCAGGGGAAAATATCGCAGCAGGTCAACCTAGTGCGGATGCTGTCATGAAATCATGGATGAACAGCCCCGGACATAAGGCGAATATTCTTAACAAGAACTATACGCACATTGGAATCGGGCATGTAACTGGAGGGAAATACGCCCACTATTGGACCCAACAATTCATTGGAAATTAAAAGCTTCAGAGGCGGCAGATTGCCGCCTCTTTTTATTTATTCTTATATTCCAAGTCTAATGATTGCTATTACCTTTCTCACTTTATATCGAAAAGACGTAATTTCAGTTCGATCGCTTCAATAAGAAAACGTTCTTCGTTATTTTTTAGTTGGATGGATACCCAAGGAATACACGTAAAGTAGTTATATCATACTATCTTTCAATTATCTTACTGATAAAAATTAAATTATGTTAAAATAGAATTCTAGATATAGGTACAAAGGGGCAATTGTAATGAAAATAGAGGTTGGCTCTGTTATCAACGAATTACGAATAAAACAAAATCTTACACGAGAAGAACTGGCTAAGGATATATGTGAACCTAATGCCCTGTCAGATTATGAAAGAAGCATCACTTCTCCAACCATTGATGAATTGGCACTTTTTGCGGATAAACTTAAAGTTGACCTGCCGTATTTCTTCACTACCAAAAATGAACCGATTTATAATTACATAGAAACCATTAAACTTTTGATTAACAAATACAAACGGACACGTAATTATGAAGCAATTTATGAAATCGTCCAAAAAGAAATGGCAACTGCACCGGAAAAATCGATATCATTTTATCAATTCTTAAAATGGCATGAAGGTATCTCTTTTTTTCATTTGTACAATGACAAACAAAGGGCTATAGAATTATTGAATGAGGCCATGCAGATTACCATGGGTAAACGGGTCATTCTTCATCAACAGGAGATAGAAATTTTAAATAGTATCGGGATCATCCATTTTAAAACGAAGAATTATGAAGAGGCCATCACCATCTTCAATGAAGCACTGGAATTTATCGAGGATATTCCCCATGTGAACCAAGAAGGTACCATTATCGTGAAGATCATTCATGGATTAGCACAAACATTGACTGAACTTCATTATTATCAAGAATCATTAAATTATACTCTTAAAGGGATCAACATTTGTAATTCGATAGAATCATTATATTTATATGCGGAACTCCATCTTTTAACTGGGAAGAATCTGGTTCATCTGCAACAACCTGAAGAAGGACTGCACTATATAAAGAATCCAAAAACATTTTCAGTCATCAAAAAAACGAAGAATTCGTACAAATTGCCGAACATGAAATGGAAAACATTTTGCACTGCATATGAATATGGATAAAAAAGATAGAGATTGCTTAAAAATCTCTATCTTTTTTTAGTATCGTTAGTTCACCCTTACCTTCAATATTTCAAATCCTTTAAAACGATCATAATGCTTTCAATAGCCATTCTATGTCAGCTATAATAGAAGAATGTAACCCAACTGGAGGAAAAAAAATTGACTAATAGATTAGGTTTAGTACTAGATGTAGAAACTACTGGTTTACGTCCCTCTTCAGATGAAATTATCGAGCTTGCCCTTATACTCTTTACATACAGCAGTGAAACAGGGGAAATCATTAATCTTATTGATCAAGAATCATTTTTAAGGGAGCCTCTCTCCTATGGAGCAAGAAGGAATTATGATCAAGCATACAGAATTCATGGAATTCCATACAGCTCCGTAGAAGGAAAGAGTTTTCATGATGAAAAAATTAAAACCTTCATTGACCGTACCGATTCGATTTTCGCACACAATGCTTCTTTCGATAGAAGTTTTCTCTACCAAATGTATCCGGAAATCAATGATCAAAAGTGGTACTGTACGATGCGTAATGTACCTTGGAAGCAATATGGATTTGAGAATAGTAAACTCTTAACATTACTGCAGGCACATAATATCACCAATTTTCAAACACATAGGGCCATGGACGATATATCTTACCTAATGGAGCTTATGAGAAAACCAGGTCCTTCTGGCCATCCTTATTTGAAGGATGTCATTGCAAAAAATCCAATGAAGAAATATGCACCTGCTTCCCAAAAAACAAGGGTATAGCCGTATAAATAATTACTTCATTGTCATGGTGCACCAATGTTTTGTCACAAACAAACCGTGGCCCATTCCATGAGAACAGTAATGCATATCTTTAAGGTGGTTTTTATTTTAGGAAGCCTTTTATTTTCCTGCATTTCACTTATTACTTGATATTTATCAAAAAACAGCGACCCAGACGGGTCGCTGTTTCAGTTTATTATAAAAGGATACTTAGTTATCCTTCATGTATTTTCACTTTTTTATCTGGATGAAATCAACAGGAACGTTATTTTGAGGGGTTTAAATTTGAACATTGATTGGAACGTAGGGCACTCGCTTTCCGCGGGCGGTTTTTACGTCTGTAGTGTCTCCCTTGTACACGCTTTTCCAAGGAGTCTTGAACGCAAGTTCCAATCAACTTTGTTTTAATATTTAGATAGAAACCCCGTTGTCGACAAAAGTGGAGCCGAAACAGCATTATCCCGAATCTGAAATTATTACCATTATTTTAAAACGAGACTTGGTTTTACTCCATAATTTTTTACTGTTTACTATATGGGGTGAAATCCTATCAAGATTGAAGAAATTTGCGACACTCCTGCCGAACAACTGGCTAGCCGAGACCCCACAGACGCTTGCGTCGAGGAGGCTTGGAAGACAGTCGGCGGAAAGGGAGCGGATTTCTTCAATCAACTGGATTTTTTTAAAAAAACTGTAGACAAACTAGTTTCCCTCGAATTTGTCTACAGTTTGAAACAGCGACCTAGACGGGTCGCTGTTTTTTTGATCATTGTACAATTGCTTCTTCCTGTTTTTCATTCAATGTGCCGTTCATTTTCTTATACCTATAAATAAAGTAAAGAAGAGATAATATTAATGCCGTAACGAGGAATATCGCCAATATAGCAAGATTGTGCCACATGAAGCTATAATCTCCTGTTGAGATGACAGCACGAAAAGCATTAATGGAATAAGTCATCGGCAGGAACGGTGTGAATCCTTGCAAGAAGCCAGGTACTAATTCATTGGGGAATGTTCCGCCACTGCTGGTCAGTTGGAGAATCAAAATCAATAATGCTATGAACCGGCCTGGATTGTCAAAGGCTGAACCCAGGAACTGGATGATTGCCATGAATGTGCAGCTAGCAAGAATGCTTACTGCAAAAAACAACGGCAGGCTCGTAACATTGATTCCAAGACCTAAAATTAAAATCGAGTCCACCAATATGGCTTGACAGATTCCGATGAGTGCCATGACACTGTATTTACTAATAAACCAGCTAAATCCACTCGCAGGTATAACAGCAGGATCTCTTAGCGGGAAAATGATCGTCAGAACGATAGCCCCGATAAATAAACTTAATGAAATTAAATACGGTGCAAAACTGGTGCCATAGTTCGGTACATTATTAATTGGTAATTTATCTACTTTAACTGGGCTTGCAAACATGTCATAAACTTCTTCATTGGATTTGATCTTGCCTGCCTCATTTGCCCCGTCATTCAATTCGTCATGTAATTCTGCAGATCCATCTGAAAGTTTGGCGATACCATCTTGTAACTTAATGGCTCCATTCGCCAGTTCTCCCATTCCGCTAGTTAGGCTGTTTGAACCCTCCTTCAATCTATCCGTTCCTGTAACCAGGCCTTCCGAACCTTCGGAAAGCTGTGAGGTTCCACTTGATAATTGCTTGGAGCCATCTTCAAGCTGATCAAGCCCGCTTACCAAGTTATTGCTGCCTTCAGTTAATTGTCCAAGTCCACTCTGCGCTGAATCTATACTTTCGCCAAATGTTGTCAAACCAGACACCAATTGACCTTGGCCATTTTTCAATTCATTCGCCCCATTGGCAAGTTTATCCTGAGCTTGCTTCAATTGCGTGAAACCGCCGCTTAATGCACTAGTGCCTTCACTTAACTGATTGGCTCCATCACTAAGGCTATTTGAGCCTTTAGCAATTTCGGTTGCACTGGCCGATAGTTTTCCCACTCCTTCAGATACTCCTTTACTACCTTCACTGATGCGTGTTAGAGAAGAAATCACTCCCTCCAAACGCGCTTTCTCTGCAGGATCATCCGTAGCTTCAGATTGTTGTTCCAATCCGGAAATAACCTCATCCAAACCTGCCGAAACTTCAGATGCCCCCGCTTTTGCTTCGTTCGATGCTGCGCTCCATTCAGACAATGAACCTGAAAGCTGGGCGGCACCAGCCGCTACACCATTTGCTCCCTCAGTTAAAGCAGGCAGCTTTTCATCTATTTGATTGAAGCCCTCTAATGACTGTTGCAATCCAGAAGCCAATTCACCAGTTCCCGCTTCAGATTTCTTGGCCCCTTGCAAAAGCTCGGATTGACCATCTTTCATTTGCCCAACACCAGAGCTGAACTGTTGTAACCCCTGATTAAGTTCCTTTGATCCTGCAGCTGCCGAACCGACCCCATTCGAAAAGGTCAATGATTTTTCAGCTAATTTTTCCAGGTTTTCATGGATTTCGACAGAACCTGAATGAAGGGAGTCAATTCCTTCATCCACTTTTTTTGAACCTTCTTTTGCTGAGATAATCCCTTCACCAAGTTCACTGGAGCCGTTTTTCACTGTATCTGTTCCGTCTTTCAATTCTCCAGCTCCATCACTGGCACTTTTGAGTCCGTCAGCCACTTCGTTCAAATTATCGAACATTGACTCCGCATAGGTTTTCGTAACCGCTGACGAAACCTCCCCTTTGATTCTCTCCGAAGCTGCATCACCTATTTTAGTGGATATATAATTGAACCCTTCATTGGACGTATAAATTAAATCAAGTTTTTTCGGATTGTCCTCCTGCAAAGTCGTTGCATTCTTCGAAAAGTTTTTCGGAATTTCTATTTTCATGTAATAATCTTGATTTTCCAGGCCTTCATTGGCTTCTTTTTGACTGACGAAATGCCAATCGAAATCCTTCTTTTCCTTTAACTCCTTGACTAAATCTTTTCCTATTGTAAGTTCCGTTTCATTGAACTCCGCACCCTCATCCAAATTGACAATGGCTACAGGCAATTGGTCCACCTTACCATATGGATCCCAAAATGCCCAAAGGAATGTGCCGCTATATAATAAAGGAATCAGTATGATCCCCATTATGGAAATGAGTATCATAGGATGTTTTATTATGGCTAAAAATTCACCCTTTAAAGATTTTAACACGCCTACCAAGCCCTCCTATACGACGAATATGCCGTTTATTTAATCTATCTCGGTGAAAACGCATGAAAGAATGTTAAATTAAGTTATATGCTTCTGCAATGTTAATTTAACATTCTTCATTTTCACTTAAATATATAATACTTTTTAAACAACCAATAATATATGACTAAATTGTTCATTTGGTCATTATCACGAAAAATAATATAACATTTATCCATCTTTTTATCAATATTTTTTCACAGCGATACATCCTATATTTACTGGTTTTATCTTTAAATCCATTTAGATTGCCTTTTAAGCTGAAAATACTTTATTATGAATTAGCTCTGATATTACATGGCAAAAAAGGGTACCCATAATGGATACCCTTTTTTGCCATGTAAGCACAATTAAATAAAGCGCTTTCATATCATTTCGATATAATTCCTTTTAATTTTTCCGCCTGCCCGGTCAATTTCTTCAAGGACTCCTGATATTCTTTTTCTAATTGTTTTATGATGCCTGCAGCGGTATCTACTTTTTTAATCGCCCCCACACCATGACCCGCTGACCAAATATCACGCCATGCTTTAGATTCAGACGATTTGGACATGCTGTCAAAATCGACTTTTTCTTTTTTGGCTAATTGTTCTGGGTCCAATCCTTCCTTCCTGATGCTCGGTTTAAGCATATTACAATTAACGCCTGAAAATGCATCGGTCAAGATGATGTCATCATGGTCAGAATCGACAAGCATTTCACGATATTCATCATTTGCCCTGCTCTCTTTCGCCACGATAAAACGTGTACCCATATATGCAAGATCCGCTCCTGCCGCCTGAGCTGCCAAGATACTGTGACCAGTACTGATCGATCCGGCGAGCAAAATGATTCCATCCCAGAATGTCCTTACGCTGTCCACGAAAGCAAAGCTATTTATCTCACCAGCATGACCGCCTGCTCCCGCAGCAACCAAGATCAATCCGTCCACACCTGACTCCGCAGCTTTCTTTGCAAAATCCACAGAGCTGACATCCGAAAAGACCAACCCGCCATAGCTATGTACGACATCCACCACATGTTTTGGTGAACCTAATGATGTAATGACGATGGGAGGCTGATGCTTTTTAACCAATTCCAACTCTTCTTCAAGCCGGCTATATGTACGGTGAACAACCATATTCATTGCCCATGGAGCGATCTTTGAGCCTGGTTCTTTATCCTTTGCTGCGATCAATGTATCGTTTATGTCACCCATCCATCGATCCAGTACCTCTATCGGCCGCGCATTCGGTGCTGGAAAAGAGCCGATCACCCCATTCAAACAGCATTCTTTCACTAACTCAGGACCTGATATTAAAAACATAGGTGCTGAGATAACCGGTAAAGATAATTGATTCCACCACTGTTCAGGCAAACTACTTGTCATCCTTAAACCTCCCATTATTAATATATTACCAAAATATAACACTACAAGATTATCATACTTCTAAAAGACGCAATTTTCAAGAAATTAATTCAGCAGCTAAAATTTAATTGTCATTCAGCGTCATTTAAATAAAAAAACTGTATATGGAATACGCCCCATATACAGTTTCGATTCAATTTGAAAGCACCCATTTCCGAATGGCCTTAGCTACACCATCTTCTTCGTTTGTCGCTGTAATCCAATCTGCTTTTTCTTTCACAATTTCTTGGGCATTTCCCATTGCCACACCCACTTTTGCTTCAGAAATCATTGCAAGGTCATTAAGGCTGTCACCCACTGCCATTACATTTTCCATGGTAATGTCGAGCAGTGAACATACGAGCTTTATCGCTTTCGCTTTATTGACGCCCATGGCATTCACTTCAATATTCGTTGGGCTTGAATTGCTTATTTCAAAGGTTCCTTTTGATGCCAGTTCATCCATGATGATTTGGCGGATGCTTGCATCATTTGTATCAAAACCGAATTTAAGCCATTGCGAATCATGGATTTTCTCAGGCATTTCAGCCCTGTAAATATTATCGCAGCTAATGGCCCAAAAATGTGTACCATGTTTTTGGCTTAATTCCCACATCCATTGTATGGATTCACTATCGACGATATTCCTTTCCACCAGTTTTCCTTGGTTATCGTAAATTTCGCTTCCGTTTACTGTAATGAGGTATGATTGGAGTTCCATTGACTTTGCAAAATCACTGCACGTCGCATAGGATCTTCCTGTGCTCAATACCACAAAAACCCCTTCATTTTCGGCTTCTTTTATCGCTCTCCGGTTTTCTTCAGATATCTCTCCAGCCTTATTGAGAAGTGTGCCATCCATATCAAGTGCAACTAGCTTAATATTTTGTTTCTCCATTCTTATTCACCCTTCCATAATCCTTCATTATGTAACTAAGTCCATGATAGCTTATAATGCATACCCAAGGAAAGTACGTGATGAATTGAACAGCATTATCATTAGTGTCTTGATTTATAATCACACAATAATCCTGATCATGACATTTTGTATTCTGCCATTATTTCTACTCGCTGTCTTTTTTGATTTCATTCAATTCTTTTTTTATCTGACCTTCCCATTTTGGGATACCATCATTTTCATCAAATTCTATAATGACGTCCGTTACCCCTCTTTCCTTTAATATTTGATTAAACAGACGATCTTTAATGTCGTCCGCCTGTGCGATTGAAATATGGGGATCCAGTTCAACTTCAAGTTCAACATGAAAATCTTCCCCTTCTTTTATTACGGCCAGTTTCTGTATATCCCTTACGTCTAGATCATCCATGACCATCGCACCAATTTTTTGCCGCATTTCAATATCGGCTTCCCCAAGAGCACCAGCAGCATTGTCAAGAAAAACCCTTCCAACCACATAGAACATACCAAGACCGATCATGACGGAAGCAACTCCTTCCGCTTGGATAAAAGGCGTGAAGTTTGCTAATAATATGGCAATTATCGCAAGGACGCCGCCACCTGTCGCTACCATATCTTCCATAAATACTAATTTCGTCGCTGGTTTTGCCCTTTTTAAACCAGAAAAGCTCTTGAATATGACGGCTGCCCCTTTAGCTTCGATTCCAGTCTCATGAACCACTTCTTTCATCGCTTTAAATAATACATATGATTCCAACACAACCGCTAACGAAAGGACTGACAAGTTAATAAGGATACCAGTTGATTCTGAAGGGTGTAAAATGTGATGGAACCCTTCTTTAATCGTTTCATAAGACATGATCCCGACAACCAATACTGCCCCTAGTAATACAAGGTTAACCAAACGTCCAAAACCATCAGGGAATCGATCAGTTGGTGACTTTTTACTTAATGCAGAACCAATGAAGACGAAAAACTGATTCGCTGCATCACCCAAAGTATGTAAAGTTTCAGCAAACATAGCGACATTTCCTGTCATGAAATAGGCAATCCCCTTTAGCACTGCGATGATACTATTCACACAGGCAGCAATGAACGCCGATTTATTACCTTGTTTCAATAATCGAAATAATTCTTTCATATGGAAATCCCCCCTTATTTTTTTATAAATGCATGATCATAATGTATTATCCCCAACACTGGAAAATATGAAACCACAAACGCAAAACCAATACGATTGGAGAAAGGTTATACGGTGTATCTCCCACAAACGAATATATTCCAGTGGTGGACGCATCTATTCTAATAAGTTCATGTAATCATTCATTTCTTTAGATGCCTGAATACGGCAAATAAAAAAAAGGAGTAAGCGGCTGCTTACTCCATATCATCCAATAACTTCGAGTGTTTATCCTTCTTTTTTCACTAACTTGGATGGATTATTTACTTTATAGCGTATTTCTTTATTGTATTTTTTGTCGACCACTTTTCCATCAAATTCGATTGCGTCTCCTTCTTCGAGCTCAGCTTTTTTTAATGTCTTGCTATATCCACACCAAGCATCGCCGATAGTCAATTCAGGCTCCGTTGTCACTTTGACATTCTCCAAGAGTATGACTTCATCTTCTTCACCAGTGAAATGGTTCATTTTTGCCGTGAACTCCTTGATAGTCGCGGTGAAATGCACTTTTTCCCCAGGCAAGTCCAATTTAGGTTTTGCTGTAGTCTTTTTAGTTTTGGTTTTTGCCTTTTTTGGTTCTGCACTTGGCTGATCGGCGTTTTCCGTAATTGGTGCTTCATCCACCTGCTCAATTTCACTTGAAACTGCGGCGGTTTCGGAAACCGGGCCACTCAACAATTCTTTTCCGAAACTGGAGCTTTGCATTTCCTTTAAATAGGAAGGGTTAATGCAGCTAAGCTTACCATTTTCAAATTCAACGACAATAGTGTCAAGTCCGTTGCCATATTGTTCATAACCTGCCAATTTGACTTTTGCTTGAAAACTTCCGCTTTTATATAATAGTTCTCTTTTAACCGAACGGGCAGTGAATAATTTCCATTCCAATCCTTTAGCGATATAGTCCGTATCATCTAAAAAAGGGATATACTCTCCTTTTGGTGCAATATAATGAATCAAACCTTCAGCTGGAGTTTCAGCCACAGTCACCACTCCTAATCTTTTCTATAGATTATATTCTAGCAAAGGATTTCAAAGTTGCAAATGAATGAGTATCATAATTGTACAGAGGGGGTGGCAGTCAAGGTTACGATTATATATAAACGCCCCCATGCCATGAATGCAATCATTTTTGGAACCAGAAAAAAAGCTGCCCACTAAGGGCAGCCCAGGCTGTAGACAAACTCGATGTAAATCGAGTTTGTCTATTTTTATGGCTTGTACAATTTGGACGTTGATTGGAACGTAGGGCACTCGCTTTCCGCGGGCGGTCGGCCCTCGGCTTTCGCCTGCGGGGGTCTCACGTTCAAAGTGTACAACCCCCGTAAAAAAGTAAAAACATGAAGGATAACTTAGTCTTCTTTTAAAATCATGGTCTGGGTAGAGACTATTTCGAAACCCCTATAGTCGACAACGGAGCTCCCCACTAAAGGCAGTCTTTTATTAGAATAGTCAATCTTTTTTCTCTATAATCGGACAAAGCGACTACATTCCTCACCCTTCCTTAACGTGGATATTTTTTAGTTTTCCTTCTTGTTCAGCAGCAATTACGTTTTTCTTATGATAAAACAGAAAGTATGACCCAATAACTAGAATCGTGAGAAGGGTTGTAAGAAAGAATTGCAATCTCATGGAATCAATAAACGCCTGAGCAACGAATATAATAAATAAAACGGCAATGGTCGCATAGGTTAAATAAGGGAATAGCCACATTTTCACTTTGAGTGTCCCGGGATTTTCTTTTTCCGTCTTTTTCCGTAAATATAGATGAGAAAAGGCGATAAAGATATACATGATCATCGTGACCCCTCCCGAGCTGTTTGCGAGAAAAGCAAACAATTTATCAGGGGAAACAAATTTAAATGTCGTGAACACATAAGCAAAGAAAACACTTGCCATTAACGCCCAAATCGGGATTCCCCGCTTATTCACTCGGGAAAGGATTTTCGGTGCATCACCTTTTTTTGATAAAGAATATAACATACGAGAGCTAGTATATAGGCCTGAATTCAAAACAGAAAGCAATGAAGTGAAGATTACGATATTCATGATTTGACCCGCTGCCGGCAGGCCTGCCATGTCAAATACGCTGGCATAGGGGGTTTTCAGTAAATCTTCAGCACCTTGGGGGATTACGAGAACCAACACGGTCACTGAACCAACAAAGAAAAGAAGAAGACGCCATACGACACTGTTTATGGCTCTAATAATGTTTTTTTCAGGGTTTTCAGACTCTCCTGCAGCAATGGCAGCTACCTCACTTCCCGATAAAGAGAAAGTGATGAATATCACACTAAGAAGGACAGGCAGAAAACCTTTTGGTAAAAATCCTTCCGCTCCAGTTATGTTTGAAAGGCCTGGTGAATCAAATCCCGGAACCAATCCAAAAATCATGGCGGCACCAAGGAAGAGGAATATTACAATGGCAGCCACTTTCATGAAAGCTAACCAGTATTCAAATTCCCCATAAGCTTTGACTGAATAGATATTCGTAATCGTCATTAATATAGGGAAAGATAGACTGGCAGCCCATATAGGTATACCAGGAAACCAATCATGAATCATAGTTCCCAATAACGTAGTTTCAATAGCAATGATGATAACCCAGTTGAACCAGTATAACCAGCCGATCGTGTATCCGGCCCAAGGACCGAATGCTTGATGTGCATATGTTGAGAAGGATCCGCTATCAGGATTTACAACAGCCATTTCACCCAGCATACGCATTATAAGCACGATCATCAATCCTGCGATTATATACGATAAAATCGCACCAGGACCAGCTGAATCAATTATGGTTCCGCTTCCGATAAATAACCCTGCCCCAATTACCCCGCCAATAGAAATCATTGTGACATGCCTGGTCTTGAGACCATGTTTCAATTCATTTGTTTGAAGTGCCACTATTGTCACCATCCTTAAAAACTGTCAATTTAACGTTTTGTAAGCAGTAGACCACTGCTCATGGGTACCCTAGTAGAAATCTTTCATTCAAAAAAACAATTTTAACAGTCCTATACCCGTTTCATCATTCGTTTTCATGAGGCCAAATTCACAATCGTTATATGTATATTGAACAGCGTATATTCTATTAACCGGTAATGCATTTCTATTTATACTATCTCTTTACTACCATCAGCCCCTCAATGAATTACACGGAACGTACAATGGTACTTGTTGATATTTCACTTTCGCTTTTTGTTGAGTGAAGTTCTTTTATTTAAAATAACCAGCTCTTATTCTTTCTTTCCTCTATCTTCTTTTTTTATAAAAGCACCCTCTCTCATTAAAATTTCATACCTATATAAAATAAAAGCAATATCCATGCCAAAAAAAGGATAGTTATTCAATTAGGGTTTAACGCTTTTATGGATTAAAAACGATTCATTGTTGCATCATAAATGCATTTTTTGATTCATATATTAATTATTGACCCTTTTTGATTCACAATTGAATTAAAAATGACAATTTAACTGATTTCATTTTAGATTTCGACACCTTTACATACCGAAAAATAACAGAGATAAAAAGAAGATGCCAAAAACCAAATTATGATTTTGCATCTTCCAAATATATTTATTTTCTTGAGAATGATTTTATGTAATACCGGCAGTTCCGAAACAGCCTTTCCTATTAATCAAAAATCTGTACATGCTTCGAAAAATATCGATATGTATACTATTTTACTTTATGAAAATTCACTATATGATATGTATTATACCCTTTGAAGCTCATTCTGGACTTTAGGGAAATGGATGCTGAATGTGGTTAAATTTTCATTGGAGACACAATTCATATATCCATCATTACTTTCAATGATTTTTTTACATACGTATAACCCAATTCCCGTTCCTAACTCTTTCGTCGTGACAAAGGGTTCAAAAATAGATTCAATCAATTCACTTGCAATGGCCGGTCCATTATTTGAAATTCTAATTATTCTCTCATTCGCCTCGATTAAAGAGTTTATCCTCAAAATTCTTGGATGTTCCTTATCCTTTAAGGCATCAATCGAATTTATAAAAAGATTCAAGAACACTTGTTTTAACCCATCCTTGCTCGCTGTCATGACGAAGTTTGGATAAATATCTATTTCCACATTAACACTGGCATCCACAATATTTGCATAAGTCAGTTCTTGAATTTCTTCAATTAGCTTTAACACTGAAATTTCCTCTCTTTGTTCCTCATTAAAATCTGATTTAGAGGTATGGAGGAATTGGGTTATCCTGAAATTCAGCTGATTTAACTCATAATCAATGATATCCAAATACTTCAAATCCGGGTTCTCCCTCTTCAGTAATTTATTGAACCCCATGATAGCTGTAAGAGGATTTCGGAATTCATGTACAAAGCTTGATGATATCTGGCCCAATACCGCTAATTTATCTTTGTGGTTTTCACTTATATAAGACTTTTTTTCCTCAATCACTTCATTTGTAAGATTCGTATATCTCGATACTGCATGGTAGCTGAACGTATCAAAGTGCAAGTTGATGTCATTAATGAATTTCTGCATATAATTAATCGGGATATTTGCCCCAAAAAGATTTCTGATTATGATATTTCTCCCCAAATTGATATTATATAGAAAATCCCCAATGTTGATATTCGCTTCAAGACGTTCTTTTGCAACCTGGTAAGCCAATTTAATCAGCAAATCTTCAGATAGTACTTCCTTGAACGTTTGGATCACCAGTGAGTACATTCCATAACCATTTTCTTTAATCTTTTCTTTGTAGGGATCTATTTCATTGATCTTAATAGTCTCGTTCCATTCATTTAAAAACTCAGATTCTTTTTCTTCCAAATATTGGATCAATACAAATTTATACTTCTTATGTTCAGATGACAACTTCATACTATTGACCACACATCCCCTTACGGAAATTTAGATACTATATCAATAACATCATTCTATATGAGATTTTGATTTCCTGCACTTCATTATTTATAGTAGTGAAATGTAGCTTATAAGGAGACAAGGTATGCATGTTCGCATATAGTTACTTGCAATAACAAGAACCGACCAAATCAGGTCGGGAATCTGAGAGATTTTAAAAGAAAAATTATCATACATATTTTTTATATACTAAGGAACTCTTACTTTTGAAAGTTGATTCCATATTTTTTCATTTTTCTATAAAGCGTATTTCGGCCGATGTCGAGTTGTTTCGCGGCGTTACTGATATTTCCACCTGTTCGTTCCAATGCATTCCTGATAAGCTGGGTTTCTTGTTCTTGAAAGTTTCTTGGTTCTCGATCGGCAATTGCCCCTTCCTCATTTGTAATGGAAGAAACAGGACAAAGTGCCACAAGCATGTCCCTTGTAATCGGGCCCTTATCAGCTAGGAATGCAGCCTGTCCGAGAACGTTTTGCAATTCACGGAAATTTCCTGGCCACGAATATCCCAAAATGAATGTTTTAGCTTCGACTGTCAGTTCAGTATGTTCGCTCTTATAAGGTAAATCCGCTAAAATGTATTCTGCTAAGAGCAATAAATCTTTACGACTCCTCAGATTTGGAAGTTTTAAAGATAATCCACAAAGGCGGAAAAATAAATCTGCACGGAATTCTCCAGCTTCCATTTCTTTTTGTAAGTCTTTGTTGGTGGCAGCAATGACCCTGACATCGATTGGAATGGAAGCATGTCCGCCGACACGCGTCACACATCGTTCCTGAAGCACACGGAGCAGAGACGCTTGAGCTTGAAGCGGCATGTCCCCGATTTCATCCAAAAACAGGGTTCCGCCATCTGCAGCTTCGAACTTCCCCTTATGCCCGCCGCTTTTTGCTCCAGTAAAGGCACCCTTTTCATACCCAAATAACTCACTTTCCAATAAGTTTTCTGGAATTGCGCTGCAATTGATGGCGATGAATGGCTTATCGCTTCTTAAGCTATACCCATGAATGGATTGAGCGAACAGTTCTTTTCCCGTTCCGCTTTCTCCAGTGATCAGCAAGCTGATATCAAGCGCTGAAGCTCTTTTAGCAATGGATATGGTTTGATTCATTTGTGGATCATTACTTATTATATCGGTAAATTGATAACGATTGGTTGTTAATCCATCAATCAATTTCTGTTTTTTTAACCGTACGATCACGGATGATTGATGTTCTATATTTTTGCCAAGGGTTTGAACCAAGAATTCCTGGTCTTTAATGGAAACCCTCCGTTCTAAAACGAGTGGGTCAGTTCCTGATACAATATTCGATACCGGTTTTTCCAATGTGCCGATAACATCTGACGCCGCTGAATTGAGATCTGTAACTTTCCCTTCTTTATCTAGGGTAATTAACGGATCAGGGTATGAATCATATATAAAATAAAGGTTTTTCTCCCTTTTTTGTGTTTGGGACAACAAGAGTGATTGTTTGATGCTATCAGCCACCCTCTGAACTAAGCTAATGGAAAAAGGATGATAATTCTGTTGATGACTGCTTAAGTTCAAAACACCAAGCAGGTGCCCATCAGGGTGATAAATGGGTGATGCGGCACAAGTAAGAAAATGGTTATCCTGATGAAAGTGTTGACTGCCATGAATCAATACAGGATTCCTCTCCACTATGGCTGTTCCTATTGCATTTGTTCCTTTTGATTCCTCTAGCCAATTGGCCCCTTTTCTTAAGGAAACATTATCTGCATGGCGGATGAAAGCTGGATCCCCAACTGTTTCGATAATATATCCTTCAGGAGCAGCAAGTAATAAAATGGACTCCAAACCATTAATCGAATGATAAACTTCTTCTAAAATGGGAGAAGAATGGTACAGAAGTTCCGCATATCGATCGTGGTATTCGGCCAACTCAAAAGCACCAAGCATATCTTCCTTTTCCATCATGCTTGGCTGAAGTCCCTTCGAAATGCACCGCTGCCATGATTCTTGAATAAATGCCGGTATGGTTCCTTTATCCGCGCTTATATTAACAGACATTGAATAATCCTCCCGTATGTATAATCAAGTAAATCGGCTTCTGTTTTTTATTCAATTTCATTAATGAAACTCTAAGTGACCCAAAGTTTCAGAGCATTCAGGGTTCGTTCCTTCAATTTAATTATAACAGAAAATTCAGATATCCACCAAAATGAAAACAAGCTTCTGTGAACTACTACACTTTTTTGTTCCATATTGGAACACCTGCCTGTTCCAATATGGAACAGTAAGGCACCTTCCCTTTTCCCTCCACCACCTTTTTAACTGATTTCATCGGTTTTTTGTTATGGCATCAGTCTTGCATAATTACATGTCGAGATATTGATTCCTTTTGATAAAGGGGGGTAAGAAAGAAATCAAGATAGTCAGAATCGCTGCAAGTCTGCCAAAGGGAATTGGAAAAAAACATAATAGTATGTCTGATCCTTTTACTTAGAGCCATTGTCCAAACAAATATCGAACATATAATCCAATTGAAAAGGGGTATTATACATGGAACAAACTATTAAACTCAATCCACGTGTGCAAGAATTCTTGAAGGGCACCAAAAAGCTTTTGATAAATGGGGAATTGGTGGAAGCTGCTTCAGGAAAAACCTTTGAGACTCTCGATCCTTCAAACGGCAAGGTTTTAGCGGTTGTGAGTGAAGCGGGTCCGGAAGATGTAGATAAAGCAGTCAAAGCAGCACGTACGGCGTTCGACAAAGGTTCTTGGAAAAAAATGAGTGCATCTGAACGCAGTCGCCTCATTTATAAATTAGCGGACCTCATGGAGGAACATAAAGAGGCGTTAGCGCAATTGGATACCCTGGATAATGGCAAGCCAATTGGCGAAACCACTAATGCCGATGTCCCCCTTGCAATCGATCACTTCCGTTATTATGCGGGATGGACCACTAAGATAGTAGGACAAACAATACCTGTTGCTGGGAATTACTTCAATTATACCCGTCATGAAGCGGTTGGAGTGGTAGGTCAGATCATCCCTTGGAATTTCCCCCTACTTATGGCTGCATGGAAATTAGGCGCAGCCCTTGCCACCGGATGTACGATCGTTTTAAAACCAGCGGAGCAAACGCCGCTTTCAGCCTTATATTTAGGACAATTGGCGCTTGAAGCAGGTTTTCCTCCAGGCGTTCTCAATGTCATACCAGGATTTGGTGAAACAGCAGGGTCACCGCTTGTAGATCATCCTGATGTCGATAAAATTGCCTTTACCGGTTCAACCTCAGTAGGGAAAATGATCATGCGCCAAGCTTCGGGAACCGTGAAAAAAATCTCGTTGGAATTAGGCGGGAAATCACCTAATATCATTTTACCGGATGCAGATATGAGCAAAGCCATTCCTGGAGCTTTAATGGGCATCATGTTTAATCAAGGACAAGTTTGCTGTGCCGGTTCCCGCCTGTACATTCAAAAGAAATCCTATGATAACGTGGTAGCAGACTTAGTGTCCCATGCAAAAAACATTAAACAAGGGGCCGGTCTTGATCCATCTACCCAGATAGGGCCTTTGGTATCCAGTGAACAAATGGAAAGAGTCGGCGGTTATATTGAAAAAGGAAAGTCTGAAGGAGCTGAAGTGGTTACCGGGGGTAATTACGGACAAGGAGAGGGTTATTTTGTAACTCCTACAATTTTTGCAGGTGTTGAAGACGAAATGACAATCGCTAAAGAGGAAATCTTCGGTCCAGTTGTAGCTGCGATGCCATTCGACAATTTGGATGATGTAATAAACCGGGCAAATAACTCAGAATATGGATTGGCTGCAGGTTTATGGACACAGGATGTAAAAAAAGCCCATTATGTCGCTAATGAATTAAAAGCAGGTACAGTTTGGGTAAACTGCTATAACGCATTTGATGCAGCTTCTCCATTTGGCGGGTATAAACAAAGTGGAATCGGTCGGGAAATGGGCAGTTATGCTTTGGATAATTATACGGAAGTCAAAAGTGTCTGGATTAACTTAAACTAAAATAACAGAGTGAACGCTCCATATGCTCATTTGGCAAAGATATCATGATTGAAGTGGATGTTATTGTTTGCTAATTCGCAAAAGGACGTACCAAATTGTGGACTTTGGTACGTCCCTTTTCTTGTTTTGTTTTGTACTTATATGGCATAGACAAAAAGAAGAGACCTTTCATCCGAAAGGTCTCTTTGTATCGATTATCCATTACGTTCGATTTGCATTTTTTCTCTGTTTGCTTTTTCTTTTTCAATATTTTTCTGTCTTGAAATCCCGGCAAACAGGATTCCAATCACCACTATCGCTTCAAATCCATATTTAATGAAGGGATTTGCAAAGTAGTCGTGCATGAAAGGTTCAGCTACGATCATTTTAGCAGCTGTCCAGCCTAGTATTCCCGCACCAATTATTATGATGAATGGGAAGCGTTCGATCAGTTTCAGGATCAAAGTGCTTCCATACATCACTACTGGAATTGATACAAGTAAACCGATCACCACTAAAATGAAATTACCATGAGAAGCACCTGCAACCGCTAGGACATTGTCCAATCCCATCAATGCATCTGCAATAATGATGGTTTTTATGGCAGCCCACATCGAGTCTGCAGGCTTCACATCATGTTCTTCTTCATCGATAAGGAGCTTATAAGCAATCCATACAAGAAGTAATCCCCCTATTAAATGCAGTCCTGGCACCTCTAATAGCCAAACAACTAGCAGCGTTGCAATGATCCTTATCACTATTGCCCCGACCGCTCCCCATATTATCACCTTTTTTTGCTGTTCTTTTGGAAGCTTTCTTGCAGCCAATCCAATAAGGATCGCATTATCACCGGCTAGAACCAAATCTATCATAATGATCGCTAAAAGTCCTGAAATGAATTCACCTGATAAAAAATCCAACACAAATTCCTCCTTTTTACAAAAATAAAGAGACCTCTGCCATAAATGGCAAAGGTCTCGCTAAGCACTAAATGAATTAGGCCAATAAAGCCGGTGGGGTTCCCACGTAATGACGACTTTATTTCAGGTTATCCCTGACGCTACTCCCCTTCACGGGAATAAAGAATATGTAATTCTTTTAATATCTTTCCATTAGGAAACTACCAAGAAAAAATATCACTAATTCAGTATACCAAAAATACAAATAAAATAAAGAAAAAAATAATAGATAGTAATGTTATTCATGAACTTAACCTTGTCCATATCCTTTCAACGGATTATTTTAGTCGATCATCCCTTCTAGATATTGGCATATTTCATTTCCTAGGTTCGGGATATCGCTCAAATCCTTCCCCCATAGATATTGATTACTTAAGGTTGCCTCTATCAATTGTCTAAGCGGGACTTCCCCTTTATCATAACGAAGCCATTGTTCCTGGAAAAATTCAATTGTCTTTATATCATCTTTAACGACATAGTCTTTACCCGCAAAGCTTTTACCAATATAACTCCCCTTCATTTCATTAACCCTATAAAATCGGATCAGGCCCGAAAAACCTCTTACGATACAGTCGGGCAGCGTGCCTTTCGCCTCATGATATTCCTCTAAGGTAGGAAGGAGACGAGCCTTGAACTTCGAAATGCTGTTCAGCGAGATATCGGCCAGGAGGTGATGTACAAAAGGATTCTTAAATCGCTCAAGAACACTTTCCCCATATTGCATCATCTCATTTTGATCAAAAGGTAATGAAGGAATTATTTCCTTTTCGATGGCATTGCTTAGAAATTGGTTGAATTCCGGATGATCGATTGCCTGTTTTACTTCTTCCAATCCAGATAAAATGCCTAAAGGAGCCAACAAGGTATGTGAACCATTAAGTATCCTTACCTTCCTCATTTGATAAGGTGTCAAATCTTTTACCCAATGCACATTCAATCCGGATTGTTGTAAAGGAAGACGTTGATCGATACAAGGGTCACCTTCAATAGCCCATAAATGGTAGGGTTCTGCCGTATTTAGCAGAGTATCCTTGTATCCCCATTCAGCAAATAGGGTGTCCGACTCATTGGCTGGAAATCCTGTAACGATACGGTCTACAAGCGAGTTTAGGAATAGGTTGTCCCGGTCCACCCACTCCATGAATGGCTTTGGTAAATCCCAATCCCTGCTATGCTTAAGAACATATTGCTTCAATGAATCACCATTTCTCTCTAAAAGCTCACATGGAAGCATGATCAGTCCCTTTTTCGCATCCCCGTTAAAATGCAGATAGCGATGATACAAAAAAGCAGTCAGCTTTCCTGGAAAAGATTCCATCGGCTTTCCTTCTTCCAAAGGAATCGGCTGGTATTTGAGTCCTGCTTCAGTCGTGTTGGAAACTACAAATTCCAATTCAGGATTTTCTGAAAGTGCTAAAAATTCCATCCATTCTTCATATGGATCAATTACCTTTGAAAAAACGGAAATGATCTCTGTATGTTCCACTTTCTTCCCTTGGTGAAAACCACGTAACATTAATGTATACAGTCCATCTTGCCGCTTCACTTCCTCTATTTTCCCTTTCCCGGCACGGCGGGGCTGGGTAACTGCAATGCTTCCCTTGAATGACCATGTTTATTACACTCATGAATCATCCAATCAAAGAAGCCCCGAAGAAAATTCCCCTCACCAATCTGCAATACTTTTATGGGGAAATCCATTTTATGTGAGGATTGGACAGCTTTTGTATCTTTACTCAAACGCTTTAGTGGACTTTTATTTATGTTCATGATCAAAGAATTCCTTTCTTATTGAAATATCCAATTCAGAGTGCGATTTAACAGCATACTGCTTATATTTCGACAATCGCCTTGATCACTTTAGCTTCAGGAGTTAACCATCCTTCAAATTGATTGATCATTTCATCCAAATGTGTGCGGTGTGTAATATACTGGCTCATATCCAACAAATCATTTTTCAGCGTATTCACGACATAATCAAAGTCATCCCTTGTTGCATTGCGGCTTCCCATTAATGTAAGCTCTTTACTGTGGAATTCAGGATCATTGAAGGAAATATCCGCTTTAACTAAACCTACATAAATCAATCTTCCGCCGTGAGCAGGATATTTAAAAGACTCCATCATTGACTTAGCATTACCTGTCGCATCAAATACCACGCTTGGCATATCTCCATTCGTCAATTGGGCCAATTTCTCCATTGGATTCTCCAAAACATTCAAAGTATAATCGGCATTTGCCCATTTGCCAGCAAACGCAAGGCGTTCATCATTTATATCCATTGCGATCACCTTTGCACCCTGTTCTTTAGCGAATGCCATGACTCCCAAGCCAATTGGTCCAGCACCAATCACTAGTGCAAATTCCCCTTTATGAATAGCGGCGCGCCTAACTGCGTGAGCCCCGATACTTAAAGGCTCTATCATTGCGGATTGATCAAGTGTGAGACCCTCGGTTCTCACCACATGATTATAAGGAACCGTAATCCACTCACTCATGCCGCCTTCAGCATGTACACCCAACACTTTCATATCCGTACAGCAGTTCGTTTTTCCACTTCTGCAAGCCAGGCATTCTCCACATTCCATATAGGGGATGATCGATACCTGATCCCCGACATTAAGCCCAGATTCATTTTCCGGTATGGACTCAATATAACCGGATAATTCATGGCCAAGTATTCGGGGATAGCTAAAAAAGGGTTGATTGCCTCCATAGGCATGGATATCCGTACCGCATATACCTATACGCCGCACACGAATCAAAGCTTCCCCTGAGTTTGGTACGGGTTTTTCCGACTGTATCATCTTAAATTCAAAAGGTTGTTCACAAACGATACTTTTCACTGATTAACACTCCTTTTTTATAGCTTAATAGAAACCTTGTACTATTAGAGAATGACACCTTCTTTAAAGATGCTAATCTCCCTATATCCGAATTTTTCATTATTCGTTTTCTTTTTACCGGATGAAAGCTCAAGAATGTAATGGAATAAATCGTCCTTTAATTCATCCATCTTTTGACCTTCAATCAACCGGCCGGCATTATAATCAATCCAGTGCTTTTTACGATCGGCTATATCCGAATTCGTGGCTATTTTTACAGTTGGCACCGGTCCGCCGAATGGTGTTCCTCTTCCCGTAGTGAATAGAACGATATGTGCGCCGGCTGCTGCCAAAGCCGTCACCGAAATCAGGTCATTTCCAGGAGAATTGATTAAATTCAAACCATGCTTCTCTACTCGTTGTCCATATGGGCTTACATCCACTACAGTGGCATGGCCCCCTTTTTGTGTACATCCAAGTGATTTTTCCTCCAGTGTACTTATGCCGCCTTCCTTGTTTCCAGGTGAAGGGTTTTCATAAATTTCTTGATCATGGCGAATGAAATACTGTTTGAAATCATTTATAAGGCCAACGATTTTCTTAAAGGTTTCTTCATCCCTCGCCCTGTTCATCAATATCGTTTCCGCTCCAAACATCTCAGGAACCTCTGTCAATATCGTGGTCCCGCCATTTTCCACAATTAAGTCGGAAACCGCACCAACCAATGGATTAGCAGTAATGCCTGAAAAACCATCGGAACCACCGCATTTCAAGCCTATTTTCAACTTTGAAACTGGTACGTTCTGGCGTACGAACCCTTCTGCATAGTCCACTAGTTCCCCCATTAAACGTAAGCCGCTCTCCAATTCATCTTGAACCTCCTGGGCTTTTAAAAATTTAATCCGACTTGGAGGAAATTCGCCTATGACTTCTTTAAATGCTTCGATTTGATTATTCTCACACCCTAATCCCACAACTAAAACCCCTGCTGCATTTGGATGTTGAGCCAAGGCTGCCAATAGTTTCTGCGTATGGGTCAAATCATCTCCCAATTGAGAACAACCGTAGGGGTGGGAAAAGTGATGAACTCCATCGATTTGACGATCTTTAAATTGCTCACTGCCCATTTTGGCGAGAAGTTCACATGTTTTATTGATGCAGCCTACCGTATTGATGATCCAGATTTCATTCCGGATACCCACTTCCCCATTTTCACGGATATATCCTTGGAAGGTATGATTTTGACTGGGTTCTTTTGTTTTTTGTCTGCTAGGTTGATAGGAGTAATCCAATATGCCATGCAAACCGGATGTCAGATTATGGGTGTGAACCCAATCTCCAATGGAGAGATCTTCTTTAGCTTTTCCGATCGAGTAGCCAAATTTGATTACGTCCTCCCCTCGCTTAACCGGATTCACTAACATTTTATGCCCTTTAGGAATGTCATCACGTGCCTTGATATGGATCATTCCCCTATCTTTTGTTTGAATCTGGAGGCTCTGTCCTTTCTGAATCCCCTCCAAGGAAATAACAACATCATCGTTTGAATGCAATTGAACAAATTTATTCATTTTGTTCCCTCCTTATCATGAGTGAAGAAGTTCTAAAGGTAACGTAAATCCATTCCGAAAGCCCTTTCATTTTTCCCTTGATTTTTTTAAATTTTCAAATCCTCCATTAATTTTAACATCAATTTTTGAAATATTAATTGCGTATTTTGCTATAAATATACTCATTCTTGTTGTATTATACTTTCAGGAGATGAACAAATGAAAAAAATCCATAATGCATTAAATCATGATTTACTCTTCCCATTTTCTTTTGTCTATCAAGATACGAAAAGTCCCCAGAATGAATTGTCCGATCATATGCATGACCATTATGAAATTGTTTATGTTTATAACGGTAAAGGGACCTTTTTTATCGGTGATGTGTTTTATGATATGCAGCAAGGGGATGTATTCCTGATCCCGAATAATACCATTCATAGGGCTTTACCGAATAAGGACGACCCTGTTACCTCCACCATTATCTTTTTCAGTCCCACATTAATATATAAAGATATGGTTGATGATTCTTTTTCATATTTACATTTGTTTGATCTGACAAAAAAGAGTAAGAACTATAAAATATCATTGCCGCAAAAGAAACAAGTAAAGATGGAAGAACAGCTAGAACTTATCCTGCAAGAAACGAATAGCCGATCGATAGGCTCGAGGCATGCTTGTTTGCTGACCGTTCATCAGATCATACTTGATTTATACCGTATCCGGATAAATGGCAAACAAGAATTATCCGAGGGCAAGAGCTATAGTTCAGAATGGATGAAAGATATTTTAATCTATATGAATGAACATATGGATGAACCATTGACGCTGACGATACTTGCACAAAAAGCTTTGGTCAGTCCCGCACATTTTAGCAGGGTTTTTAAGGAAACGACTGGAATTGGGTTAGTCGTGTATCTAAACACGAAAAGGATCATCAAGGCAAAGGAACTTTTACTGGAAACGAATCACACCATTGCCCATATTGCCGAAATGTGTGGTTTTGAAAGCATGCCCCAATTTTATCGTACCTTTAAGAAATACAATGAAAAGACACCAGCTACATTTCGAAAAGAAAATAGGGTCCGCTAGGCATGCCTAATACAAATGAAAAAATGGAAGTGTCTTCCCTTTGGGAGACACTTCCATTCTAACAATCTATTACGCAGGCTTTACTATCGGTCGTACAAAACGGATGACCGCTAGCGATGCAACAACTGCCAATCCACCTGCAAGCAAGAATGCAACTGTGTATGTGCCTGAGGTATCGACAATGTATCCTGTTAACGTCGGTCCGATGATTCCTGCTGTATTTGCCAAGAAATGCATAAAACCTCCAACAGAACCAACATTACCAGGGTCGACGACATCGTTGACGATGGCCCAGTAAATGGCACCAGTCAAATATAGGAAGAAGACGGAAAGTGCGACAAGCGTTACTGCACTGACTGTTGTGGATACAAGTCCAGCAAAACCGATACATAACGCCGATAAGAACAAACATGTTACTAGCACTAGCTTACGTGAGAATAAAACACCTTTTTGTGCGAATTTTTTATAGAAGAAATCTGACACGAATCCACCCAAAGCTAGTCCGATGAATCCAAAAATCCAAGGAATCACTGTAATGATACTCATATTTTCTACACTTAGCCCGCGTGCATCCACCAAATAGCTTGGGAACCAAGTTAAGAAAAAGAAGAGAATATAGTTGTAGGAGAAAAAGGCTAGAGCTGTAAATAAAACCGTTTTTTGTTTTAAATAAAAGGTGAATTTCACCTTTCCTTCCGATGTTGCCGCTACATAAGATTTTCCTGTATGCTTCTGTTCCTTTGACTCTTCTGGTTTTTCTTTAACGAACTTCCACCAGCAAATCGCCCATATAAGACCAATTACCATTATGGCAATGAAAGAAACTCTCCATCCATAAGAGATGGCAATGAATCCAACTATTGGACCTGCGATTGCGCCACCAAGCGGAGTCCCGCTATTCGTCAGACCAACGACAGATGCCCGTTGATTTGACGGGAACCAGTTATTCACCATTTTATTGATGGTTGACGAAAGAGGGCCTTCGCCCATCCCAAACAAGATGCGGATGACGATCATACTGGCAAAACCGACAGCAAGTACAAGCGCACCACTGAATAAAGACCAAACGATCATCGCCACGAAAAGCGTAAGCTTCGCTCCCCATTTATCGGACGCCATGCCTCCAAGGAAGTTAAATACGGCATAACCAACGGAAAAGCTACTAAAGATAATTCCCATCTGTGTGGCTGTTAGGGATAAATCATCTTGGATGAACGGAGCTGCAATGGATAGTGCAGATCGGTCCAGATAATTTATTACCCCTGCCAAGAACAAGAAAACGATAACCATTCCTCTACCATTTGAAAACATAAAGAACCCCCCTATACGTTTCTATAAATGCAGCAGCATTTTTGGAAACGTTTCCATTTAATAACCAAGAGTAAAACCTATATGACCCAAAAACTAAATCGGTTTAGAATCCCCGTAAAAAAAGCGCTTTCTTTTTCACAGGAATTCTTACATCCGAATCTAGCAAGAATTCCTTGAAAGCAAAGTCGGTTTCAAGCGATGCACGCTTGTATCCTCTTTTCCTGATTTATTGATTTGACTAAGCAGTAACTCTGCTGCCAAGTTTGCCATTTCAATGGCCGGCTGATTAACCGTTGTGATGGTCGGTGTATAGAAACTGGCATAAGGAACATCATCGATTCCTATGACCGCTATGTCATCAGGTATATGGATTTCGTGCTGTTTCATATAACGCAATACTTCATTAAGCACGATATCATTTCCTGCCAAAATGGCTTGAGGCGGCTTTTCCAATTCGAAAAATTCTGAAAACGCAAGCGGAATTTCATCTGCATTCACAGTTTTAATATATTCTGAATTGAATGGTATCCCATGTGACGCGAGTGAATCCTTGTACCCTTTGATCCGTTCGATTCGAGGACTGATATCGCGTATTATTGAAGTGGTTATGATTGCAATGTTTTCAAAACCCTTTTCAATAAACCGATCGACCGCTAACTTGGAAGCAAGGTGATTATCGAGCATGACTGTAGCAATATTCAATTCTTCAATCGTCCTATCCATGAAAACAATCGGGAATTGATCACTCTTCATACGTTGATATAAATCAAGATTGTCCCCTGTGGGGAAAATGATGATCCCATCCACTTGTTTAGCTCTTAGCATTTCAATATAATTCTTTTCCTTTTCAGGATTGTCATCCGCATTGCATACGATAATATGGAACCCTTGTTCATAAAAGTAGTTTTCTATCGCTCTAATAACTTGCGTTGAAAACGTGTGAAGGATATTGGCAACCACTACCCCAACGGTAAAAGTGGATTTTTGTTTTAAACTGCGCGCTATTATATTAGGCTGATAGTTTAACTCTTCGATTGTTTCTTCAATTTTTTTCCTGGTTTTTTCACTCATATATTCATAGCGTTTGTTCAGGTATTGGGAAACTGTGCTTTTTGATACTTTCGCGTGATTGGCGACATCAGTAATTGTAATGGTTTTCATTTCATTCATCCCTGTCGTGTGATTTCAATATATAAGGAATATTCTATTATAATAAGTAAAGCTTTACAATCACCTTCTGATGCAGTAAAAAAGTCATTTTCCCATACCATGGAACTAATTTATCACGTTAACTTGTTTGCCTTTTTATAGGAGCTGAATTCAGACGCCGGAGTATGCCATGAAACCACCATCGACCGGTACCGTAATTCCTGTGACAAAGCCCGAGTAGGATTCATCAGCGAGCCAAAGCAACGTTCCAAGTAAGTCTTCTGGCTGCCCAAAACGCTTCATGGGTGTTGAAGTAATGATTTTATTAGACCTTGCTGTCAGACTGCCATCTTCATTAAGCAGAAGATCCCGATTTTGCTTCGTCAAAAAGAATCCTGGAGCAATGGCATTCACCCGTAAACCTGCTTCGGCAAAATGTACAGCCATCCACATCGTAAAATTATTTATCGAAGCTTTGGCCGCACTGTATGCTGGCACTTTAGTCATCGGAGCGTAGGCACTCATGGAAGATACATTTACGATAACCGGTGCCTCCACTTGCAATAACTCTTTCCCAAAAACCTGACTGGCCAAAAATGTACCGGTGAAATTACTGGCAAAAACCTGGGAGAAACCATTTTCGTCTAAATCAAAAAAGGATTTCCCTTCCGCTTCTTCCCCATATTTCTCTGGAGCTGTAATGGCATCAGGATGATTGCCTCCAGCTCCATTTATTAATAGATCCACTCTTCCGAACGCTTCTATTATTTTTCCTCTTGCATTCTCCAATGAGGCTCTATCCAAAACGTCTGCTGCTATGGATATCGCAGTGCCCCCTTTTTGTTCAATGAGTTCGACCACTTCTTGCCCTTTTTCGGCCGATCTGTTCAATATAGCTATCCTGACACCATGACGGGCCAATTCCACAGCCATTTTCGAACATAAAACACCGCTGCCTCCAGTGATCACTGCCACCCTATTCGATAAGTTTTCATGGATGGGAATCATGATTTCCCACCTGATTTACCAGCTTCATATGCATCCCATAATCCGAGCAAATACATGATTCCCAATGCTCGGTCATATAAACCGTAACCTGGGCGACAATCTTCACCCCAAATATGGCGGCCATGATCTGGTCTGACATAACCAGTATAATTCTGCTTATTCAATTCTTCCACGACGCCCTGTATATTGATGGATCCATCCTGGGTATGATGGGACGTTTCCACAAAGTCACCATTTTCATAAATCTTCACATTTCGAATATGGGAGAAAGGCGAACGGTTTGCATACTTTTTAGCCACTTGGACCATATCATTTTCAGGGTTTGCCCCCATCGATCCAGTACACATGGTAAATGCATTCGACGGTGAGTCCGAAATCGAGATCAGTTTTTCATAGCTCGATTCTCCGGTGATGATTCTTGGCAAGCCAAAAATGGACCATGGCGGATCATCCGGATGAATAGCCATTTTAATGCCGCAAGCTTCGGCAACAGGTAATATTTCTTTTAGGAATATTTCAAGATTCGCCCATAACTGCTCTTCGTCGACAGTTTTGTAAGCTTCGAATAATTCAGAAATTCGATCCATCTTTTCTGGTTCCCAACCTGGTAAAGTTAAATCGGAAGCTTCCGTCACAGTACGAATCAAATCTTGCGGTTCTAACGTATCCACTTTCGCCTTTTCATAAAATAGGGCAGTTGAGCCATCTTCCAAAGGATGGAACATTTCCGTACGAGTCCAATCAAAAATCGGCATGAAGTTATAGCAAATGACTTTCACTCCAGCTTCCGAGAGATTTCGGATCGTCTCTTTGTATTTCTCAATATATATCATGCGGTCTTCGTTACCCAATTTAATCGATTCATGGATATTTACACTTTCTACAACATCCGTGTGAAAACCAAATGATTGGATATATTCGATTTCTTCTTTAATTTCTTCCTTTTCCCATACCTCACCAACAGGTTTTTGGTGTAGTGCCCAAACTATCCCTTTCACACCAGGAATCTGTTTAATGTGCTCCAATGTAACGGTATCATTGTCTTTCCCATACCATCTAAATGTAATGTTCATCATGCACCTCCGTCATTCCGCAATCTTTTGCATATATTTTCCGCTTAATTCCACTGCTGCTTCATAGCCGCCATTTTGATAGGCTTTGTTCAAATCACTGCCGATCCCGATTGCCACCGCACCTGCATTCAGCCAGTCCTTCATGTTATCCAAATTAATTCCGCCGGTTGGCATGATTCTTACATTAGGCAGTGGACCATTAACCGACTTGATGAAAGAAGGTTCAAAGTGGTTTGCCGGAAATAACTTCAAAACATCACAACCTGCTTCCATTGCCGTAGCCATTTCTTTGATCGTCATGCAACCAGGCATATAGGGAATGCCGTATCGATTACAAAGTTCGGCTACTCCATTGACAAAATAGGGACTGACGATAAAATTGGCACCAGCTAAAATCGCATGTCGAGCCGTTTCAGAATCAAGTACCGATCCTGCTCCTAAGAGTGCATCCGTATTCTGCAGTTCATTGAAAGCTTCTTCAATTCCCGGTGTTGTATAAGTCAATTCTATTGCCCGAACACCGCCTTCCACAGCTGCTTTAGACAGTTGTGCCGCTTCCTTTGCATCCTGTCCCCGGATAACAGCTACAACTTTCGTTTCCTTTATTCGATGAATGATTGAATGTTTGTCCATAAATCCTGCCCCCCTTTAATTAAAAACGATGATCGCTTTTCGAACTTGTTCGGGATGATTTTCCACAAAATTAAATGCTTCCTGGATATCATCCAGCGAAAATGTGTGGGTAATTAAACCTTCTTGTCTGATTTTTCCTTCATTTAAAAGTGTAACTACTTTTGGGAACTGATTGGTTTGCAACCTAGATCCTTTAACCGAGACTTCCTTTTTAGTGATTGGCAGTTGGGAAACTGATGCAGGCCGTTCATCAAAACCGAGTACGACAATCCGGCCCGCCGTTGATACGACATCAAAGGACAATTCAAATGTCATCGGCAAGCATACTGCATCAATGACCACGTTGGCACCTTCTCCATTCGTCCATTCTTCCACTCGTTTTTGAACATCTTCTTTTCCCGCATGGACAATGATATCAGCGCCGCTTTCTTTAGCGAATTCCAAACGTTCCTCACTTAAATCCGTGATCATCACTGATGCTCCTTGAAGCTTTGCCATCTTTAATATGCAAATCCCAATAGGCCCAGCTCCCTGGATAAGCACTGTTTCCCCTTCCTCCACTTCACCTCTCCAAACGGCCTGTGCTCCGATTGTATATGGCTCAGCCAATACTATTTCTTCCCAAGCCAACGCGGAATCCACAACATGTAATTGTTTCTCGGGAAGGACGAACCATTCTCTCATACCACCATCTTCATGTACGCCAAAAACGGACAGTTTTTCACAAACATTTTGGCGGCCTTTGCGGCAGGCGTAACACTTCCCGCAGTAACTGATGGGCTCAATAACAACATGGTCCCCAACTTTTATGCCCACGACGCCTTGTCCAATCTCCACAACTTCTCCCGCTACTTCATGCCCGACGACTCGCGGTAGCGTAGCAAGAGGATTCGTACCATGGTAAATATGCATATCCGATCCACAAATCCCGACTCTTTTTACTTTTACAAGGACATCCGTCGAGTTCGAAATCCGTGGTTTTTCCACTTCTTGTATGATAAGTTCATGAGCTTTCCGTACTTGAACCGCTTTCATTTCTCCCACCTACTTTGTAAGAAATTCATATACACTTGATGCTATCGTAATACCATGTTTCAGGTTTTTTTCTTCATTGATTTGTTCAATCTCACCCGGTACATATACGCGATCGAACCCTGGAGCAGGTTCAACCTGTTTCAGCTCTTCAATCATTTGATCCATTTGCTCTAAAAATATATCAGTATCAGTAAAGAATGAAGGATTAATTACACAAAAATAATGCCCCAGCTTCCGTTTCTTATCAAGATCGTCATACATTTTCCCAATGTGCGGGCCAAATGCCGCACCGGCCATTAATCCAGAAAACACATCTACAATTACCGATAGACCATAGCCTTTCGGGCCTCCGAAAGTGGAAAGGGAAACGACTTTATTCGGATCCGTGACTGCAGCTCCATGTTCATCGACACCCCATCCTTCAGGGATTTCCTTTCCTTCTTCGCGTGCCTGGAGAATTTTCCCCCATGCAACATTGGATGTAGCCATATCAAGAATATAGGGTTTCTTCGTTTTGGCAGGAACTCCGTAAGCGATTGGGTTGGTACCAAGAAATGATGTTTTTCCCCCGAACGGGACCACAATTTTATCGGTATGTGACATCGCGATGCCAATCAACTTTGCATCAGCGGCTTTTTGAACGAAATAACTTAGTGCTCCGCAATGGCTGCTATTAAAAACAGTCACCATGCCCACGCCATTTTCTCTCGCCATATCGATTGCATGGTCCATGGCCACGTCGCTGATCACATGCCCAAATCCATCATCTCCATCAACTACACCGGTAACGGGCCCTGTCTTTTGGAAGGAAATCTGGGCTTTGGGATTTATACCCCCTGCCTGTAAACGGTTCACATAATGCTCTGTTCGCAAAACACCATGGGAATTGACATTTCTGAGATCAGCATGAACCAATACTTCCGCAATTTTCCCGGCAGTTTCTTCATTCAAACCCACTTTGGTCAGCTGCTGTATAACTAATCGTTTTGCTTCCTCGGCTTGTATCGTTACTGTTGCCATTTTCTCTCCCCATTTCTTTCAGCCTACTATCTTTCTATTACAATCTCATTCTGTATGAAAGGCATTACTTCATCCAAATATGGTAATCCTTCATTGTCCCCTGCAACAGTGGTGACAAGAGCTCCTACACCATTTGCGAATGCCAATCTTTCATCAATTGATAAACCATTAAGGTATCCGTAAATATAACCGGCATCATAACCATCTCCCGCACCAACTGTATCTACAGGTATTACAGGGAAAGCTTCTTTTTCATGCCATTCACTTTTGGTATATAGTTTTGAACCTTGTTTCCCGTCCTTAATGACAAGCTGATCAATAGCATTCACCTTCGCGAATTCAGCCAAAGATTCTTTTGAGTCAGTACCGATGATCAATCTTATTTCATCTAAACCTGTAAGCAAAATATCAACATATGGAAAAATATCATAGTAAACTGACCTTGCTTCCTCGATGGACCATAGCTTTAAGCGGATATTCGGATCAAAAGAAACAGGTATATTTTTTTGTTTTGCAATTTCCATTACCCTCTTGGCAATGTTGACATTTTTCGGATCTATAGCCAAAAATACTCCAGTAAGGTGGACTATATCAATCCCTTCAAACATCTTCTCTGTTATATCTCCAGGCTTTAAAGTTAAAATGGGAGATTGATAGCGGTAATAAAATGTCTTTCCGGAACCATCTTCCCGAATCTCTTTAAAGTTAAGAGATGTTGGATATCCATTTACATAGGCCACATCACTCATGTCCACGCCTTCCCCACGAGCGAAATTATAAATAACTTTACCGAACTCATCCTTGCCTAAACGGCTTATCCATTTTGACCGCAAACCTAGCCTTGCACAGCCAATCGCAAAATTCAGTTCAGCGCCTCCTACTTTTCGCTCAAAACGGTTAACGAATCTTAAAGGTCCTGTCTCTTCCGGATTTAGCGTGATCATGGCGTCGCCCAGCGTTAAAACACCATATTTTGATGACAATTCAGTACCTCCTTCTTGCGAACATTCACAAATGGAAACAAAAACATTTGATCATATCACTTTCATTATGCTTATTAGCTAAATCGATTTAGTTAATTACTAAACCGGTTTGGTAAATCATAAGGAAATTGTAAATGAAAACCCTATCAAAAACAATAGAAAAGTTTGATAATTTGTAATTTTATTTTTATTCGATACTATTTCATATGATATTTCAGCTAAATTTACGATAAATAAACCTTATTATGGAAAATGAACAAGAACTGTTTCATCTTTAAATGATTGACAGTTTCAGATTTTTTTCGATCAAATTTACTCTTTGCTATTAATTTGGGAGAAAGTTGTATAATATATCAATTGTTAAATAAGTTTGAAAGGTTGTTTGGAATGAGTTTTTTGAAAATATACATCTTACTTACCGGAATAATGATTACATGGGGGTTAAATGTCTCAGTTATTAAAATTTTAGTTGCGCATACGCAGCCCGTAACGATAACATCTATGAGAATTTTTACTGCTTCTCTTATCGTCATTATTATCCTTTTCTTCTTTGGACTAATACGCCTTCCTAAAAAAAGTGAACTTTTTTACGTTTTTGGAGGAGCACTTTTGAGTGTCGTTTTTCATCATTATTTTTTAGCTGAGGGATTGACGAAGACTTCCGCCTCGAATGCTGGATTGATTTTGGGCATGGGGCCAATATTGACTGTCATTTTGACCATGATTTTCTTTCGAAAAAAACCTACGTTAATCAAGCTGCTTGGCTTTATATGCGGTTCCCTGGGTGTGAGTTTTACCGTTATGGCAGGAAGCGGAGGAATTCATTCTATTAATCTTGGGGATGTGGATATTTTGCTTTCCATTCTTTCACAGGCATTGAGTTTCATCCTCATTAATAAAGCCTCAAAAACAATGGATCCACGATTATTAACCGGCTACATGATGCTGATCGGGTCTTTTATTCTTTTTGCTATCAGCTTATGGAAGGAACCAGAGGGCTTATCTTCCCTGGCAACCGCACCGCCATCCATCTGGGGAGCTTTCTTTTTCTCCGCTATTTTTGCCACCGCCCTCGGGCACATGAGCTATAATTATGCCATTGGTAAGGTAGGCGCAGCCGAATCATCCATATTTCTTAACTTAAACACCTTATTCTCTTTGTTAGGGGCAGCATTTTTCCTTAATGAAGCCCTTGTGCCTGCACATTTCATCGGACTTATCTTCATTGTTTCAGGAGTATTGCTTGGCTCTGGTGCAATTGAAATATGGATTCTCCAAAAGAAAAATAAACGTTTATCTGCCTAACGGCCGGAGCAGAACTTAGATTTCGAGACTTTCTTTGTAACATGATAACAGATCCTACGACACTGCCATTCTTATAAAAATGGCAGTATCATGGGGTCTTATTTTTATTGTCCTTCCCTTCTTTCAACTACAAATAATTGCTGAATAATAATTGGAGATTCATATCTGTTACAATATACCCGGAAATTTGCATGAACATGTCCATTGAAGTGTTCCAGTAAAGACAAGCTTATTGTCGGTTGTGTCCTTTTCTTTCTGAGGAACCAAGCTTGGTTTGATGAACTTATATAATAAAAAAGACTGACTATTCGTTTTAGACAGTCAAATATCATGCTTATAAAATAAATCAACTAGCCCAGAGCGCAAACAAGCCTTCTGCTACACCCAATTTGTATATATAATAAATTCCGAATGCAAAACTTATAGCTCCCGCCATTTTGATGAAGATTCGGTTTAAAACGATGTCCTTCCCATTCAAAGCAAACGGTATGCCTAGAATGGTAGTAAAGCACAGCATGCCAATAATTGTCCCTGCACCAAATATAATGATATAGATAGATCCTTCGCCAATACCGGTTACGGTCGACATCGTTAAAATGACCATTGCGGCACTGCCAGCGAGACCATGGACGAAACCAATTAAAGCAGACACCAAATAAGGACGAAATCTATCTTTCTCGTTCTTAATATCAGGGCGTGCTTTAAATAAACTTCTCGCCCCTAGCATAACAAGCATAATGCCAACGCCGAATTCCAGTGTCATGCTTAACGACTCTGGAATTTCCCCCTTCATCCAAATGAATAGCACACCTATAAGAAACAGCGTACTTGTATGGCCTATCCCCCAATACACCCCCGTTAGAGTGGAACGGGATAATTTTTTCGTGTTTCCTGCCGTCGTTGCTACGGCAATAACATGATCCGGTTCTAACGAATGCTTTATCCCCAATAGGAATCCTAATGTAAGAATCGACACCAAACTCATTTCTCTTTGACCTCCCCGAGACACTTCCAAACTTCTTCATACACCCTTTTAAGAGGTATATTGTTCTGTAAGGCAATTTTACGGCAATCTTCATATTCAGGTGCCTGCTGCAAGGTCAATCCCTCATGAATACCCCTCTTCATCGTCACTTTTCCCCATTGTGTATGTACATGTAAAAATGATCGTTCGAGCCTGTGCACGGTAAGTGGATAGTAGCGTATCCCGAGAGTCGTCGTTTCAGCAAATAATATCTTCTTCATTTTCGAAATCACCTGCTGTGAACAAAGAAGCTGCAATAACACTCCCGGTCGATTTTTTTTCATATAGATTGGCGTATAAAATACATCATTTGCTCCTGATTCGAACAACAAATCCATTACATGCCCCAGCCATTCACCGGAAATATCATCTAGATTCACTTCCATTTTCACCATTTGTTCATCAAGATGCTCATGATCAGGCGGGCGGTTCATTGAGTCTCCCCTATGATAACTCGAAGGACGTTCGGATGATTTTCGAATGTTTTTGTGCCCGCACCATAGCCAATCGATTCGACAGTCATGGGTGGAAGCGAGCCGAAATTTCCAGCTAAAACCGCAGCGATGGCAGCACCGGTCGGCGTTGCTAATTCAGAACGAATATCGTTTGAGGCAATCGGTACCCCCTTTAATATTTCAAGAGTGGCAGGTGCAGGAACAGGATATATTCCGTGATCAATATGTATATGTCCAGATCCCGTTGGAATGGCTGATGACTGAACTGATTCAATACCTAGCTGATCGATTAAAATTGCAGCCCCGATTATATCTATTATCGAGTCTACCGCCCCTACTTCATGAAAGTGTACTTTTTCCAGTGGAAGCCCGTGTATATGCCCTTCCGCTTCACCAATCTTCTTAAAAATGGCGAGTGACATGTTAGCTACCGATTCAATAAAGTTCGCCTCATTGATAACTTCTACAATTTGTTTGTAGGTACGGCTGCCGGGATGGCTGTGAGGTACATGGCTATGGTTGTGTTCATGTCCAAGACTGTGCTCGTGTTCATGACTGTGACTGTGACCATGACTGTGATCTTGTCCATGACTGTTACTGTGTCCATGACTGTGATCTTGTCCATGACTGTGACTGTGTCCATGACTGTGCTCAGGTTCATGACTGTTACTGTGTCCATGTCTGTGCTCGTGTTCATGACTGTGACTGTGTCCATGACTGTGCTCGTGTTCATGGCTGTGGCTATGTTCATGTGTTTGGTCTGATTTACTGGTAAGAATGACATCAAATTTAGTACTCGTAATGCCATTTTTGACGACCTTCCCCCATGACAGATTATATTCTTCATCCATGTTCAACTTTTTTAACTCTTCTTCCATTTGTACAGGGTCTGCACCTGCATCAATCAACGCACCAATAACCATATCTCCGCTTATGCCGGAAAAGCAGTCAAAATATAAAGTCCTCATCACAATTGACCTCCTTTTTATGTACAAGCTTGTATATAATCGCTGCATTGTAGGCTGCACCAAAGCCATTATCGATGTTCACCACACTTACACCAGATGCGCATGAATTGAGCATTGATAAAAGGGCCGATAAACCGTTAAAATTAGCACCGTAACCAATACTTGTCGGCACAGCAATAATTGGATTCGTGACAAGGCCTCCTAACACACTTGGAAGTGCCCCTTCCATTCCCGCGACACAAACTGATACGGTAGCACCCCTTATTTCGTCTATATTGTCAAGGAGGCGATGAAGCCCAGCAACGCCAACATCGTATATACGCCTGACAGGAATACCTAGAGTTTCGGCCGTCACGGCTGCTTCTTCAGCAACAGACAAATCTGATGTCCCGGCGCATACAATTGCAATATATGAATCAACGGATTTCGGCTTTTCTCTAACCCAAGCAAGTGTCCGTGCAATCTCGTTATACTCAAAATCATTACATTCTTTTTGTACAAATACCGCTTTTTCCCGAGAAATACGAGTCACAAGCACGGAATCATTCCTTGTCCGCAGTGATTGGACAATCGTTAAAATTTGTTCAGCTGTTTTCCCTTCCCCAAACACAATTTCGGGAAAGCCTTGTCTCCTTTTCCGATGATGATCGATTTTTACAAACCCTAAATTTTCATAGGATGCAAGTTTTCCCTTGGCTTCCGCAACTGTCAATGAACCCTTTTGAACCTGCTCCAAAATATCGTCAATCATGACATCTCTTCCTTTTTAAGCGCCATATTCATACTTCCGCTTGTATAGCCCGTGAGATCCATTGATACATACTTATAACCAAATTGCTTCAGCCGTTTCGTGATCGCCGCATGGTATTGAAGCACTCTTGGCATATCATCGGGTTCAACTTCAATTCGGGCAGTATCCTCATGCGTCCTTACTCTTACCTGATGAATATCCAGTGATTTTATGTAAGCCTCTGATTTATCAACTTTGGTCAATTTTTCCTTCGTAATGATATCGCCATATGCTATTCGTGAGGATAGGCAAGCAAATGACGGTTTATCCCAGGTTGGCAATTCGGCTTGCTTGGACAATACTCTTATTTCTTCTTTGAATAAATCGGCTTCTAGAAGAGGTCCCCTGATTCCTTTTTCTTTAGCTGCTTTCATGCCTGGACGAAATTCGTTAGCATCGTCAGCGATAACTCCATAAATAATATTATTAAATTCATATTCTTCAAGAATAGGAAGCAGGTGGTCAAATAAACTACTTTTACAAAAGTAACAGCGATTCTGATTGTTTTCTTTATATCCAGGAATGGCCAACTCCGAAGTTTGAATGACACGATGGTTGGCACCAATCCATTTTGATAGCATAATGGCTTCTTTCAACTCACTCGATGGATAGGTTTCCGAATCCGCTGTAACGGCTAACACATTATCATAACCCAGAGTATCAATAGCGACTTTTAACAAAAACGTGCTGTCCACCCCTCCTGAAAAAGCGACCACAACCGACTCCATTTTTTGAAGAATATCCTGCAGATTTCTGTACTTTTCTAGTAACATATCACTTTTCCCCTTTCTGGTTTATCTGAATTTATCCACTGCCCACCAGCATTATCACACCCTTGATGGATTACAAAAAAATTGAAAAGGAGGAAATAAAGCAGTCGTACTTTCATTCCCAGCGCTTATTGAAATGATATTCATATAAGCGCTGGACGGCTTTAGCTTTTTTGTACGATAGCCGAGAATTTTTTTGCCGTTTCTGTCAGCCTGGTGTAATCTTCACCTGTAATCAATTTCGCAGGATTGATCAATGAACCGCCTACTCCCGCCGCGATGGCCCCTGCCTTAAAAAATGACGCGAGGTTGTCAAGGTTGACCCCGCCTGTTGGCATAAGGGGAATATGAGGAAGCGGTCCTTTAAGATTTTTAAAGTAGCTAACCCCTAGTGCATCTGCCGGGAAAACTTTGATAATGTCAGCTCCATGCTCGTAAGCAGTCAATATTTCGGTTGGTGTGAGCGCACCAGGGATGCTAATAACGCCATAGCGCTTCGCCAGTTTAATCGTTTGGACATTGACGGTTGGAGAAAAGATAAATTCAGCCCCTGCCATGATGACCGCACGGGCCGTTTCAGGATCCAATACTGTACCGGCACCCGCTATGATATCATCACCGAACTCCTCTTTCACTTTTTCGATCAAATGGCACACTTTGGGTGTTTCCACTGTTATTTCTAGCGTTCGGATGCCGCCCTCTTTCAGGGCCCGGGCGATTGGTATAATTTGATTGGGGCGTGCACCGCGGATGACGCCGACCAGCTTCCCATGTTTAAGTTCTTCAAGTTTAGTCATTTTTTCCACCTTTCTACCTCGTTACATCCTCTGTGCCGCCACTCATGAACAAAGCGAGGTCGGCACGGGCCGGCAAACCCTCAACATCGCCATTTACCATCGTTGCCATTGCTCCCATGGCATTTCCACGCCTTGCAGCTTCATCTAGCGGCAGTCCATCAAGCAGTCCTGAAAGTACACCGGATGCAAAAGCATCCCCAGCACCGATGGGATCCACGACCCGTTCCACATAGAATCCAGGAATGTATGTTTTCGGTACAGACGGAGCTGAAATCAAAGAGCCTTCTTTGCCCAATTTAAGTAAAACTGTTTCGACACCGAGTTCATGAAAATGATCGGCAAATTTCTCCGGAGTATGGGAGCCGAATAAAAATTCGGCTTCGGCCACCCCAGGCATGACGATATCACTTTTCGAGGCGTACTTTGTTATGATGTGACGTGCTTCATTTTCATCACCCCATATTTTCAAACGAATATTCGGATCGAAGACGATTTTTGTTCCGTTTTCTTTAGCAATGCGGACCGCTTTATCCAAGAGCGACTGACAAGAATTCCCTAGTGCAGGGGTAATCCCCGTAATATGGAGATAAGCGGCATCTTGGATGGCAAGATCAGTTAGTAATTCCGCGGTCATTTTACTAGCTGCCGAATCTTTCCGGTAATAATAAACCCGGGTATCATTCAGCCGTCTGAATTCTTTAAAAAAGACCCCGGTAGGCGCATCAGGGTCTCTTGTTACATAAGAGACATCAACGCCTTCTCCGCGAATGAACGATTGCATGGCATTGCCAAATTCGTCATCACCGAGACGGCTAATCCAGCGTGAGCTATGACCGAGTCGGCTTAACCCGATCGCGACATTGGATTCCGCACCGGCAAACTTCATCGAAAAAGATCTGGCGTGGCGAAGCGGACCTTCTTCATTCGGGGTAAACACTGTCATCGTTTCTCCGATGGTTACAACATCCATGTCATCATCTTCTTTCTCTTGTCATGCTATTACGTGATTAGAAAGCGTACCGATCTTCTCAATGCTGACGTTCATCCGGTCACCGTTTTTCAACCAGATTTTTGGATTCCTTCCCATTCCAACTCCTGGTGGCGTGCCAGTTGCAATCAAATCACCTGGCATTAGTGTCATGGACTGTGATAAAAATGAAATGATTTTCGGAACCGTAAAAATTAGGTTGCTTGTATTTGAATCCTGCATAATTTCACCGTTTAATTCAAGCGAAATCGCTAGATTGTGAGGATCACCCACTTCATCTTTTGTAACGATAACAGGACCAAATGGAGCAAATGTGTCCGCCGTTTTGCCTCTTGACCACTGACCGTCCTGAAATTGCAAATCTCGGGCGCTGATATCATTCATAATCGTGTAGCCAAAGACGTAGTCATCCGCCTCTTCTTCTGACACACGTTTCGCTTCTTTTCCAATGACAAAAGCAAGCTCTGCTTCAAAGTCGACCTCTATTGAATTAATCGGGATTTCAATCGGATCATTATGACCTGTAATCGCATTCGAATATTTTGAAAAAATGACTGGCGAAGCAGGCGGCTCCATCCCCGTTTCCTTACAATGATCAAAATAGTTAAGTCCTACGCAAATGATTTTATCCGGCTTTGCGATTGGCGGCAGGATTTTCACATCTGACGTTTTGAATATTGCATCCTCATTTATCCGTTGCTCGATTAAGTGTTCAGCACGTGTGCGCAACTCGCTGCTTCGTTCTATAAATCTTTTCATGCATGCAGGAAATTCCTCTGGACAGAGAGCCGTTAAACTAATTATTTGATCATCTTGAACTAGACCGATGTGCTGTTCGGATTGCACGGAAAAAGTCGCTATTTTCATTTTTTTCCCCTTTCTTAGGTTAATGCGTATGGTGTTTTTTCCCCTTTTAAGACCTGAACGATATTTCTTGCTGCTTTTTGACGAAGTTCAACCATCGCTTCCTCAGAATACCAGGCGCTGTGAGGCGTAATGATGACATTGTCCATTGTGAGTAGCGGGCTATCGATGCTGACAGGCTCATTTTCTGTCACATCAAGTGCAGCACCTGAAATGATCCCTTTTTCAAGTGCATTGGAAAGTGCTTTTTCATCGATTATCGGTCCGCGTGCCGTGTTAATGATGACCGCGTTACTCTTCATCTGTTTAAGGCGCTCCTCATTGATCAGGTGGTATGTATCATCAATTAAGGGCACATGGATCGACAAATAATCGGCTTCGCCTATAATTTCGTCGAGATCCATTTTTTGAACCCCGACAGCAGCCATGTCTACAGCCGATACGAAAGGGTCATAAGCAGCGGTTTTAAAGCCGAGCGGTTTCACCTTTTCAATGAAACGGCGCGGAATCCGGCCAAAGCCGAGAACCCCAACCGTTTGTTCGTTAAAACGGTGAATCGGGACACACACTTTAAAGTCCCAGTTACCTTTTTTCACTTCCTTGTTTAACAGTGTCACTTTCCGCGCCGAAGAAAGTAAAAGTGCCAATGCATGATTCGATACTTCTTCCATGCCATAATCCGGTACATTGGCGACAGTAATCCCCTTTTCCTTAGCGGCATCGAGATCAATTGTATTGACGCCAACACCATAGCGGGAAATGATTTTCGTGTTTTCGAGCGACTCGATGACTCGTCTTGAGATAGGAGCATATTGATTTAAAATTGCATCCGCTTCTTTTGCATGCTCCATTACTTCCTCTTCAGTTTTGCATTGCGCTTTGATGAAATTGATTTCCAGACCGCTTTCTTGAAAAATCTCTTCTTCATATTTCAAATGTTCAAATTCGTAATCCGTTAATAATATTTTAAAGGTCATTCGGGCTCCACTCCTTTATAGTAAGACCAGACATCTATTTCGCTGCTGCCTTTTCAATTTTTGCAATGCCGAGTCCTTCTGCACCGAGTTTCGATGTTATTGCTTCAGGATAGTATCGTTCGATCATTTGAATGCCAATTGCGGCACGGCGTACACGTTCTTGAGCGAGTGAGATGTTCGTACTTTCCCATTGTTTCCCTGAAGGGTATACATCAGGATGATTGCGCAGACCAAATTTAATGTATACTGGCGCCAATACACGGATAATTTCTGGTATTTCATAATAGCGAAGAAAGCCTCCGAAGGTATCCGGAACTTCAACATATAAATCAATGGGAATGTTTATTGATTGTCGGATCGCTGCAAGTTTGGACAGCGTTAATGCAGGTGGTACGTTGTAGGTATCCGCTCCGATGTCTTCCATTAATTTAACGGATACTGGATTGGCTGAACCCATTTGAACCGATACTTTAACAACAAATTCTTTCGGAAGCTGTCCGTGTTTTTTCATTTCTTTCGTTAAAAGTAGGAGTCCTTCATCTGCGACTAACGCACCGCGAAGACCAAGTGCAGCTCCTCTTTTCAAGTCTTCCATGGCATAAACAAGCTGGTCCGATCCTTCATGGCGGATTCCCTGGGATTTACCTCCTGGCGTAAGCGGCCCCGCACTGACATCCCAAGAACCCCTGGGACCGACAAACAAACTGAGCTCCATACCGCGCTCTGCTGTCATTTCACACATTTCTTTAATTTCTTCATCCGTTTGAAGCATGATGCCGCTGCCCTGGGATATCCGGTGAATAGTCAAACCAAGCCGGTCAATTTCTTTCAATGTTTCTTTTAGGGCCGCTGGACCTTCTACACTTGGCAGTTCAATGCGGTATTGAGCACCGTCTGGAAATGTTTTCGTTGATGTAGGAAGTTCTTTAAGATCAGTAGATGGGTAGCCTAACGTTTCGAGCAAGTCGCGTGATTCTTTCATTTTTGGACGCCTTCTTTCATATCTATATTTTTTAAGAGAGCAGCTACTTTGTCACTCAAATCAGCAGGGTATACATCGCATGGGGCACGGTGACCAGCAGCAACGTCAAACCAGCGCTGATGAACAGCTTCCTTCATGGCTGTAAAAAATGTCGGACCGTAATTGTACACATCCATCAGTTTTGAAATCACTTGATGATTTTTCTGGGCTTCAGCGAGATCTCCTTTATGATACGATTCATATAAATGTACGGATATTTCCGGGGCAAAGACCGCGCTTCCATTAATGCTTCCCGCTGCTCCAATCATTTGGGCCGGAAGCAAATGCTCGTCAAAAGCGGAGAAGACTTTGAAATCACTGCGAACTTTCTTCACTTCAGCCAGCACTTGACGAAGGTGGCCGAAATCACTGACCGTCTCTTTAATACCTGCAATGTTTGAATGATCTTCGGCTAATTTTTTAATCAGTTCGATGGATAAGTTTTGACCTGTCAAGAGCGGGATGTTATAAATGAAAACTTGCAGATTAGTATGGTTCGCCACACTGGAAAAATGTCGGTATAATTGCTCGTCAGACAGCTTCCAGTAATATGGGTTGACTACGAGAACACCGTTCGCTCCATGCTTTTCTGCATAAGAAGTCAGTTCTTGCACCTCTTTTAATGCGGTATGCCCGACTCCGACCATAACTGGCACTCTTCCGTTAATGTACTTTAACATTTCGCGTACATATAATTTCCTTTCTTCAGTTGTAAGTGAGGAGAACTCACCTGAACTGCCCATCAACAAAATACCGTCAATATTCCGTGAGATTAATAGGTCGATATACCTTCTGTTCAACTCCAAATCCAAGTTCCCCGTTTCATCAAATAAGGTGACTACCGGTGGAATGATGCCATGAAAGTCCATTATTTTTCCTCCTTTTATTACCATTCAGCGATGCTCCCGTCCTCATTTCGCCAAATTGGGTTCTTCCAATCATGTCCGGTCTCTGCTGCCTGCATCACTTTTTCCTCATCGATTACCACACCAAGACCCGGTTTATCAGGAATGTTCACATAACCATCTTCATAGTCGAATAATTCTGGATTTTTCATATAATCGAGAATGTCCATGCCTTCGTTGTAATGAATACCAAGGCTTTGCTCCTGAATAATGAAATTCGGTGTCGTTGCGTCCAGATGAATGGATGAAGCGAGTGTCATCGGACCGAGCGGGCAGTGCGGCGCAATGGCTACATCATACGCTTCTGCCATGGCGGCAATTTTTTTCCCTTCTAAAATACCACCTGTATGAGACAGATCCGGCTGAATTATATCGACATAACCATCTTGAAGTAGCTGCTTAAAGCCCCAGCGCGTATACATTCTTTCTCCCGTCGCAATCGGACACGTAGTATGCCAGGCAATCTCACGAAGTGCTTCATTGTTTTCCGGGAGCACCGGTTCTTCAATGAACATGGGACGGTAAGGTTCCAGTTCTTTTACAATCGCTTTTGCCATCGTTTTATGAATCCTCCCGTGAAAATCCACACCGATGCCAAAGTCGTTGCCAACCGCTTCCCTGATTGAAGCAACGCGTTCGATGACCGCTTCTACTTTCGAAAAGCTATCTATGTAATTCATTTCTTCTGATGCGTTCATTTTGACAGCAAGGAAGCCTTCTTTCTGTTTTTCAATTGCGGCAGCAACGACATCCACAGGTCGATCTCCTCCGACCCATGAATACACTTTAATTTTTTGACGTGCTTTGCCGCCGAGCATTTGGTATACAGGAATATCGAAGTATTTTCCTTTTATATCCCATAATGCCTGCTCAATGCCGGAAATGGCACTCATTAAAATTGGGCCACCGCGGTAAAATCCACCTCGATAAAGCGTTTGCCAGATATCTTCAATGTCGTTCGGATTTCTCCCTATCAAATAATCAGTCAGTTCGTTAACTGCTGCTTTAACCGTTTCAGCACGGCCTTCCACGACAGGCTCTCCCCATCCGGAAATGCCTTCATCCGTATCGATTTTTAAAAACAGCCAGCGGGGCGGAACTTTGTATAAAGAAATTTTTATGATTTTCATCAAGCACCTCGCAATGTTTTTTGAAGAAAGAGAGATTTTCAAACATGGAAACCTCCCTTATACTTGTTAAGAACCTTTAATAAAAACCGTTTTTATGGCCGTATAAAATTCTTTCGCCGCTTCACCTTGCTCTCGCGAACCCGTGCTTGATGCCTTCATGCCTCCGAATGGGGCTTGCAACTCTACGCCCGCGCTTTCTGCGTTAATACGGACAAGACCTGCTTCAATTTCATCGATGAATTCCAAAATTGAACTAATATTTGATGTGAAGATTGATGCACTCAATCCGTACTTCGTATTATTTGCCAAGTCAATCGCTTCGACCAGATCTGTTGCTTTCATAAGCGCGATAACTGGTCCAAAAATTTCTGCCTGTGCAATTTCCATTTCGGACGTCACGTCTTCAAAAATCGCTGGTGTGATGAAAAAGCCCCTATCATAGTCTCCGCCAGTTAATATCTCCCCGCCATGTATGAGTTTTGCGCCCTCCTGCTTGCCTTTTTCAATGTACTCTGTCACCGTTTTGAACTGGCTTTCGCTTGCACATGGGCCCATCCAAATACCCTCTTGAAGACCGTTGCCAACTGTAATTTCCCCTGCTGCCTTTACCAGTTTTTGTTTGAATTCATCATAGACTGACGATTCAACGACAACACGGCTTGAAGCTGTGCATTTTTGGCCGGAAGAACGAAATCCACCGCTGATGACCGCCTCGACAGCTTGGTCGATGTTTGCATCTTTCGTTACGATGACTGGATTCTTGCCACCCATTTCAAGCTGATATTTTATCCCGCGGGCGGAAGCTGATTTTGCGACGCTCTGACCGACACTTTCAGAACCGGTAAATGTGATCGCATTTAAAAGCGGATGATCGATGAGTCCTTGTCCAATGATCGATCCTTTACCGGTAATAAAATTCACTACGCCCTCAGGGAAGCCTGCTTTTGTGAAGCATTCCATGACTTTCGCTGCCGTAACGGCTCCCTCCGTAGCAGGTTTCCATACGATTGAGTTGCCATATACAAGAGCAGGAGCCATTTTCCAGATGGGTATTGCTACCGGGAAGTTCCATGGCGTGATTATCCCGACAACACCTAGTGGGCTGCGTTTCGTGAACATTAGAGCATCTTTATCGGATGATGGTATTACATCGCCGTCTTTCCGCATTCCTTCCCCAGCATAGTAACGCAGGATTGCAACACCCCGTGCCGTTTCACCCTTTGCTTCAGGTAACGTTTTACCCATTTCGCGAGTCATGGTTTCGGCAATTTCATCTAGATTTTCTTCCAATATATTGGCCGTTTTGAAAAGGATTTGCCCACGTGCAGACTGGCCGAGCCTGCGCCAATCCCTTTTTGCCTTATGCGCTGCGGCTACAGCTTTATTCAAGTCTTTTTCGGTTGAGCTTTGTACGTAGCCAACCGGTTCTTTGTCCGCAGGATTAATGCTTTGGATTGTATTTCCAGAAGATGCATTCACCCACTCATTATTAATGAAATTTTTATATGTTTTCGTTGCAAATGTAGTTGATATCATAGTCTTTAGCTCCTTTTTCGTTTTAGAATGTCGGTCCAATTCTCCATATACCAAAGTCATGCTGCTTTAATATCTCCGCTTTTGTTAGTTTCCCGTTAGAAACATGTTGAATTTCTTCCATGATGCGCCTGCCCACTTCATCAACGGTTTCTAAACCATCAACGATCGTACCAGCATTTAAATCCATATTTTCATTCATCCTGTCAAACATTGGTGTATTAGTCGAGATTTTTATGACGGGTGAAATAGGAGAACCAGTCGGCGTGCCTCTTCCACTTGTAAAGAGAACGATTTGGGCACCGCCTGCGACCATACCCGTCAATTGCTCAATGTCATGGCCAGGCGTATCCATCCATACTAGCCCTTTTTTTGTGGGTACCTGGGCATAATCAATGACTTCTTCCAATCTGGTTGTACCTGATTTTGTCGCTGCCCCCAGGGATTTTTCTTCTAGTGAGCTGAGACCTCCCTCAATGTTTCCCGGACTTGGATTTCCGGTGCGGATGTCTACGCCCATTTGAATCGAGCGGTCTTCCATCATTTTAATAACCGCATAAGCTTTTTTTGCTACCTGGTCATTTGCCGCCCTGTTTGTGATCAAATGCTCTGCACCGATGAGTTCAGTCGTTTCCGCTAATATTGCGGTTCCCCCTTGCTGAACTACCAAATCGCTAGTACGTCCGACTGCCGGGTTCGCCGATAAGCCGGAGCATGCATCCGACCCACCGCATTCTGTGCCGACAATCAGCTCGCTAAAATCACATAATTCCCGTTGCACCATCGAGGCATCCTGGACCATTTTGACCGCGATTTTAGATACTTCGGCAATGGTTTGAAGAGTGCCTCCATGATCCTGGATCGATACAGTTTTCACTGGTTTACCGCATTTGGCAATTTCATCCCCAATACGGTGCGCCTGATGTGTTTCACAGCCAAGTCCGAGTACTATGACACCATATACATTTGGATTCATACCCATTCCCGCATAGGTTCGGGCCGTTTGATCATAATCAGTGCCCACTTGCGCACAGCCATGCTGATGAATGAATGTGACGGTTCCGCTCACCAATTCTGTGACGCGCTGAGCTGTTTGAGTTGCACATGTTATCGTTGGCAAAATCAGTACATGATTCCGTACACCGACGCGGCCATCCGGACGGCGGTAGCCCCAAAACTGCATTTTTTCATTCAGCAATTTTGTCACCCCTTCCTCTTTTGCCTTCTAAATTGTGTACATGAACATGTGCACCAGCGGGAATAGAAGCTGAGGCTGCACCTATGACTTCCCCATATTTAATTATGTCTTCTCCTTGGTTGATGGCCTTGACTGCGAACTTATGTCCAAAACGGATCGGTTCAAGAATGGGTACGACAAGTTCTTCAAGGTCTGACTTCACAACTACTGATGTGTTTGCAGGGATTTCGGATAAAGCGACAGCTACACTATCTTCCCTACTTAGGTAAAGTGTTTTATACTCGCTCATTTTGTCACCCCTTAAATGGTTTGAACTGCTTTACTTTGGATGACCGGGTTGTTTAATACCCCTATCCCTGGTATTTCGATTTCAATCCGGTCATCGCCTTTCAATGTAAATTCATTTGGCGGAACCACGCAAGTACCTGTAAGTAAAACGGATCCGTCAAATACAGTATTATCTAAAACTAAATAGTCGACGAGCTCTTCCAACTTTCGTTTCAGTTGGTTTACTTTCGCTTCACCTTCAAATACTTTTTCTTCATTTCGAAAAATCCGGCACATGATTTTAAGCTCGTATGGATCTGGAACAGCCTCTTTTAACAAGATGGCGGGTCCAATGGAACAAGAGTTTTTCCAAACCTTTGCCTGTGGGAGATAAAGCGGGTTTTCACCTTCAATATCACGGCAGCTCATGTCATTACCTGCGATATATCCAAGCACCGTTCCCTTTTTATCGATGACAAGACCAAGCTCCGGCTCCGGAATTTGCCATTTTGAATCTGAACGCAAATATACCGGGTCATTCGGTCCTACGGTTCTTGCTGCAGTTGATTTAAAGAAAATCTCAGGACGCTCTGCATCATAAACTTTGTCATAGAATGTTTGGCGGTCCAGCTTTCCTTGCGTAGCTTCGTAGTTACGTGCTTCCTTGCTTTTTTTATACGTAACGCCTGATGCCCATACTTCCGGCGCGTCGATAGGCGTTGTTAATTGAAGACCCTCCAATGGCTGCTTTTTCCCTTCAGCGACAATTTGTTTTACAATGTCAAACGGCGTTCTGTTTTCATGGCGTGCCGTTGTAATCAACGACATAAAATCAGTAAATGGAAGGTCCACCACATTGTTTTCGTTTGTCACGGCAGCAAGTTGTTTTTTGTTTTCATGTACATAGCGAATAATTCTCATTTGCTAGTTCCTCCTTAGGGCAATCCTTTTTTTATATTTTTTGATATTCATAACCGAGCTCCTGCGAAATTTTATTGCTGCATTCCTTTAAGAGACGTACATAATACTCTTGTGTTTCTTCGTTTACTTTCGAAGCAGGCATCGATACACTCATTGCAGCGATTACCTTTCCTGAATAATCTCTTATCGGTACGGCAAGACAGAAAATGCCCGGTTCATTTTCTTCATTATCCATTGAATAACCATTAATGCGTGCTTTTTCGATTTCGGCTAAAAACTGTTCCTTGGATCTAATCGATTTTTCTGTCGGTCCCGTATAATCATAGCCGTCCAAGAGCAAATCCAGTTCACTATCCGTTTTGGTTGCAACAAGAGATTTGCCAACTGCACTTGTATGAATCGGAACACGACGGCCAATACGGGAATACAGGACCGTTACCCCAGTACCTTCAACTTTATCGACATAGACACCTTCCTGCCCGTCCAATATGACAAGGTGCAGCGTCAAATTCGTTGTTGCTGAAAGCCCTTCAAGATGTTTTCTTGCTACATTGCGCAAATCGAGATGGGTCACAACAACGCTTCCCCTCTCCAATAGCTTTAATCCTAGCGAGTATTTTCCATTTTCTTCGCCTTGTGAAATATAGTGATGCTCCTGTAAGGTTTTTAATAGTGAATGAACCGTACTTTTATGTAAATTCATTCTCTTACTTATCTCTGTGATAGTTAGTTCACGCTCACGCTCATCAAATAAATCCAATATTTTCAAGGCACGCTCCACCGATTGGATGATAGGCATCGTTCCTCACTCCTTTTCATTCTGTCTACCTTTATCTTATCGGATTTATGACGAGCATACCTCACTTTATTTCTACTTTTTTTTCATGGATTATAATATCTTGTTCATAATCAAGTACCGCATCCTCAATGACAGCGATTGGAACAACACCATTTGCTGCATCTGTATGCCCAAACATCCTGTTGCTTGCCGCAACCATTTTCTGTCTAACTTTCATCCGCTGCTTGCGTTCAGCTGCCAATGATTGTCTTTCTTCTTTAAAATGATCCGCAAAATCATGAATCACCTTTCCAGAATGAAGTTTAGTAGAATCTACAAAATCAATTCGTCGATCACGAAGCTGAAGGTGAATTACATCCCCTGATTTAAGTAAACCTATGCCGCCACCTTCATACGCTTCCGGTGTCATATGCCCTATGGCAGCTCCATATGTGACTCCTGAATAGCGGCCGTCGCTAATGATTGTAGCGATTTTTTTCATAACACGATTTGCATTGATGTGTTGCATTGGTGTAAACATTTCCGGCATTCCGAATGCCACTGGCCCCTGCCCTGAGATAATAACCGCAATTTTCAATGTGCCGGCTTCAACCATCCTGTCAAATAATTCCCCATAGGTAGCGGTTTTTAGAAGAGACCATTCCGACTCATTGTTGTATTTAAGAGATTCTAGCAATAGATTATGTTCGAAAAGCTTTTGCTCTTTTATTTTTGAAAGCAGATTTGAATCGAGCAGGCTTTTATTTGCATCATCTTCATTTTCGTAATAAAGGACAAATGCAAGCTTATCGTCGAATTGGTCAAGCTGTGGTGTCGGCATTCCGCTGATTTTTACAACGGCGCTTTCAAAGAAGTTTCCTTTTAATACATCAACACCGCTGAATCCACGTCGTGGATTGGATAAAATGACCTGATTTTTCTTAACATTAACTGCTTTTAGGCTATTTGTGATCGAAAGACGTTCTTTCCAAGTTTTTGCTGCGACAGTCGGAGCATCCTGATCCATTGGTACACCATTCTCAATAAGTTCATGAAAAAGTGTTTCCATTCCTCTGCTTTTCCCGCTGCAACACTGCATCGCAAGTGAATAAATGTCCCTTCCTTCTGTCAAACTGTAATCAAATAAGTCAGGAATTGGATGTGAATGATGAATGCGGTCAAGGTCCCATAAACTGAATTTGAATCCTGCATAAAGCATGCCTGCGACAATATGCATCATTAAGTTAGTAGAACCACCCGATGCGCTGTGTATACGGATTGCATTTTTTATGTTCGCAGCGACAATGTTGGCCACGCCGTAGCGCTCTTCGTTTATCATGTCGGCAAAGCTATCAAGCACCGAGTTAATCTGGCGTTGTGTTGGCGGATCGGTCAACAGCTCCACTGCTGGATGTACGAGACCCATGCCTGCCACTAAATGACGTGAACTATTCCCCGTACCATTAAATGCACATACACCTCCCTGCCCGTCACATGTTGCGACAGCAAGTCTCATTTCAAAGTATTTATGCTGTTCCTTCGTCAATATTCCTCGTTCATAGGCCCGTTCAAACACGCCCTGGAAAGCAGTATTCGATGAACATTGCAATATATATGCCATCGTATCTCGTAAATCTACGGCTACATCGGCTGCTCCTTTGCTTTCCGCATTTTTCGCAAGAGTTTCCAATTCTTCAATTACGTCAGCTGGAATCGAACCGCCTTCCAATACGTGAGCAGGTGCGAATGTTGCGAAAAAGGGTGCTTCACCACGGTTTCGGCGAACACGATCAACATGGGCGAGTGCACTTACAACACCAAGAGGCTGCTTATCACACCCTTGAATGACGAATGCACCATGATAACTGTGAGCTTCCAGCTGGTTGACAACCATTTGTGCAACCGCGTTTCGGCTCTGGAGAGAGTAACTCATTCCTTGATTGTTTTGTGCAGTGCCATCACACATTACCGGTGTCGAGAAATGAAACGGCACGCCGCCGTTTTGCCAAATGCGGATTGCTGCCCGTGCTGACGTTTGGTAATCCATTATATGGGCCGGATGATCGGACGAACCACCGATTATTGCGATACGCGGGGCATTCCTCTCGAGCCGCATATAAATTTCTTCAAGCGTCCAATCAGGCTTCCCCCCTTCATATGTGGTGCCTAGCGTCAGCTTCGAACGGTCCAACAGACCTGCAACCGTAATAGGTTCATTTGCTTTTCCCTGCACATTATCGCGGTAAGGGTTTATTTCGTTATCAATTAGTGGATATAGGTGTGTCATTTCAGCACTCCTTTTCTGAGTTCAAATCATTTCTTTCGTTCTATGAAAATAGTAAAGAAGATTTTTAGTCCAGTGCCAAGTCTTCTGGGTCTGACAAGATCTCTATATCTTCATTCTTTAAAGCTTCTTCCATCATGCTTTCAGAAATCCAAATTTCACCGATTTCAAGCGTGTTTTTAATTCTTACGATTCTCACTTTATTCAAATCGAAGGCATTGCATGTTTTGATGGCAGCTTTTACAGCCAATTCCTGCGTATCCAAAAACATCGGAAGCTTTACTACATCTGTGACTGTGCTGGTGAGTGCATTGGCATACCCTTTTTCCCATTTTATTTCTTTCATGACGGCTTTTGTCGTCATATCTGCCATGCCAATGCCATTCGCATTACCGTGAGTTTTTTCAGTAAGTCCAAGTACAACGGTCCGTTTAACGTCTGGCCCCCCGGTAGCATATGGTGTGGCGAAATTACCCGTTATGTTCGGGTCCATTCCATCCCCCGAAATGTCCTTTCCGAGTTCATTTACAATAAGTACGTCCATCGAATTGAAATGTATTTTCGGCATCAATGATTTTGCTTCAAGCAACAGTCCCGGTTCCACTACCTCCAAATCCTCCGCTGGAACTGCGACGATTTTCGCCGGTTTATCATAAGCGTTTTCAATCGACGCAAGACCAAATATGATAGGAGCTCTTGACAAGGAAACCTTAGCCATTTCAGGGACATGTTCCGCCATATACTTAAAGCTGTATGCATGTGCAGCTTCGGCTCCCTTTTGCTTTCCTAAACCGATCGTTATCATTTTCATAAGTCCGCTTTCAACCGGTCCGCGAAATGCTGTATGTGGTTTTATCCGATTAATGACTATGATTTTATCCGATTCGTAAGCAAGTTTATCAATATAGACAGGGAGGCCATTTGGCAACTCATCCAGTTTAATAACTTCCATCGATGACCTGATAGGCGCTCCAACCGCTTCTTCTGAAATACCCAGCTGAAGCAACACATCGATTTGCCCTTCCGCCGTGGCACCACCATGGCTTCCCATTGCAGGTACGATGAAAGGATTACCTCCCGCCTCCTTAACGGCAGCCACCGTTTCTCTTACTAATGTAGGAAGGTCCGCTACCCCTCTGCTTCCTACTGCAATTGCCACCCTGTCTTCTTCATTTATTCTTGATAAGACACCTGCTTCTTTTATCGCCTTCTTCACCTCACCAGCTACATCAGCGATTTGAGTTGTACGAAATTTCTGCCTCACTTGTACCATTTTCGGTAATTGGATTTCACGTAAAAGTTCAGAGATAATATCCATTTTCTTTCCTCCAAACAATTTGGATTATTTACCGCGTACTTTTTCAACTTCGCTCATCATTTCCTCTACAAGATCTGGTCCGAATTTCTTGGCATATTCGTCCGTCACTGGTTGGATGGCCTTCTTCATTTTTTCTATTTCTTCCGGTTCTACTTCATTGATTTTCATTCCTTCTTCTTTTAGATAATTAAGTGCCTTTTCATTTTCTTTTTGGTTAACTTCCCGTTGATACTTTCCAGCCTCTTGTGCGGACTCACTCATGATTTCTTGTTCTTGTTCTGATAGGTCATCCCAGAACTTTTTACTTACAAGGAATACAAATGGTGTATAAACATGATTTGTAAGACTTAAGTATTCTTGCACTTCATTATATTTTTGCGTTTGAATTGTTGCTAGTGGATTCTCCTGACCATCAACAGTGCCTGTTTCCAGTGCAGTAAATACTTCTGAGAAAGCCATCGGCGATGGATTCGCCCCTAACTTTGAAAATGCATCTAAATGCACTTCATTTTGCATGGTACGAAGTTTAAGCCCTTTGAAATCTTCAGCCGTTTTAACAGGGTGTTTGCTGTTGGTTAAGTTTCGGAAACCATTTTCCCAGTATCCCAAACCTACTAAATCATGTTCCGGTAATTTATCCAAAAGTTTTTTTCCTACTGCACCATCAAGTACTGTATAAGCTTCTTCTTCATTATTAAAGACAAATGGGAAGTCATAAATTCCAAATTCCTTAATCATGCCAACAAGTGGTGAGGTTGAAGGAACAGTTACTTCCTGTAAGCCGCCTTGAAGAGCTTCTGTCATTTTCTGATCATCTCCGAGAGTGGCATCAAAAAAGTTTTGGACTTTCATTTTCCCGCCGCTTTTTTCTTCAACCAGTTCTTTAAATTTCTCCATTCCTTTTCCTTGTGGATGCATTTTACTATTTCCGATCCCTGCTTTGATTGTTCTTTTCTGAATACCGTCAGCCGAAGCGCTTTCATTTTGTCCGCTTCCGCAAGCACTTAATAACAGTACTGCTGGCAATATTACTCCGACCGCCAAACGTTTAAACAAATTATTCATTATCATTTTCCTCCTATAAAATAAGATGAAGATCAGCATACAAACCGAACTAGCAGTTTCATTCCGTTAGGAGGTAAACCATTCTAGAGGAACAAGCACTAAGGAAGGAAACAAAATCAACAAGATCAATACAATTACTTCCACGAGCAAGAAAGGCCAAATCCCCTTCATGATATCTTCCATACTGATTTTACTAATGCCGCACATGACATTTAACACGGTTCCGACTGGTGGTGTAAGTAAACCGATGGCGTTATTCAGGATAAACAGGACACCAAAGTAAACTGGGTCAATACCTGCAGCGACCACCAACGGCATCAATACAGGTGTTAGAATAAGGATTGTCGGCGTCATATCCATAGCAGTTCCAACTACGATGACCAATAGGTTTATCATTATTAATAGAAGGAATGGATGATCCATAAATGGCTCCAGCAATCCAATCACCTGACCAGGTAAATCCGCAACAGTTATCAGCCAGGAGGATACGAGAGCTGCAGCGACCAGAAACATGACAACGCTCGTCATTTTTCCTGCATGTACAAAGACCTCATACAAATCTTTCACTTTCATTTCACGATAGATTACAAGACCGACAAATATTGCATAGACTGCAGCCACCACTGCCGCTTCAGTCGGTGTAAATAAACCGAATTTCAATCCACCAATGATGATGACGGGCAGGAATAGAGCCCAAACACCTTGACGAAGAGAAGTAAGAATTTCTTTTGTTGAAGCTCTAGGGTTAACGGCGACTTTATCTTTTCGTGCAACAATGGCCCAGGTAACCGTAAGTCCAACCGCTAGTAAAACACCTGGAACGATTCCTGCCATGAACAGCTTTGTAATGGACACACCGCTTGCGACACCGAAAATGATAAAACCAATACTTGGCGGTATGATCGGGGCAATGATACCACCTGATGCAATCAAACCACTTGACCGGTTCACATCATAACCGGACTTCACCATCATTGGAATTAATATAGCCCCAAGCGCGGCCGTATCGGCAACAGCAGATCCTGATAAACTCGCAAACAACACACTCGCAATGATCGCAACATAACCAAGGCCTCCCTTGATATGACCCACCAATTTCATTGCCATCTCAACGATACGCCGTGATAAACCGCCCCGATTCATCGCCTCTCCTGCTAGCATAAAGAATGGTATGGCCATTAGAGGGAAGTTATCCGCGCCACTGATTAAATTTTGTGCGATAATTTGACTATCAAAAATACCAAGAAAGTACATAAGCACTACGCTACTAACAAGTAAGGCAAAAGCAATAGGTATTCCAAGTCCCATGGCTCCCAGTAAAGATCCGACGAATACACCTATCATCCCTGCTTCTCCTCCTTAACTATCCTAATATCTGACTCAAATTCATCAGTATGGAGGGAAATTAGCTCTTCAGACTCACTTATCATCACCAATTCTTCGTCTTTAATTTTATTGAAGAAAATCCGATACAAATTGAAAATGATCATGCTTCCCATTGAAACACTTACAAGAATACCTGTCCCATATACAAATGCCAGTGGCATTCCAGTGGCCGGTGCAGCACTATCAATGTTTATCATAGTCATTTTCCAGCTTCCATCCAAGATCAGGATAAGAACGAATAACATCATCAAATCACTAATAACTAGAACCACTTTTTTCATCTTATTCGGGAGCCGTTTAATGACCATGTCTACACCTAAGTGTTCTTTGTTTTTGAAAGCTCCGATGGCGCCGAGGAACGTCAACCAAATAAAGAGATACCTTGACATTTCTTCTGACCAAGTAATCCCTGAATTAAAGAAATAACGGAGGACCACATTACCAAACACGAGTACGACCATTATCGCTAAAGCAGCTGCCATAATAATGTTCAACGAACTTTCCAAGATTCTGGATATTTTATTCACCTATACATCTCCCCCTTTACTAACTAGAGCGCCTGCTTCATTCTGCTTTTATTTTTCCGACGAGCTCCTCCGCCCAGTCATTTTCCTCAAAGGCCTCATCATAAACAGGTTGAGATGCTTTTAACATTTTTTCTGAAAAGTCTTTGTCAGGCGTAGTGAATTTGATTCCATTATCCTTAAGATAAGCTTTGTCATCTTCATAACTTTTTTCCATCAATTCAAACTCATATGCTGCCGACTCCTTTGCTGCTTTTTGAATGATTTTTTGTTGCTCTTTTGTTAGCCCTTTATAGAATTTGCTATTGATAATGTAAATATTGGGGCTGAACATATGCTTGGATTCTAGTACATCACTTTGTACTTCATTCCACCCCGAGGATCTCAGTGTGGCTATGGGATTATCCTGAGCATCTACAACTTTTTGTTCAAGTGCGGTAAAAACTTCTGAAATAGGCAATGGGCTAACGTTTGCCCCCAATGATTCACCTAATTTTATGTAATTCGGGATGTTCGGCATTCTAAGTCGAAGTCCATCAAAATCTTTCATACTCTTAATTGGACGATTACTCGAAAACATCCTAAAACCGTTAGCACTCCATGCGAGCGGTGTCACCCCATGCTTTGGATCAAGCTCTTCTGTCAATTCCTCTCCGATAGGTCCATTCAATACCTTCTTTACATGATCGTAATCCCTGAATAGGAAGGGCCATTCCGGAACACCCATTTTAGGAATGTCCGACTGCATAATTAGCCCTGGAACACCCATTTCGATCGTTCCGTTTCTGACGCCGTCATAAAATTCTTTTTCTGCACCTAATGTACTGTTCGCATAAATCCGAACCTCTAGTTCACCATTACTCTCCTTTTCAACCAATTTTTTAAACTTTTCTTTCAAAGCAATGTTTTGAGGATGATTTTCAGCAAAATAATGTGCCACTTTTATAGTTTTCTTTTCAACTCCAGATCCACTGGTTTTTTCTCCCTCACCTCCACCACATCCTGATAAAAGGAATGTCATCGCAATAGTTAAGCTTGTGGAAAATACAAATAGCTTATTTTTTTTCAATAAAAACCCTCCCCGTTTTTTGTAAGCGTTATCATTTAAGGCTGATCTTTAAAACTTCTACTCACCCTTGTATAAGCAAAAATCAAATCGTTTTATAATATAAAACTTGGTTTTTGTTTTATTCGGAGTGAGGAAAAAACACTTCACTTCTCATTACGTTTCACAAGTTGATTCACTTTTTAAGCCATTACCTTACTAAAATTAACGATTAATTTGTTCTATAATATAAAACTCAGTTTTCGAATTTTACATCTTACGTTGATTATAAGCTCCCATTTTTATTAATGTCAAACCATTTTTTGAATTTTATAACAATTTAACAATTTAACAAATTCTCCATTTCTCTAATTAATATTTACAGTTGAGATTTTTAGAAACAAAACGGGAAAGATAAAAGTCGTTTTTTTCTATATTAGAATATTTATAGGATGGAAAATCAATATGAACCCCTCTTACAACAGATTGAAATCTGAAGGATAAAAACTCCACCCGAGGGTTTTAAAAAGGACTCATTAAATAAATTTAATTATTACCGATATATAACACATGGTAAATATATAACACGGGGAAGGAATAAACAAAGATGAATAAACTCAGTGCGAAAATAGGTTTTGTTCTTTTAACAGGCATGATCATTACATTAATTGGAAGTTTATTATTAATGTATAAAAGTACAAATGATACGGTTGAGAAAACAATCGCTATGAGCAGCTTAGACATAGCAAGCAACATCTCTCAAGGAATAAATCCAACATCTTATGCTGAATTTTTAAGTAATCAATCCGAAACCTCTACATTTAGTTAGGAGTTCTTTAATAACCTCTACATATCCATGTTCCGAAGCAGGGATTAAAGCCGTTGCTCCATAACGGTTGGTTATGGATGGGTCGGCACCTGCCTCAATCGTAAGTTTAACTATATCTAGATAACCTTCAGCACCGGCATACAAGAAGGGGCTATTTTTCATTTCATCCTGAATGTTGACGTCTGCACCTGCTTCAATAAGGATTTTTGCAGACTCTGCATCGTTGTTATAAATCGCAATCATAGTGGCGGTTCGCCCTGCCGAGTCCTGTGTATTAATATCTGCACCTTCCTCAATCAAACTCCTTATTCCTTCCGTTTCTTTTCGTTCTACTGCTTGAATCAGTAATTCATTCATTCCCTTTTCTGACTCCTTTTGCTGATTATTTGGCTCTCTTTCGCTATCTAAGGCACACCCTTGAAGGATGAATAGGCATCCGATGACAATCGTTAGCCGTCTCCACATGAAACACACCATCCTTTCATCTGCCCAAATCGATTTTCCGTCATCTTGATGCACCAAAATGACTTGTGCTATAAATGTGTTTGAGTTTGCATGATTATTTTTCTCCCTTTTATTTTTAGTTCTTTTCTCAATCCGTCTCCATTATATTAGAGCTTAATCTTAAACTCCCTCTAAACAATTTCTTAAAAAATGATTAACTTACTCATAAAGTTTCTTAAGGTTTTATAAAAAAATCCCGTCACCTTCGTGACGGGTCATAAAATATACTATTTAAACATTAAAGCGATACCCCGCTCCCCAAACAGTTTCCAAAAATTTAGGATGTGCAGGATTTCTTTCAATTTTTTCACGTAGTTTCCTGATATGGACAGTGACAGTCGAAACATCCGCAGCTGATTCCAATCCCCAAATATTTTCATAGAGCTGCTCTTTACTTAATACTTGATTAGGATGCATGACAAAAAACACTAAAGTATCGAATTCCTTTGTTGTAAACGGGACCACCTCCCCGTTTATGTGAACCCTGCGTGCTGACTTATCTATTGAAATTCCATGAACATAGATTGAATTAGATTTGGGGTGACTTCCTGATAAACGTTCATAACGCGCTAAGTGCGCTTTCACTCTTGCAACTAGTTCACTTGGACTAAAGGGCTTTGTAATATAATCATCCGCTCCTAGTCCAAGCCCCCGAATTTTATCAATATCTTCCTTTTTCGCAGATACAAGCAAAATCGGGATTTTTTTGACAGCACGTATTTGTTTGCATATCTCAAAGCCATTTAACCCCGGAAGCATGATGTCCAAAATGATTAAATGATAATTTCCTTGAAGGGCCTGTTGGAGACCTGAATCACCAGTATGTTGAATATCGACACTAAAATCACTAATTTCCAAATAGTCCCTTTGCAATTCTGCAATACTGACTTCGTCTTCAATAAGTAATATCTTTTTCACATTTCCTCACCTTTCTTTATGGAAGAGAAAACACTTGTACCTTTTCCTATCTCACTGGTAGCCCAGATATCTCCTCCATGCTCGTCGATAATTTTTTTTGCGATTGCAAGTCCTAAACCACTTCCACCTGTCAGGGAATTCCTAGATTGCTCAGCCCGATAAAAGCGGTTAAAAATATAAGGCAAAGCGGAAGATTCTATTCCATAACCATTATCTGTTACTTGTACAACTACATCATATAGTCCTTCATGCAGAGAAATGGAAATGTGTTTTTCATCTTTATTCATATACTTTACACAATTGCTGATCAGGTTGGCCAATACGCGTTTCAGTTTCTCTCTATCCGCTGACACGTATATCGGTTTATACAGCTGTTGAAGTTCAATTTGGATTCCTTGTTGAAGTAAATCCAGTTGAAGCTCTTCTACGTAGTCTTTCAAATATTTATCCATTCTGATCGTTTCAAAAGTGAATAGTTCCTTTTTCAAATCCAACTTTGAAAATAAAAACAATTCATCTATCAATGAATCCATATCCCTTGCTTTCAGGTATACCGTCGATAAATACTTATCCATTTTCTGCGGGGTGTTCGCTACCCCGTCTTTTATCCCCTCAACATAACCCACAATCGAAGTGATGGGTGTCTTCAAATCATGAGAAATATTGGAAAGAAGTTCTTTGCGATTTTCCTCATACTGAAGCTGGAGGTTTATGGACTCTTTTAACTTTTTTCTCATTTCCTCAAATTCCCTATTCAATTGTCCGATTTCATCATTCGAAGTCGCTTCGATTTCAAAGTTTAAATCTCCTGATTTTATCCGCTCCGCTCCCTCTTTAAGTATTGAGATAGGTTTGATGATGCTTCTTGAAACTAAATAATTTAAAAGTCCAATAATCATTACAAACAATAATAACAATAGGAAGAATAAAATGGGAAATGACTCCCGAATCAGCTCGGCATAGGAACTTGCCTTTCTCATGACAAAAATGCTTCCTTCACTTTTATCCGAAAAATAAAAATCAAACTTCACATAAGTGAAAAAAGAGTCTTTCATTTTGATTGTGTCCCGTGTATTGATGTTCGTTTCTTCGAACATGGGAAGTGATTGAACCAAGCCTAGCTTATCAAGTGCGGGGGACGCATACTCAATGTCATTAACTTTTCTAACGACAATCTCAATATCACCATGTTCAAGCTTCTTCAGCTGCTCTTCGTTCAGAAGCTGTTCAGGGTTATTTTTTGCCAAAAGCTTTAAATCGAGAAACACACTTTCTTCTGCTGCAGTCAAAGGTTTTTGGAGATAAGAGTTTTTATATAGATGCTCTATTGATTTTACATCACCTGTTATTGCAAAAATAAGTAAAAATCCAGCTGCTAAAAATAAAGTGATGGAAATAAGAATTACGCCAACATAGGACAACAGAAACCTCATTTTAATTGACAAATATTTTTCACCCCGTATCGGTCTCTCGTTTTCTCTTTTATAGAAGAGTTCACCGTTTATCTGCGGTTCCTGCATTTCCATGAATAATTTTCTTAGAACTTAAAAAAAAATATCACACAAATCTTAAAATTTTCTAAAATACTTGGAAAAAATCCTATTCTATTTTAGATCTATATTTTTTTATTTGAAAAACTACATGCTAAAATCCGCCTTCCTTACCGCCTACTGTCTGTCAACCTCCCCGCCGCAAACATCTATCGGGGTATCGAATAGCCAATTATTAGGCAGGGGTGACCCATATTTTCTTCAATCCATTGGGTTTTCAGTATTAAACAATTAAAAATCATGCTGTATAACCAAGTCTTTATTTAGTGTACCTGTGGTTTTTTAATTTATGAAAGTTTCAGATGATTTCCGAAATCAGCGCCTTTTCGCCGACTGTTTATCAAGCTTCCTCGACGCAAGCATCTAGCCGGGTCCCGGCTAAGCTTATTTTTTGTTAAAAATTTTTTTAAACACCTTTTATAATAATGATATTATTTATAAATCATCCAAGAATTATATATAGATGCACTTCAGTATTTTCATTAAAAATACGAAATTAATTAGGCGAAACCTTTATCAAGCACACGAAAAAGATCATGAAGGTTTATGAGTTTACTATTTGTCCCGAGTTTGTAAGACATAGAAAAAAGCGAACTTCCCCTTAAGGAAAGTCCGCTTTTTATAAATTTCAAGAAAAGTTCACCTGTTCTTCTTATTAATTTGGCAAGATGATCATTTGGTCATCCAATCTAATATCGTCAATCGACCAAAACCAATTATTTTTCGCATTATGCATTCTCCATTGTAATTTCATAGAAGATGCATCTTCAGGAACCTTAATCGATTTAACTTCATACTTATTCAAAACATGTCCATTTTTATTATCCGAAGCTGCTTTATTGTCATAAACGAGAACTTGTTGTTTTTCCCCATTATCAAAGACAGCAGTTACTTCAGCTGTTTGTGTTCCTTCTTGTTTATAGTGAGAAGCAAATCCTACGAATAGATCTTTTGCACCCTCAACTTTTACAGAAGGGGAAGTTAATGTACTATCAAAAAAGCCTTTTGATGCTGGTGAACCGTTATCATCCCATTCATCAGGATCCGCTACTGCTATAACACCTTGTCCAAGTTCAAATTTGCTACGATCTTGGTCTTCCGCTTTTGTCCAAAATTCCTTTGTTGTGAAGCTCCACCCTTGCCACTCCTCTGTACCAGCTGGCATATTCGAGCTATTTGTAACCGACCATCCGTTAGGAGCTGTATGGCTCCAACCTAGAATGGAACTTGGAATGTTTTCATTCACTGCTGGCTTTAATGCAGAGTCCAATTGGTCAAAACTTTCTCCAAGCATCATGTTGACGAATATATTTATATTCTTGGAACCAATTATTTGGCCTCCCTCGTAAGCAGTAATCGTGAATTGTGAAGAACCGGAACTTTCTTTACTAGGTATAGCTTTTATTGGCAAATTCTTTTCTTCAGATCCTGAAAGCTCATATTCAAGTTCATTGTGCTCCACACTCCACCCTTCAGGTGCATCAACTTTAATTTTTCCTTTTACACTATCATTTCCAAAGTTTTTCATCTTTACTTGGAGTGTAGTCGATTCACCTGTCGTTACCAATGATGGAGAAGCTTGCGCAGAGACCATTTCCAGTGCTTTTGTCTGACCATCAGCCAGTAACACCTTTTTACTGCTATTATTAAATGAATCCAGTGCTTGTACCTTAATTTCATAATCTGTTCCTGGCTTAAGTCCGGTTACAGGGAACTCTAAATTCTTTGGCACAGGATCAAGATAGAATTCAGAAAATGCGGTGAAATCTGCGTCTAGCTCCCCTGATTCCTTGTTTTTGGCCGTTATGTGATAAGAATGTACGAGCACGTTATCTTTCGCCTGGGGAAATGTCACATTTAAACTTCTTAGTGTCGATTTTTCTTTTACAATCGAAGCCTTGTCTTTACCTGCAAAAGACGGTGACAACTGATCTCGGTCGTCTGTATATTTAAATTTATTTTTTTTAGAAGGATTTTTTATTACCCATGGTTTTCCTGTCCAATCGTCTTTATGAAAGTCACGTTTTTTAATGATAACTTCATTATTATATACTTCTACAATCATTCCTTGACTAATATCCCGATATCCTTCTGGATGAAACCCTTGAAGTTTACCCGGTTCTAATTCCAAATAACTCACAGAAGACGTGCCAACAGACGTAAAGTCTTTTTGATGAATCGTTCTCGGGTCCTCAAGTGGATAATGAGAATGGCCTGAAAATGTAATAACCTGTGGATGTTTCTTTAACGTATCATATAAAAGTTCTTTGTTTTCCTGAGTCCCCCACAAGTCACTTCCATATACAGTGTCTTTAATGTGTTGATGAAGAAAAACAAAGATTGGTTGGTCCGGATTCTCTTTTTCTGCTGCAGCTAACTTTTCACCTAGCCAGTTAATTTGATTAACAGAATATAGACCATGCGTATTACCATTTTCTGGACTTAACGAAATAAAATCATATCCATTTACTTTTTTATGATAGTAAAGGGAATCCATTCCTGATTTCTCGAGAAAACGATCTTGTGCTTTTTCAACGGAAAGTCCATTCCAATAATCATGGTTTCCCATTGTAAACATGGATTGGACATCAGCTTGTTTCTTCTCATTATAAATGGAGAAGAACTTATCATATTCAGTAGCGTATCCATAGTCCGTTAAATCCCCAACGACCACAAAAGCATCCTGTTTAGGCGCAGCTTTGTTTAATTGATCCATGGCTGTTCTAAACTTGTTCATATCAGCAGTTGATCCATCATCAATATGTACATCACTGATTACAGGAAAAACGAGCTCCGGTTTACGTTTATTTTCTGAATTTGAAGATTCCGAGAATGCTTGTACACTTGATAAAGAAGTTGTTACTCCTACCGTTACAACTGTCAACATTGCAGCAATTTTATTTTTCGCTTTCAAAATCAATTCCTCCTATTTATCGTTTAGCCACTTACATTATGTAATCATTTTGAAAATAGACAAATATCCTCCTCAATTTATAATTTTTAGGTAATTACCAATTAAAATACTACCTTTGCATTATTAATAAAATATAAGAACAATGTAATTTATATATTAATAAATCAAAAAAAGGCCTATGGCCAGTATTCGTTCCATTAATGGGAATGGAGTACTATTCCTATACTACATAACTATTCGACATGCTGTGTGAATAAAAGTCCAATCACCTATGAAACAGAATATATTTATAAAAACGGTGTGAAAATTGGTTATGTGCAGCTAAAAGGAAGTGCGTATTGTCATACCGCTTGGGGATACCTAAAGTTTTATTCGGCTGCTCCGTATGATTATTATGCAAATGTTTGGGTGGATAGTTTTAATGGCACAACAAAGAGAGCATTTACAAGTTGTGCCAGTTCCGGTGGTAACGGTTGGATCATGAAAGGTCAGACGTTCTGATATACTGCACAATTATGGAATTTAAATCCTTATAATGCTTTGGCCAAAGCAGGTATTTATTCTTCAATTGGTGCTCTCATTATTTCTGCGAACACTGGTCGTTATTAATAGGTTATAAAAGGGGCCCTACAGCAGAAAAAGCTTCTATACAGTCGATTCCCTATTGCTTCAGTTTATTGAAAAAAGGCATTCGGAATGAATTCCGAATGCCCAGACTGTAGACAAACTCGATGAAAATCGAGTTTGTCTATTTTTATGGCCTGTACAATTTAGACGTTGATTTCCACTCCAGGCACTCGCTTTCCGCGGGCGGTCGGGGAGCCTCCTCGGCTTTCGCCTGTGGGGTCTCCCCTAGACGCGCTTTTCCCGCAGGAGTCTCGTACCTTCCGTTCCAATCAACTTTATCTTACCTTTTAGATAGAACACTTTTGCCCGGAGTCATTTTTGTTTTGAAATTGAAGTATTAAAACTTGAGGTGATGAGGATGCTTTCTAAACATGATTCTATTCAGCGAGATCAACTTGAAATGATTACTTTAGATCAACTGGTGCACCGAACCATTTGGTTCGTAAAATGGAGGCTGCCATTAATTTAAAAAAGATGGCCACTTGGACATGGCAAGGTCCTAAAATGGCTTAACATTGTGGCTCGAAGAGCCCAAATCACTTAACTTTTGGTCAAAATTTCAAAGGAATTTCAAAGGAATTTCAAAAGGGGTTCGGAAAGTTTAATCGCATACCATGCTTTTTTGAATCAGCGAAAATACGATTGCAGGTAACTACTTAGTTTGAACCAAGACAATTTCGTCAATAATCGGAATCTCTCTTTTTAATAAAGATAAGAAAGTGTCTTCGATTATATTGTCGATTTCACAAACCGTTATGGCAGCACCATTGATTTTGGAACGTTCATTGGCCATACGTGCTATATTGATCCCTTTTTGATAAAGAATATCCGATAATTCTGCAATAACCCCTTTTTGATCGGAATGACGAATCACAAGTGTTGGCCGTTCTCCTGAAAATTTAAATGGATATTCATCGAATTCCTGAATCTCCACTTTTCCACCGCCTAAAGAGCTGGCCAAAACCTTTACAGTACGTGCGCCCCCTGTCAATTCTACGAGAACGGTATTCGGATGATAGCTTCCAAGCACCCTTTTCGTGAATTCATATTGTAAGCCATTTTCCTCAGCAATTTTTTTTGCATTTGGAATGCCATCATCCATGGTAGATAGCCCAAGAACACCGGCCAATAAAGCTAGGTCTGTACCATGGCCTTGATAGGTTTCGGCAAAAGAGCCCATCAGCGAGAACTTTACATATATTGGATTTTCATTTAAAAGCTGGCGGGCAATATTCCCGATCCGAACAGCCCCGGCTGTATGAGAACTCGAAGGGCCAACCATTACGGGCCCGATGATTTCATACGCACTTTGGTATTTTGCCGGCCCACTGCCCATCAAGCTTTAGTAAATCATTATCATACGTTACTTTTATGTAATAAGATGGTAAGTAAGGTTTTTAACTCTTAGAGTAAGAAAAAGCAGCTCCCCGCTTATTGAATTAAGGCAGTTAGAACAATAAAGGATGAGCCAAAACAGTCACATAAAAGCATGTGATATAAATTTTCATAACCAGTGTTTTGGATATTGTCTTGTTTGAAATAAATTATTATATATCATCGATATAAAAACTAATAATAAAGTGCCTATTACAATTGAAGTCAGGAATCCCCAACCAGCTTGAGAATTGATCGAAACAAGGGCACTAGCTGCTGCGGGCGGGTGAACAGTTTTTGTAAAAGTCATTATAATTAATACAATTGCCAATACGAGACCGATAATGAATAAGCTTTTACCAAAGATGCTCCAAATGATAAGAGCTATTGTTGTAGAGATAATATGTCCTCCAATAACATTACGGGGTTGTGACAAGAGACTTTTATGCGCACCAAAAACAATGACACAGCTCGCCCCAAGAGGAGCTAATGCCATCGGATACCCTAAATAGACAGCTATAAAACTAATAATGATTATAGCAATGAGCCCACCCATAGCTGAAACAAAGGAATCGATATAATCAATTCTATCCTTTTCCCTAGCTTCACCCTTCATTTTCTTTAAATATGCTGTTAGAGCTATGTTTTGTTGATTGCTCCAACTTTTTTCAACACTTTTTTCGAATTCCATAATTTCTATTTTCCTCACGTTTTCTAAGTAATCGACAAGTCACAGGTTTTTTATATATTGTTATCTTACAGGAAAACAATGAATTTTTAAATATATATCTGAATATTCATTTATTGATTCCCGTAAAACAGTTATCATCCCCCACTTTTTTGTCTGTGAACCTTTCAATATTCATTGGCATACCATTAAGGATTTACAGTAAAAGAGAGTATAGATTAGTATCAAATGAAACATCATTTTGGTACATATAATTTCTTAATATCCCTTCCTTTTTGAAACCTAAATTGATCAACAATTTGTTGGATGCTTTATTTTCAATAAAAACAATTGCTCCAATACGCGTTAGTTCAAGCTCTTTAAAACCATAAGAAATCACTTTACTGACAGCTTCTGTTGCATAACCATTACCCCAATAATTCGGAAAAAGTGCATAGCTCAGTTCTGCTCTTTTATGTTCATGAGACCATTCTTGAAATCCAATCGTTCCAATAATGCCCTCCTTTCCTTTCCATTCAATTCCCCATTTAATTCCATGTTTTTCTTCGTAACTCTTTGAAAAATTCCTAATGATTTGCTTCACCTGATCTGTATTTGTTAATGGAGTTTGCCCATAATATCTTAATACATCTGGATTGGAAAAACATTTTAAAAGATCTGCTGCATCACCTTCAACCAATTCTCTCAAGACCAACCGCTTTGTTTCTAAAATCGGAAACATTTTTTCACTCCCTTTGCTATAATTAGATCTATATCGTACCAGCGGCGCACCTCAATAACACCCGTACCCAATACTTCCTAAACCGCCTGCCTTATAATTTAGAACACACCCTTATCTTTTTAAGGGCTTCGTTGTTTTACCCATCAGGATTCCTCATTATGTTCCATAGTTATTACGACATTTCCCTTCTTGTGTCCTTTCTCAACATACCTATGGGCTTGAACTAATTCTTCAAACGCATAACATCTGTCAATGATCACTTTTAACTTCCCTGCTTCAACAAGCTCCTTGAGGAAGTTTAGAGCTTCGGGAGTTTCTGGTGAATTTTGACTCAATATCAGCTTCTTGCCGGTTGTCAATTTAGTCCATAGCATTCGAACACCAGGTACCGGTACAGTGACATTTAGATAGGTTCCGTCCTTCTTCAACGATTTCATACAAGCTGAAAACGTACTCTTGTTTACCGCTTCAAAGATAACATCATAGGTCTCACCATCTCTGGAAAAATCCTCTAAAGTGTAATCGATGACCTTATCGGCTCCAAGAGATTTTACCAATTCTACATTCGCGGTACTGCAAACCCCTGTAACTTTTGCTCCGAAATACTTGGCAATTTGTACTGCATAACTTCCTACACTCCCTGAAGCACCATAGACAAGAACCTTTTGACCACTCTGAACGTTAGCTTTTCTAAGATAAAACAATGCTGTACGTGCCCCGATTGGAATGGCTGCGGCTTCCTCAAAAGATAAATTATTAGGTTTTATGGAAACGGGCCCGTCTTCACGCAAGCACTTATACTCGGCATAAGCACCATAACTCGCTTGGGAAGCGGCAAAAATCTGGTCACCTGCTTTAAACAGCTTGACATCTTTGCCCACTGACTCAACTTCTCCAGATAACTCCAAGCCCAATATGGTTTTCTTGGGACGTCTTAATCCCATAATAAACCGAGCTGGCAGCCAAACAGAGAGGGGAACTGTAAAGCTCCGTGACCGAATATCCCCCATTGTTACCGTTGCCGCTTTTACTTTTATCAGTATTTCATTCTCGTTAGGATCCGGTTTTTCTACCTCTTTCAAATGAAGAACGTCAGGGGGACCGTACTTGGTGTACACGATTGCTTTCATTAATCCTCCTCCAATTCGTTATATTCACTTAAAATTTACTAACCTTCAATAACTGTACTTGAACTATCCTGCTCCATTCGTTGAATAAAGAATACCGAATTGTCGAAATGGAAAATGATTATTCCGGATACATACTCTCCAAAAGCTATCAACTTTTGAATAATCTCTTTAAACGCGTTCACATTAGCTTACTCGCCTTCATTTATCTTCATGCCTCTAATAAGAACTCAGCCACCTTAGGTCGAGTTAACTAAAAAGTCGCGATAAGTACCTCCCTGAGCATTTCCTGGCTTAATCCCATACATATTAATCTATCTTCATCTTTTGTATGGGGAGTTCTAACATTTTCCGCAGGAGAAACTGTGTTCTAAGAATATGGTTTTATTCCTATTTTCAGCGGATCGAACTGGCTAAAGATTTCTTCGGCATCATATGCCTAATAATCGGCTCACCCCCATCATCTCGACTTACATGTATTTAATGAAGTTTTACTCCAATTTATATTTCCATTTCAATTCCTATTATTATAAGAAAAAATCCATTCGTTTCTGAATGGATTTTAATCAATCGCTTGCTCCCTGATGCTTAAAATTAAAATGTAATGGCCCTCGTACTTGCTATCAATCTACAACAGTTTTGGATTGATTTTGATCTAAAACCCAAGAATATATAAGCCTCTCTGTCCATTAAGCATTTATATGATGTTCAGCATATACTATTAGTCTGAATATCGATACATAAAGTTCATTATGCTTTTAATTGTCTTACCCTACACGATTATACTTTCATGATTTAGATTCAATAAAAGCAGCAGCTCCCGCAACAGCAAAGACCAATAGGAGTGGAAAAGCGGCAGGTAAATAATAATAAATAAGTACAGTAATGACGGAACACCAAAACCCTACACACCAATAGCAACTTAAAAGCGAACCTATGAAATAACGAAGCCCCGATCCTTTTATTTCAATGATTTCCTCCAGTTGTCCAGAGGCATTTTCTTGGATGGTGGCAGTCAAAAAAGGTTTTCTGATGAATGAAGTGATATCGTCAAATACAATTAAATGAGTTAACCGGAAGGTAGCCAATATTAAAATAAAAAAATCAAGCCATTCAATAGCCAACACCTATTCACCTCCTAATCTTTCTTTTAAGATTTTATGATTAGAATTTTGATTATATAAATATACATTTATACATTCATAATATTTTATTAGCCCATTTTCTAAGAAAAATGTACCCATAAAAAGATATCCCCATAGTATGTTAATGTGTTCAAAACCTGATACTGAAGGGAAAGATGTTTGATGAAAAAAAGGAACGTCAAATCTATTCAGGGCCGACAAGTGGTACCGAACCCCATCGGACCTGAATGTATTCGTGTTACAAAAGTATATGACTGGGTTGTTCTAACAAATCGTGATCGCAATAAAGTTCAAATACCTGAGGAATGCTTTGCAGCAATTGAAGATGCACGTCATGAAGGTAACACTATAACAGCTACTTGTTCGGAAGTAGTTGGTACACGAAGCTGTGATTTTATCGGAGCCACTCCAGCTAACATTCCTAGTGTCCCAGGTGCCCAAATTGTTTCCCTTGCCTTCCATGTCCATATCCGCGTTCAATTCTTTTGCAATGGAGAACCACTACCAGGTTGTAATTTCGTAGTGCCTGTTAGTTTCATGGATGAAGTAATCCTATGTTTCCCAGAGGGAACAGAAATCAACTGTAATATTTTCGATGTTCAATGTACAGTTGTTTTAAATCAAATGCTTGGAGATATGGTTGTACTTGATGTGACCATGTGTAAAGATGTTCAAGTTGAGGCTGAAGTTAAGCTTGAGGTCGAGGCTAAGTTCTGTGGACCGCGTCCTGTCATTCCAATTGAAGAAGAAGGCTTCGTGTGCCCAACACCACGATTCCCGCAACAATGCCCAACCTTCTTCCCGACATTGAACTGCGACTGTCAAGGTTCAGCAGACTTTACTGGCGAAGCATCCATCCTTGTATTTGAGGACGGTCTAGGTGGTCCAACAACAGGAAACTTAGATTTGACTGCCTTGGTTTGCGACCAATGTACCCTTGCTGGTAGCAGGATTCAAGTTACCTACATTGATACATTAGGACCTACCCCTACTCCAACTGGAACACCTGATGCAGATATTGACCAAAGCTTCACGTTTACAGCCAATGATTTTGCTCAGCCTACATGTGCTACAAATGCTGCTGGAGTTGTAACTGGGCTTACTGCAACTGGCACCGGTGTTATAACACCTGCCGGAGGTGCACCAGAAAACGCAACATTCACACTAACTCTTGGTGATATTGATCCACTAGGAGATACTGCTACACTTGTAATAACTGGTGCAACTACAAGTGTTACTATTGCTCTGACAGAAGTAGCTAACCCAGGTTTAGAGGTTGAAGTAGGAGATTGCGATCGTTTCCCTGTATAATACTAAAAACCCGAGGGATATTAATCTCTCGGTTTTTTTTTGTAAAGTAAGTCTAATTCCATCATTTACTTCAACACTTAATAAATGTATCCCGCATTTTAGGCCACCCATTTATTAATTATTAGGTTACATATAGATTCATGTTTTCATATTTATAGAGCATACCTATAAAAGGAGAGAAAAAAATGGCATCTGATAAGCTAAGACGTAAAGTAAGAAGAAAATTAGGAATGCCTAACCCGCAGCCCGCTCAACAACATCAACAATTCACTCCCTCAGCCCTCCAGGTTCGGCCAGTACGGGCAAAAGGTTGTTGTGGAAAAAACAAATGATCAAGGTGTAATATCCGGTACTTTTTACATGACCAATCATGTTAGGCAAAAATTGATTTCTCATTGTAAACGAGAACTTCCTTATGAAGCCTGTGGACTGCTTTCAGGGGGAAATGGGATTGCAGAAACAATTTGGCCAATGGAAAATGTAAATAGGAGCTCCTTTTCCTTCTCGATGGATTTAGATCAAATGCGTCATGTATTTGAACTTATCGATAGGAGGAATGAAGATTTTATCGGTATCTACCATTCCCACCCAACAGATAGTGCTTATCCGTCTGAAGGAGATATTACTTTAAATAACTACCCAGAGGTAGGTCACCTTATTATTTCGTTTGCAAACTCGACCCCTGAATTAAAATGTTTCCAACTAACAGGAAAAAAAGTCTTTCCGATACAATTAAAATTCGTAAACTGAATTTAGTGAATAAGATACTCGCACCTCTTCCTTTATGAATTCAAGGTTGAATTTGCGAGTATTATTTTTTCTTTATTTCCCTACAATGTTAAATTAATTTTTGTTTTCCAATTTAGGAAATCTGATCATTCCACTTTTTTACTAAGTCGGAAAGTTTATATTCTTCTCCATCAAGAATCATATCAAGGGCATGCCCGAAATCAATGGCAACCTTCTGGGTCAATTTTGCAATTCTTGGAGCTAAAATGGTTGCCGGGATCCCAGCGGAAATTAATGCTATTTCCCACTCCTGATTAGACTGGAGCTCATTTTGTACTCTAATTAACTCGTCATATCCATTTAAACCTATACTGCCAGTAATTTGTACGCCTTGTTCTTTAAAGACGTTTTCTGCTTCTTTTGAACGGCGTCCAACAAGGAATACCTTCTTATTACTCAGCCATGACCATAATATCCCCTCTTCCAAGAGGCTCTGCATGATCCAAGCACAACATACTTTTGAAGGCATGAACTTAAGTTGTTCAAGTACAGTTCGTGTTTGTTTTGCCCAAGGATCCAGCCGCCAAGGAGCTATCAACCCAGCAATATCGGCATCCCGCAATGACCTGACCAACTCCCTCCTGATTATCTCTGGTACATTGGATACGCCCGCATAAGATTCATACCGTTTAAATTCCTGTACAAGTAATTCATTGGCTGGATAGCTTAAATAGCTTATTTCACCGATTCCAAAACGAGCAAGGGAAAAGCCTCTATTCTGTTTTATCGCTTGGTCCAATAATTTTATCACTTTCCTATTATCTAATAAGTATTTCTCAAAGTGATAATTTCCTTCAATCACCCCACTCCCACCCCCGGTTTCCTATGCCATTAAATCTATCACCTTATTGTTTCTTCGTTAATAATAAGGAAATTTGATTGCTTGAACTGATTTCCAGATCTTGTTCTTTAAAAAATACAAAAGCCTCTACACGAATATTGCTGTTTTCTTCAGGTTGAAGGACGCTTATTTGTAAGTTAGTTAAAGATTCTGTTTGCCTAGGGTTTATATGTTTAGATTGAATTGGACATATCCAGGTTTCACCCTTCTCCATTTCTTCAAACCAATCCTCATTCATATATTGCCAACCTTTTGTTTCTTCATTTTTCATGACCCCCAAAGTTTCGGCAACATTGGGCGGCAATATTTGCCCAGATATTTTTATACTTTCTGAAGGTCTGGAACGCAGACAGATAACTGGATTCCGCAAAACCTCCGTACCTATATTTTTAATATGAAGATTTCCAATAAGCTTGATTTTGTTACGTTCTTCAAGTTTTTCAATAAAAATATGATAATCTAAAAACACTTCTGCTTCTTTTCTTTTAGTAATAGTTGGTTTCTTTAATAAAAACTTTTTCTTTTCTGGTAAACTTTTTTCTTTTTGCATGGCAGGCTCTAAATTTATCCCAGTTTTTTCAGAACGAATAAACAAGTTTGAGAAAATTTCAATTGGAACTAATGACAAAACAGATAAAGGTGAGCTTTCGTGAAATCTAGCCAATATTCCTATAGTTATGGACATCGCATATTTCTCACCAAGTTTCCCCCAAAAATCTTCATCCGTAAAAACAGGATACATAATCTGTATATTAATAAAAGGGTTATTTGCGTTTCTGACTACCTCATTAGATTTAAATTTTGTTCCAGTCCTTTTACATTCATATTGAAAAATATCCAATAACTTTTTATTAGCAGATTTTGAATTATGAACTAATTCAAGAATGGGCTCTTTTATTCCTGGAATTTCAAAGAGTGAAAAGTATACATGAAAATCAGCCCTTTCTGATTCATTCTTTTCATCCATAATAATCACCTTTGCCCCGCAGGCAGATAGGAATGTTTGAATATACTCCAACACCTTCCTTTCTAGAAGGTGCTTTCTAAAGGTGTTATATTTAACATCATAGTCGGATGAAATGACAATCCTTTTACCATGCAATGCAGAACATAATTGTACTTTCTGATTTTCAGTATCTGGCTGCACTTCAAAACCCAATTCCCTAAAAAGATAAGTAAATGCCGGGAGAGACTCATAGGGGATGGTTCCTGCCCCCTTATCTCCCACTTCTACTTTAATGTCCATTTATGTATCCCCCTTTTTGTTAATCCTGGTAGCAGCTTTACTATTTAATAGGATTAATTAATACCGTACGGCTCTTTTCCCACAACCCTTATATCACCCAATATTTATAATATGTAAGAGGAATGAAGAAATGATAAAGAATACACTCGGCAAACTCTAATTCCTTGTGTAATTTTGTGTATACCATATTAAAAGGAAATGTAGTGCCTCCATCCATGTAAATGAATTTTATGAGGGGAATCAAAAGGTGATAAATATAATCACCTTTTTGAAATACGGTACATATAACTATTATGGAATCATTTATAAAGGGATCAGTATTTGATTAAAACCAGTCACATGAATATTGAAAAATTGAAATCAAAGATTTTTCGGTCAAGATGATCATTTTATGAGGAGGAATTTTCTTTTGTTTACCATTACTCTACAATGATTTGGATGTCGCAGTGTTCCTAATCATGAAGCAACACCAACACTCTGACGAACGGTACTCCACACCCATAAAAATCTTGATAAACATCTCCGCATAGGAACTTCTTGGTCATTTACAGTCGCTCAATCTCAACCTGTCTAATTGATTCCTTATTAGTAATGGCTGGAGATTGCGCCTGTTCACACGTGATCAAAAATAAGGAGTGGTTATTTTGTACACAGATGATGAAAAAGCCAATGAAATTCAAAAAAGTAAATTGAATAAAATAACTCCAGTTCAACTTCAGCAAATGATCATTCATCTTAGATCTGAACTTTCCCTATACAAATCAAAAGTTAATGAATACGAAGTCGATTATAGTAAAAAGAAAATAAGAAAACTAATAAAACACAATGAAGAAATGATAAATGAACAAAGAACATATCAAGATCTAATTAATCGGAAGGAACATGAAAGGAAGAGTGCAGAAACCAAGGTTCAGAAGTTGGAAGAAGAAATTAAGAAATATAAGGCTGAACTACAGTACTTTAAAGAATCCAAATCAAACGACGAAAAGAAAAATAACGACATAAAAACTCTTGGAGATAAGAATAAATTATTACAAAGTGAAATTGCTTCTCTTCAAAAGAAAGTTAAAGATTATGAGTCTGCTCAAAAACAATATGTTAAAAATGAGGAATATAAAAGCCACGATGGTTTTCAAAAAATGGCGGATGGGCTTACAGAGGTGGAATCCCTTCTTGCCCCAGTCAATAAAAAAATAACTAACTTAGATGTACAAAGCATAAATTTAGAGATTGAGAAATTAGTTGAGAAAGTTATGTTTTATTTTCACGAGCAAAATATTTTCAAAAATGAAATTCAAGAGTTAAGAGGAACCATTCAATCTCTCAACGAAAAAGAAATGAATTATAAAAATGAAATGAATCAGCTTACTAAAACCATTGATCTTTTATACGATCAAGAAAAGCAATATAAAGTGGAGATGAATCATTTAGAAAAAGCACTTTCAGATAAGGAAGAGCATCATAAAAAAGATATAAAAAAATATAAGAAAGAAATTGATCATTACATTTCAAAGATTAGCCAA
>NZ_JBYCZT010000013.1:0-187869 GCF_057586375.1 Peribacillus sp. SRI_006 | reverse complement strand
GTAAGTACATTTGTTCACATGTTAGTTCAAATAGAGGATAAATTAAAAAAGAGCAGATAATTTTTAGGTATCTTCCCTTCTTTTTTAACAGTTGGAATGACTCTTGATTGCCTAGACTAGAACATTATCATTACGACCAAACGTCCAACATTATATCCCGCTAATATAGATACTTGCTTTAATAAAATTATTTTGTTCATTAAATTAATAATGTTTTTAAATTGATTTTCAAGGTATATCCCTCTTTCATAGTCGTGCTAATTAAATTTTTTTTAAGGGGACAGTCCCCATTAAAAATGGGAAAGGAACCCGGTATGACTGCATACAGATAGGGGACTGTTCCTATTTCTGGAAATAAAAAACCGGGCGGCATCAGCCGTCCGGCCCATTCTGTATTCCATTATTGTTTGCGATGTTCAAAGGTTTTACATGCCGTTTCCTCAACATTGTCAGCGTCATTGTTATCAAGGCCCACGACATAAATGGAGTCGGCAACACATTGATTCCCCTCGGCCCAGTACGTACAATTCTCTACGTTACACAAAACTTCGAGTTTCATAAAATGTATCCTCCTCTTTATCGTTTAGTAACATATCCCCGTTTTTGTATATGGATAAACTCACATAAGCTTTTTCCTTCTTCTATGGAACTACCCAAATGTCTGTAAAACCAAGCTCACACTCGCCTTCTTTGCTGACGATAAGAGAGCAGATAGATTGGAATTCACCATGCCTTCAGCTGTTTCTGGAGGCAATTATCAAAAGTCTGACGAAGTAGCCATACCTACTTAAACTAAGCCAGCTAATAGGATGTCAATATCTTTCTCTAAAATTTTCAATTCCCTTATGATATACTATTTTTGTTCATGACAAATAACCCTCCAAAACCCTTTTGGAAGGGTTTTTTCTCTATATCACAAAACCGTTATTTGGCTAAATCCAAAAGTTTTTTCAGCCGTTTTCATTTCCTGAAATAAAATTTAAGTCATTCTACCTTAACCTTAATCTTATCAATGGCATTATACCCATAACCTTTTTTATTCCAGAAAGGTAAATTAGGTTGAATTTGACCAAATGAATCTGTTGCTCTGGATTTAATCGTGTACTCACCTTTTTCTGATATATTCCATTCGAATGACCAACTAACCCATCCATAACCAACATTCTTACCAGGTAATATATCGGCGTTACTCCATGTATAGCCATCATCCATACTAATTTCCACTTTTGTAATAACTCCTTTTCCTGTCCATGCAATCCCTTTGATTAAATGCACACCTGTATTAATTTTTTCCATGTCCAGCGGTTTTTGGATAGTCGAATTGATATTTATTGCAGTGACCGGAAATGCATTTTGATCATTGTCTTTATTTGGATAATACATATAATCAATAGTTTGAAAAGGTCCATTGAAAGTAGTATTAATAACACTTATCTGCCTTATCCACTTAACAGATGCCATCGCATACCACTGCGGAACGATTAATCTCAATGGATAACCATGTTTAAAAGGAATTGGCTGGTTATTATACTCATATGCAATGATTGTATCCTGATGCAGTGCCTTCTCGATAGGCAAACTCCTCGTGTAGGTGTAAACCTCATCCAGATCGTTCCTAAGGCCATAATCATATCCCTCCACGACAACTTCTTTTGCCCCTTCTCCTATGCCAGATAATTCAAGTAATGTCCGTAATGGTACACCTTTCCACTTCCCTTGACTAATGGCCCCCTTTTCCCATTGTTCCCCAAATGTTTTAGGTTCGAAGAGATTACGCTTGTCTCCCGAGCATTCAAGGACAACTTCAACCGTTTTGGATGGGTATTGAAGAATGTCTTGCATGGACAGCAGTAATGGAGCTGATACTACTCCATTTATAGGAAGCCAATAGTTTGAATAAGAAAGTGTCGGATAAGCAAAGTGGTTCCTTCTAAAAAATAATTGGTTTTCCACACTATCATTATTGATGAATTGAATGGGTGTCTCCTGATTTTCCGGCAGCAAACTACGCGTAGTTAAATAGGGTCTCACTTTTTGAGGTTTTGTCATGATTCCCTCCTAATTAATATGAATCATTATAGATGAATACGTTCATTACTGCCCATTTCATCCTACACACCATCCTGTTTAAATCCAGTTTGACTAATCCTACGGCCGATCCCATTGATCCAGATGCCCTTAGGATATTAATCCAATTGCACTTTTTAGTACTTTCGGTGCTTTTTTAATTCCTTCCGTTCCAACAAAACTGCTCGCACTCGCTATTAAAATGCTTGAAGAAATGAATTTGACCACATAAAAAATTCCTGATCCAATAATTAGATCTAGGATTAAAAACCTTTTAATTGTTGAACCTTTTATTATATAAATAACGATTTGGTCGTTTTTCTTCATACCCAGAATGGTCACACCCTTATCTTTTTCTAAATGTTATGTCAAAGAGGGGTTGTCATATTCTTCTGCATCTTGCATTTACTATTTAAGTGGACCCTCCCCTATAATTAGTGTGGTAATCTACATAAGGAGACAAACATGTATATTTGGAATATTAACAAACTTGTCAAGGCGTTACAGCAGGAACAATAACTGGCAAACAAAAGAAACGATATCGGATAACTTTTTGGGTACTAGTTGCCCTTACAGTGTTTTCACTGCCAGGAGTTGATAACCCTTCATCTATGAATGGATATGATGTTATTGATCTAATTTTATTTTTTATTATCAATATGATTGCAATCTATCTTTTAGTCGGTATTTATAAAAAGAGAATGAGGAAAGAATAAGATTTCTTCTTGCCCTTTTTTGGCTTACTGATTCCACTGTTTTTACGTAACAGCATATGGACCATACTTTTAACTATCATTGGCTCAATTTACATTGTCTTATTTGCTCCTTTTCATTCACTTGAGGAAACTAATATTTTCGATGTAAGTATTAATGCTATAGTCGAAATTGTCATGAATATCATGTTTGTCCATTACTTTAAGAAGATATAAAACTAGTAAGCACCTTTTTTGGTGCTTTTTTAATTTGACTTCACAGTTTCACTTCTTCCTGACAGCTTCATTCATTCCTTATAGGTATCACGTTTCATTAAACAAACGAGAATCAAAAATGAAAAAAATTTGCTTCTTATCAGTTTCTTAGTACTAATCTCTTTTTCTCCTAATAAACTTAATAAACTAACTATTTAGGAGGGGTGCAATGTTTAATCAAAAACTGGATAATATTAGGCCGCTTATTTGTAAAATTAATGACGTCACTTACCAAAAGTACCATCTATATAAGAAATCATATGAGCGGGAAGTTTTCGTCATAAAAGATTACGGAGAAGACCGCGGTATTACCAATAAAAGTATTGCATTATTCGAAGCAGTCAAGGATAATTTTGATCGTTTTAAAATTGCTAAAATTACTAAAGAAAATATTAAAGATAATATTTTGCTCGATAGCGATCTCATCCTTATAGACAAAAAAGGAAATGAGCTACACCTTTCTGGTTGTAGTTGCGGGTATGCTGGCACTGGTTCACAGGGGACAGTTGAAATTTTGAATAAGGCTGGATTCGAGATAGATAGAAGGTTTGTGTTTTGTTCAAAAGGATTCACTCTTTTTCATCCAAATGAAGAAAAAGAACTTTATGGCGAACGTTTATAAATTATCCAGATAACGGTCTATATCTATCATTACTTAATCTCCTCAGCAAGATATAAAATGGAAATGTATGAAATAAAAAATAAAAAAGCCTTGGGAACTGATAAATCAGTAATACCAAGGCTTTAAAGCTATTAATACATTGACAATTAAAAATCATTAACGAAACTCGGGATATATCTATGAAGAACAGCAATATATCGACGAAATTCAGGATATATCTCCGAAAACAGCAATATATCGACAAAATTCAGGATATATCTCCGGAAAACAAATTAAATCAACGAAATTTAGGATATACCCCCGAAAACAGCATTATCTACATTTCACTGTTAATTACAAAACCTTTTATTCTTCCAGCATGCCCTTCACTCGCTCTACTTTGTCTTCCATCCTGCGTTCTTTATCACGACGGTCATCGATTCGGATATTCGTACAAACTCTAGCAAGACCTTTTTCAAAAGGTACTTCGTGCATCGCTTGGATCACTTCAAACAATTTAGGCAGGTCGCCTTCAATGATTGTATTCATGGGTGTCAATTGAAAACGAATTTCCCCCTTCTCTTCATATTGCTTTAATACTCTTTGAATATCTGCCACATAGCTGCTAACACTTGGAGTTTGTGTACCGACAGGAATAACCGTTACATCAACTATTGCCATTCTTATTCACCAATCCTTTATATGTATTTCAATCAAGAAGCATCCATCCTATAGAAGACGGATGTTTTTTACTATTATAACTCAAACTTCGCACCTGGGAAATTTGAGAAGAGCTTTGAAGTTTGCGATTCGTGAATCAAAGCACTTTTACTGGAAAGTAAAATACTGTAGAATCGGTCAATTAAAAAAGGAAGCGTTTATTTTCCAAACTTTTCCTGATGATTAGGTCATTAGCTGCTTCTATTATACATCCCTTACGAGTAGAACTGGATGTATTCCAGTTCTAATCATTTTGGTATTCCAGCTAACAAATCCACCTCTATTAAAATAGAGGTGGATTTGTTTTAGATCGATTTATTATGCCTTATCTTTTCATTTATATAATCCTTATAGACTAACACAGCAACAACAATAAAACTTAGACTAACAAACCTGAAGATCATCTCTAAACTAATTGATCCTGCTAAAATACCTAATACAAACGCGCTAACTCCAACACCAACGTCAAAACTGGAAAAAAAGGTTGCGTTGGCTGCTCCTCTTTTTTCTTCACTTACCTTTTGAACAGTCCATGTTTGTAAACATGGCATAACCGTGCCATAACCTGCCCCAAATAAAATCGCCGCAACGATAAGTTGAGATTCATTTGTCGTATATGACAAGATAACAAGTGAAAAGAATCCTAACACAGCCGCCATAATGATAATAGACCAAGGTCCTTTTTTGTCATACCATTTTCCGGTAAACGGACGTAGTAAAGTTGAGATAGTTGCATTGATAAGGAAGAATAAAAAAATATGATCTACTTCCCTTTGCTTCCCAAAAAGAACCAAAAATGTGATGATAGCCCCAAAACCTAGTGTTGTAATAACCGTAAGTAACGCTTGGAACCAAACGTCTTTTTCAAAAATCATATCCAAAAAGCGAAATGGCTTCTTCTCACGCTTTACAATAGTAGGTGAATAGACAAATTGAAGCGCAAGTACTGCCAATAAGCTCAATACGGCTGATGACCATATCAATATATCGAAGGAAAAAGAGTCATAGATAAGGATACCTATACTCGGTGCAACGATAGCCCCGACCGTTGTGGATATAGAAAAATACCCTATTCCTTCTCCTAAGCGTGTCTTGGGAATAAAATCCACTACCATTGTACTGTTAGCTGTGGTTGATCCCCCCCATGCTGCACCATGGAAAAGCCGTAACAATAGAAGAAGCCATATCGTATTAAGAAACGGATATAGAATTGTAATGACCATTAAAGCTGCACTTGCACAAATGGCCAGACTTTTCCTCTGGCTATCCATTAAATAGTAACCTACAAAAGGCCTGATTAAAACAGCACCTATCGTAAATAATGATGTTACTAGACCAACTTGAATGGAAGATGCATTCATGCTTAACAAATAGGCAGGCAAAATAGGAAGCATCATTTCAAACCCAATAAAAACTAAAAAGTTGCTTATAAATAAAAAAAGAAATGATTTATTAAAGATTCTTTGATTTTTCATATAATTATTCCTCGCTTCTAAATTATTTTTCTAAGTTAGAAGCGTTTGGAACACCGAAACATTTTTCAATTGCCTAAGGTTTTTAGTCAATTGACTCACCCTCTCTAAACCCCTTAAAAAATTTATCAAACAATCATAACAGAACCTACCCTTATAAACAAGCAGCTCTATTTTAAATAAACTTTATAGGATGGAACTAAGTGAGGAAAATATTTATGGAATATATAAATAGCTTGTGGTTATTTAGGTTGTGACGAGAAAAACCCGACACTTTCTAAATGAGTAAAAAGTTATTGGGAGTACTATGTTTTTTTCTACTGTCAAGTAAAGCAATACAGTGAGCCAATCGCTCTACCCCTAGTTTAATTTGACTCTCGTTCACTTGAGAGATGCATAAACGAACGAGATTTTCCTTTTTATATTCTGCTAAAAACATTCTGGAGGCATCATCAACATATATTTGCTGCTCGTTTAGCATATGAACCACCTGTTTTGCTTTCACATTCTCGGGCAAACTGATGGAAAGATAGAATCCGGAATTCGGTTTAGAAAAAGAAGTATTAGCCGGCAGCAATAATTCACATGCTTCTTGAAGGATTTGCATTTTAGTTCGGTATACCTCTATTACATTTTTGAGATGATTATTAAACATACCGCTTTTTAAATAGATTTCTAGCGCACCTTGAGAAAGTGCTGAACTATTAAAATCCGAACTGAATTTATAACGTAAAAAGTTGTTCATCATTAATGCAGGAAGAACGACAGTCCCAATCCTTAACCCTGGGAGAAAAATTTTCGAAAGGCTTTTAATATAAATCACTCTCCCAGAAGGATCAAAAGAAAATAAAGGATCGGATTTTGGATTTGGATCAAGTTCTCCTAAAATATCATCCTCCACTATGTATACATCGTATTTTTCAGCTAACTCAACGATTTTTTTCTTTTCGCCATTCGTGTAACTATGTCCAAGTGGATTGTGAAATCTCGGGATAATATAGAAAAACTTTATATCATTATTTCGAAAAATGTATTCCACTCGATCAAGATCTATACCTTCCATTGATAATTCGATTCCAAAAGTAGTGGCTTGATGCAGATTGATGGACTCGATGAATCCAAAATAAGTAGGCTGTTCAATTAGAATATTGTTTTTCCCATTTGGAAATGGCATAGAAACTAATAAATGGAGGGCTTGCTGCGAGCCAGAGACAACGACTAATCTTTCTGGTTTAGTGAAGACCTGTAAATTCTCCAGATATTTCACCAACTGTACTCGCAGTGAGTAAAGCCCTTGTTGATCAGAGTATGTAAATACCTCTTCTTTGTAATGATCAATTGCTTGATTCATACAATGTTGAAATTCAACATAAGGCATAACATTTTTATCTGGACCGGCAGACAAAAAATCAATCACCTCATTTTCTTCCTTCGCTTTTTGATATTCATTCACAACATAGTAGCCGCTTTTAGGAACAGAATAAATTAAATGCTCTTTTTCAAGTTCTGTATATGCTTTAATTACCGTATTTTTGCTACATGAAAAATACTCAGATAATTGACGAACAGAAGGAAGTTTACTGCCTGCAATTAGCGAACCATCTTCTAGGCGAAGCTTAATGTCTTCCATTATCATTATATATTTTGAGTTCATATATTAATCCCCCTTCAACTGTACCAGGACAGATAGGTAAAAAAACGGTTTATTTTTATTGAATGTACTCATAGTATGTTAATTATATCAGAACTGTTTTTAAGATAAGTGAAAAACGGTACAGATGTGGTACAAAGTATAAAGATTGGGGTTGGAAAAGATGCTGGGGGAAACAAGAGAAAAATTCGGATTATTTTTGGGATTGGTGGGTGTCATTTGTTTTAGCTTAACGCTCCCCGCTACAAGTATTGCTGTAGAGTATTTTGGGACTACGGTCGTCGGTTTAGGAAGAACGGTTGTTGCTGCTATTTTAGTAGCGGTGGTATTGATCGTTCGAAAGGAAAAACTGCCTTCTCCAAGTCAATTCAAAAGTTTACTTATTGTTGCTGTTGGTGCAGTTTTAGGATTTCCTCTCCTCACTTCTTGGGCAATGGAATCCTTGCCTGTTTCTCATGGAGCTGTGGAAGTAGCCCTGTTACCGTTAGCAACAGCTGGATTTGCTATGTTTAGGGCAGGTGAAATCCCTTCAATCAAATTCTGGGTTTCAAGTATAATCGGCTCTTTAGCTGTCATTATGTATGCACTTCATCTTGGATTCGGCCAATTGCAATTAGCCGATTTAGCTTTACTGGCAGCAGTGATCATACTGGGACTTAGTTACGCAGAAGGGGGGAAATTAGCGAAAGAATTAGGCAGCTGGCAAGTGATTGCTTGGGCCATTATGATCGGTGCTCCATTTTTCATTATTCCAGTTGGACTAAACCTTTCAACTGAAATGCTCCATGCCCCTATCCAAGCTTGGGTTAGCTTAATTTATCTCGCAGTGGTTAGTCAATTTCTAGCATATGTTGCTTGGTATAGCGGAATGGCTATGGGCGGAATAGCAAGGGTTAGTCAGATTCAATACTTACAACCATTTTTGATGATTGTATTTGCAACAGTATTTCTAGATGAATCCATCACATTTTTCACCATTGTAATAGCAGTAATTGTTGTCTTTTCTGTCATATTAGGCAAAAATGCTCCCGTAACAAAAAAAGTAGCTGTATCAGGGAAAAGCTAACTGCATTTAGAACAACCGAATTCCAATAGATGAAAGAGACCGACAGTCATGAATATGGATTCAAAATAAACATCAACAAAATCGTAGGGAAACTAAGTTATGTCAAAATCATCCATTGTAAGGACAAAAGTTAATCATTGATCAACTGAACGAATTTCGAATACGGATGAGCAACAGATTTCATTATTAATGAAATCAAATCTAAAGAAATAATAGAATGTTACTGCCTAACGGGAGTGTTGATCAAGGATTAACGCTCTTTCTTTTTCAAATTAGGCTTAAATTTCGTATTGTAAAATCCTTATATGTAAAAGCTTTCATATTCATTAGATCTTCCAGATTCCACGACTTAGTTTCAATGGCTTCTTAACCGTTTTCTTTCCTTATCATGGTTCATCGTTCTCACCGCCATAAAAAAGCACCCAAACCAATGGATGCCTTCTCCTTTTATTCATCAATTTTGACTTCTTTCAGTAGATCATTTCTATACGAAATTGCATCTCGTTCAAAAACTTTTTTAAACCTGCTTTCGTACTCTTCACGGGTTATTAGACCTTTTTCTTCCAGTAATTCCACTATAGTTCTAACCCTTACTCTACTCGACACTAATTCGTTTGTCATATTGGACAATAAAATACTGATTTTCTCATCATCATTCATTTTCTCATCCCCTTTGTTTAACTAATTTGACAAAAGGGACCAATTCCCTGCAAAAAAAAGCACCCAAAATAATAGATGCTAATGTTTTTAAATAAGTAAATAAGAGTGGTGTTTGTTCCTCTTTTACACCCTCATATAAACTATGAGCCATACCATAACACCATATTATGGATAACTTTATTGCGTCCTATGGTAATAATGCACCTTTTACTCTATGTAAACTCCTTCAATCTTTGCTACATAAAATAATGAATAATGTTAACAGCTAAGTTTATGCTATTCTATCGGCTTAACCTTATATCTTAATTTTGGAGGTTCAACTTTCCTAAAATCTGAAAGATATATTTCTCTATGTTGTAATGACGTTTTTTCCAGATTATTATTTTTTATGAATTCATTCATTACTTTAAAACTTTGAGGTTCATCATCATATGGACCAACATGAAGCATTTGGACTGATAACCCATCTTGAAATGTACCGAACCTTACATCATTTAGAAATGGATGTGGTTTCTTTTTTTCTACATGTTCAAATGCTATGTCCACTATTTCCTTTGTTACAAAATCTGGTTGTCTAATCATGATCGTATATAATAATATGTATCTAGTTTCTTACCCTCTTCCGTTAAATCCCAAATCCCTTCTAATGGATAAACGATATATTCAAAATATCCAGCCAGCTGGAGTGTATCCTTGCTTCGGCATCATCCTGACCGCATAAGCCAATGAATAAAGAACACCTATCTTTTCAGCGAATTCGTGCTCATTTGGATTTCCTTTTCCCTTTAACAAAAAAAATTTCTGTCCTGGAATTGATACAAGTTCAGATTCTTGTTTTGGGATATACAAATTCTTCTCTCGTTTTCTCCATTCGTGCTTCATTAGTTTTTGTTCCCTTATATATATTTTTTCCATTCATCAAGAAATTAACAAACAGTTTGTCATCTTATTATTAAAGGACAATAGTTCCTCTAAACGTTCATCCACAACCTTTTTATTACCCGTGCGGAAAAGAACATCATTATGATAAATCTGCCCTTTGTCCTAAAGGTCTTTAAGATTCACTATTGGTTGATATTTCTTTTTATCACTACCTATTATACCCCCGCTGTTGTTCCGGGATAAGACTTTCCACCTATCTTTCGAAAAGGGCATCCCGATTCTCTATTTCCCTTCTTTGTCCGCTCACGCTTGAACATTCCTTATTGTAAGCCATCCCCATCGCTGTCCACATGTGTCTTGTCCTTGTCTAATGCCTCATGAAAATCGTATCGATTAAATGTTAGCTCTCAACTTAAGGATCCATACAAAAATTCCATCCACAATTTAATCGATCTTTTTGAATAGATTTCACTTATAAAAGCCAGATTATTAAAATATATGAGTGATACAAATGAGGGTCCTACATGAATCAAGCTGGTGTTAATGAAAAATATAAGGTATCGCCATTTTATGTGTTTTTTTTAGTGCATTCCATGCAAACTGGATTAGGCGTATTGAGTTTTCAAAGAGATTTGGCTAAAGCGACAGGAACAGATGGCTGGTTATCCATACTCCTAGCTGGATTGATTGTTCATATATTAATTTGGCTAATCTATAAGATATTTAGTTTTGTTCCTGGCGATATAATCTCCTCTAATAATCATGCATTCGGTAAATGGATTGGTAATTTCTTCAGTCTTTTATTTATTCTTTACTTTTTTGTCCTTGGAATGACGATCATAATCGGTTATATAAATGTCATTCATGTTTGGATGTTTGAAGAGGTACCTTCATGGGCATTTGCTTTGGTTTTCCTTATCTTGATTTATTATATAAATACAGGGGGATTCCGAACCATTACGGGTATTGCCTTCTTAACTGTAATAGTTTCATACTGGCTTTTATTTGTACCTTTTTATGGTTTTAAATACTCTGATTTCAACGGTTTTCTTCCTATTTTCCATCATAATTTATCCGAAATAATGAAAGGAACTAAAAGTTTTTCATTATCCATGCTTGGATTTGAAATGATACTGATGTATTATCCGTTCATCAAAAATGCTGAAAGATCGCAAAAGTATGCTCACGGAGGAGTTGTGCTCACTACGTTATTGAGCTTATTACTTTATTTTGTATCGATAGTCTTTTATTCACAGAAACATTTGACCCTTACTCTATACCCAACACTAACATTGACCAGTATTATTGAGTTGCCCTTTATTCAACGGTTCGAATACATAACTGTTTCTTGGTGGACCATCATTATCATACCCAATATGGTCATTCCTTTGTGGGCTGCCAGCAGGGGGATCAAGCGCTTATTCAATGTCCAGCAAAAGTATCCCTTATGGGGAATGTCCATAATCATACTACTTGTGAATATACTTTTTTATGATATCGATTCCTTATATATATTAAATAAAATAATCAATCCCTACATCGTATGCTTCATTGTTATATATTTGCCTCTTCTTTTTGTTTTCATAAGCATAAAAAAATCGCGGAACCGGTTATGAAAAAGTTTGAAATTCCTAGTGATACTCTACGTGCTTTTCTTAAAACGAGCCCACTATCACGAATTGTCCCCATCAGATAAATATCAATTCCTTCACCAAATAAGTTCGGGCTAGGAAAACAAAAGGAAGACCACTTATTGTGGTCTTCCCAGACTGTAGACAAACTCGATGACAATCGAGTTTGTCTATTTATATGGCTTGTACAATTTGAACGTTGATTGGAACGCAGGGCACTCGCTTTCCGCGGGCGGTCGGGGAGCCTCCTCTACTTTCACCTGCGGGAGTCTTCCCTAGACGCGCTTTTCCCGCAGGAGTCTCGAACACCCGCTCCAATCAACTGTGTCTCACCTTTTAGATAGAACACTTTTGCCTAAAGTCATTTTTGTTTTAAAATAGAAGTATTAAAACCTGTGATGATTTTTAAGTCCCCTTAAAGTAGCCCAACGCAACCATGCTTTTCTTTTGCATCTGCGAATACACGCTCAACCGTTTCTTTACGCTTCGCATATATAGGTTTTACATCTGTATAAGAAGTTCAACTCCTCTATGAAATGCTTCTTTGAAAAGCTTTCCCATACTAAGATTGATCTAAGAATGCCTGAACTTGGCTCTCCCCTTTTACCACATCCAGACAAAAAACTGGATGCATTATTTTTACCTCCTACACGTATAAACCAGTACCCTAATCCTCCATGCAGTGTCATAGAACTTGTTATACAAGATTTGCGCTGTGTCCCAACCAGCTCAACATTTTTCTGCAAATAGTGGGCGGACAGTTTAGTTCACGGGATCAACGCCCTCACACCCATCAGTTGCATAAAAGAATTGTTTAAAGTTAAGCTAACCAATCTGAAATATATTTATAAACCAGCTACTTGTCCAAACATAAATAAATCTGTCTTCATATGATGTGGTATATGGATAAAGGAGGTGAAATATTTGGGTACTTTTTTAGATGCACAGACTTCACAGAATGCTAGCTATAGAAACTCCATCGCCATTCCCGTCACCACTACACCAGCTCTATTCGGTACACTAGGTTTAAGCACAGTAGGCGCAGGAGCCAATATTCGTGTTGAATTTGCTTTCTCAGCTACCATAAGCTCATTAGCTGCCCTTTTAACTCCTGTCAATATTGAAGTTTATAGAGGGGTAGGCCCCGGTAGGGTACTAGTATATTCAGCACAAATAACATTGCCGGTTGCAGGTCTAGGAGTAGCCTCCGAAACAGTATTCACTTTAGCTGGAGCAGACTTCAATCCTCCATCCCCTTCCAACTTTTTAATTTATCAATCGTTCATTAGTATACCTGCTGGAATAGTAATCTTACCAACGCGTACGGGTCCTGAAAGCTTTTATGCAGCTGCATATTCCGATTAATATGAAAGTAAATAATAAAAGATTATAAGGGAATGAATCGTTTCCCCTTAATAATGTTATAAATAATAAAAACTCTCAGGTTTCCAATAGTTCACGGGATCAACGCCCTCACACCCATCAGTTGCATAAAAGAATTGTTTAAAGTTAAGCTAACCAATCTGAAATATATTTATAAACCAGCTACTTGTCCAAACATAAATAAATCTGTCTTCATATGATGTGGTATATGGATAAAGGAGGTGAAATATTTGGGTACTTTTTTAGATGCACAGACTTCACAGAATGCTAGCTATAGAAACTCCATCGCCATTCCCGTCACCACTACACCAGCTCTATTCGGTACACTAGGTTTAAGCACAGTAGGCGCAGGAGCCAATATTCGTGTTGAATTTGCTTTCTCAGCTACCATAAGCTCATTAGCTGCCCTTTTAACTCCTGTCAATATTGAAGTTTATAGAGGGGTAGGCCCCGGTAGGGTACTAGTATATTCAGCACAAATAACATTGCCGGTTGCAGGTCTAGGAGTAGCCTCCGAAACAGTATTCACTTTAGCTGGAGCAGACTTCAATCCTCCATCCCCTTCCAACTTTTTAATTTATCAATCGTTCATTAGTATACCTGCTGGAATAGTAATCTTACCAACGCGTACGGGTCCTGAAAGCTTTTATGCAGCTGCATATTCCGATTAATATGAAAGTAAATAATAAAAGATTATAAGGGAATGAATCGTTTCCCCTTAATAATATTATAAATAATAAAAACTCTCAGGTTTCCAATTCGAGAGTTTTTATTTATATATGGTTAACTCCCCATTTAAATCATGGTTGATTTTGCACTCATTCTTCATCGGGATACTCTGCACTAAAATACTATCTTCTACTTTCACAATCTATATGGAATTTATTCCCAAGACTCTCTTAGTAGCTACTCTCTTATCAGCAGGAGGATCGGCAGGTGCATCCCTAACAATTATCAGAGTAGAGTAAAGTAAAGAACAAGTAAGAGTTCTTCATCCGTATGATTTACAAGTTCATGTGGCAAGGCTTCTAGCTTTAGAAAATGAATAGCTGCCTTGCCTTCCCAACTTTTGAACACCGTCAAAAACGGGAAAGTAGCGATCAAGCCAGTTATGAACTTGTCCCTGAACGACCTGTAAGTCAACGTTGAAAAGATCACGAAGTTTTTTGGCCCCTCGGAGTTCTGCATAAATTCCTTGTGGAATTGTTGGTTCGGCGTATCTTCCGTCCTTGACTAACGGTGCGATGACTTTTGCATCTTTGACGTCATTCTTTGTAGGTGAATTATGTCTAATTCTTTACTTCGTTTAACATGTGGTGGATTGACAGATACGAACTTAATATTATTCTCTTTTAGAAGATGAGCTAGATTTAACCAGTAATGACCGGTTGACCAGTTCCGTAATCCAATCTAGAAACGAATGAAATCCTGCATTCGTATTTTCAAAGAAACACGTTTTATCCAGTTCCAATCCTCTAAAATCCTGTGCTCTCGCGATATGATTGTGCCTGGCGATATCTACTCCGACAATTAAGGTTTCAGAAGTAATTTGAGTGATTTTATGATTTTGGTTATAATTCATTGTGAGGCCTCCGATAGATGTTTTTGTCCTTTTTAGCTGGCCAGCTCAGGACACATTCATCTTATCAAGAGGTCTTTTTTCGTTCAAACCTCATTTTCAGTTATTACAGGAATGCTGCCCCGATAATTGCATAAGAAAAGGAGCTGCTGATCAGCTCCTGGTAATGAAGTAAAGCACCCGTTAGTTCTATAAGAAAAGCGAAACTTCTTCAAGAATCGCTCCCTTTAATTAGAATTACAGCTGCAATCGATTTTATAGATTGGGTTTTATACCCCCCTTTATTCACGGGGACTGACATGATTGATAAAACTGGAATTTTGATAAACTTATTTTAATAATGATAATATCATCGCTACAGAATTTTCTACAAATGAACGCTCTGGACGAGATTTCATCAACACGGTAAGTCCGATTAATGAAACGACTAGTGTCTGTGCTAAAACTTTAGCATTAAGGTTGCTTTCGAGCTCACCTGAGCGAATACCTCGGACAATCGTTTCTTGAAATATGATCGAAAGATACATCTGATGCTCCCTTGTAAGGATTTCAAATTTTTCATCGTGAGGGGCAAGTTCCACCATTGTGTTAATGCAAAAACATCCCTTGTTCGGACTTTCTTTATATTCCTCTTCCACCAAATCTTCAAAAAATGTGTGAAATGCTTCCTTTACTGATAGATTGTTTTGAAGTTTTTTTCGAATATGGGAAGCATGTAGCTTTGTATATTTGCGTAATGCAGCCTCAAACAATTTCTCTTTGTCTCCAAAAGCTGAGTATAAGCTTGGTCGTTGTATCCCCATTTTGGCAGTCAAATCGCTTAACGAAGTAGCCTTGTACCCCTTCTCCCAAAAAAGCAACATAGCATCATCCAACGCTTTTTCCTCATCAAATTCACGTTGTCGAACCATAATAAATCCCTCATTTCAGAATAAAATTTCTTCACTAGATAATTAATCTTGTTCTTGATTCTTTTTTATTTGCTCAATGATTCCGAATCTGTCCACTTGAATCCAGTATTCCACTATTTTTCGATCCTCTAATCGGTATACGGCACTACCTATTTCAATAACCTCTTTATTTGTAGGCAGATAACCCTCATACTCTCCAATATGCATTCCTGTCTGCTTCCATCTGACATGAACTTTTTGATTTTGAGAAATTAATTCTTGAATTTCAATTTTAAATTTCCCCCATGAATCTATCATTTCTCTTATATGATCAGCATAATTCTCAGGTGACCTTTTAATTGTCACCATGCTTTCTGAATTCACTTGATGTGCTCTTACCTCCTTCGCCATAAAAAACTTAGCTTGTTCGGGATTGCAACCTGATCTGACAACTTCAAAGAAGCTTTTTATAATCTGTTCGTTTGTCTGTAGGAATTTTGGAGATGGTGAATCGCCCCCAGATAATTCAGTTAATTCGTTATTCCCCGGTATTTGATTCATGGATAATTAATCCCCCTTTTAATTACCAATCGGTATATTATGATTTTATTTAATTAAATTCCTATTGTCAAATTGTGATCATTTTTTCAAGGACAGCATTCAAATAACTGCATAACTTACTTGACATCAAAACGTTTTGTTGGTTATCCTTATAAGGAATCATTTCATACCGAACGATATATTATACTGTTAAGTACAAAAAGGGGTGTAAGTAATGGTAAAGGTGAAGGTTAAGGTTAAAGAAAAAACAACAATTAAAGTTGAAGATCATGATACGAAAACGGTTCAGTTACAAATAGTATCCGGATCAACCATGACTCGCTATATGGCACTATTGTTTGCAACAGCCTGTGGGATGGCTGTCGCCAACATATACTATGCACAACCGTTGCTAGACTCTCTGGCGACCGAGTTCGGTATCGCCCATTCATCCATCGGCATTGTCATTACCATTACTCAGCTTTGTTACGCGCTAGGACTGCTACTGCTAGTACCGCTCGGTGATCTACTGAATCGACGTCGGCTAATCATCGGTCAGATGCTTTTATCCGTGTTGTCTCTGATTGTGGTTGGCATCGCCCCCATCATCACAGTGCTGTTCACGGGGTTAGCTGCGGTCGGACTGCTTGCTGTGGTGACTCAGGTGCTCGTAGCGTTCGCATCGACTTTGGCTGCCCCAGCCGAGCGTGGACGTATAGTCGGCTTGGTGCAAAGTGGAGTCGTGATCGGCATTTTGCTCGCACGAACATTCGCTGGTGTACTAACCGATTTCGCCGGTTGGCGTTCGGTCTATCTAGTTTCTGCCGCCATGATGCTCATCATGACTGGCGTGTTGTTCCGAGTACTCCCGCGTGATGAAAGCGAAAGAGAGTCACTATCCTATCCGCAGCTGCTTCGTTCGGTGCTCACATTGTTCATGCAAGAACGAATCCTACGCATCCGCGGAGTACTGGCTCTGCTGATTTTTACCGCGTTTAGTACATTGTGGACTTCGTTGGTGCTTCCTCTCAGTGCTCCACCATACTCTCTTTCACATACCGCTATTGGAGCGTTTGGTCTTGCTGGAGTTGCCGGAGCATTAGCTGCTGCTCGTGCTGGGGGTCTGGCTGATCGAGGTTTAGGGCAGCGAACAACCTGCATAGCCCTAGTTTTATTGCTAGCATCATGGTTCCTAATCAGCTTTACCGAACACTCACTGATCGCATTAGTTATTGGCGTTATCTTTCTTGACCTGGCTGTGCAAGCAGTACATGTCACCAATCAGAGTATGATTTTCACAGTGCGTCCTGAGGCGAGAAGCCGACTTACTGCTGCTTACATGATTTTTTATTCCATCGGCAGTGCCATGGGTTCAATTGTTTCAACCAATATATACGCAAACTACGGATGGATCGGAGTATGTCTATTTGGTGCCTCTGTCAGCGCTTTGGCCCTTTTGTATTGGGTAATAACCTACCGTATAACGGAGCAGATTAGAAAGAAATAATAACGATATTTTGTTGGTTTGAAATTTTTCAAGTCTTAAAATCATACAAAGTTACAAAAAGGGGTGATACATATTAGTCATGTATAATATGTATCACCCCTCTTACTTCTTGTTCAACAAACGCACGCTTATATACAGAGTTTTTCCAAAGCAGTGCAGCTTTATTTCAAATATACACTTATTCGATTAAATGGCCCAATTGTTGAACAAAGATCAAACAGTACTCTTAAACTAAATTGCCCCGATAATTCCATAAAGAAAAAGCTGCCTTAAAACAGCTATGATCTTCAGCTAACCCAGCTGTTAGCTCAATAATTATTCTTTATCTTGGTGCATCAAACTCAATTGGAAGAAAATAGCGCTTAATAAAGCTATGATCATTCCTAACATTGCAGCATAGCCAGAAAATACTTCATTTCCCTTGAAAACACTACAAATAACTATTCCGCCAATTCCACCGAATCATATTTTACACTGCTGGATGGTTCTGGTTACACTAAACGAACATATAGGAAGAAAACCCCCGAAAATTTTGATATCAGGGGTTTTCTTCATTTTTTATATTTAGTATTTTTCTTCACATACTTAGTTTTATTTAAGGAATCTGGATTGAGCTGCAAATGTAATACAATTTTTTTCACTGCAAAAATCTACATTAGTCTCTCTAAACTCATTTGGACTTTCAACGTAGGAATAGTGGATACTATCTAACACGCTAACACACGAGCTTTTCAGATTTAGTCATAAGTTCAATAGTAGACTCCTATTTCCAAATAGAATTATCAACTGTGTTATATCGTTAGATTTTTTAGCATTTCAATATATGCCTTCAATTCTGAATCCGTCAATCCTGAAATACGTTCGAAAAAAATAGATTCTTTTTCTTTTAAAGCTTTTATTGTTTTGTCATGACCAAGCTCGGTTAAAGATAGCATTACCCCTCGACGATCTTTAGGGTGGGGTTCACTCTTTACATATCCCAGACCTTTTAATTGCCCTATAAGTCTACTGATAGAGCTACGGTCCATTGCTGTTGATTCAGCTAAAGTCGATGCGTTAGTAGGACCATGTGAAAATAACCAGCGAACAATCAAAAAGGCTGCTGGCTGCAAAGTTGTATCAAATGTAGCTGCAGTTCTGACATTAAGTGCATGTGCCTCACTAATCAACGAATTGAGCTGTTCACCAAGAGCTAACTCCAGTTCTTCTCTCAAATCAGAATTATTAATATCCATAGTTCTCCCTTCTCAACGCAACTAAATGTATTTGACATATATCAAATACTTGAATATGATTGATATATGTCAAATATATTTAATTGTTAATACTATGTCAAGTTTATAGAAGGAGAATGTATAATGCCCGAGTATCCAATAATTGTAATGACTGGTGCTACCAGTGGTATTGGTCAGATTGCTGCAATTGAAATCGCAAAACGTGGTGCACATTTAGTGCTGACTGCTCGTAACAAAGAACGGGCTAAAGCAACTGAGAAATTAATTAGAGAAGCTTCACCAAATACGGAGGTTGATTTCTATTTTGGTGATTTATCGTTAATGCATGATGTTCGCCGTATAGGACTTGAGATAAAACAAAACTATTCAAAAATTGATGTACTCATCCACAATGCTGGGCTTCATGGGTTCGAGCAACGTGTTACCTCTGAAGGATTTGCCGAGATGATTGCGGTAAACTATCTAACGCCTTGGCTACTAACAAATCTGTTAAAGGACTCTTTGGTAAAAGCAAAAAATGCAAAAATTATTAATGTCGCTTCGGAAGCCTCACGAAATCATGGGGAACTAAAATTACCATATGATTTGACGGACACATCTCCATTTACATTGAGGGGTTCATCTAAAATTTATGGAAAAACAAAGCTTCTAAATATCATGTTTACTGGTGAGTTAGTGCGTCAGTTTTCAGGAACTTTGGTAAATGCCAACGCTCTAAATCCTGGTTTCAATAATACTGGCCTGGGAAGAGAACTTCGTATATCTTCTGTATTGGGAAAAGTCTTAGAATTCCTTAATATCGGAGATCCAAAAAGAGGGGCTGACATCATTGTTCGTTTAGCGCTTGATTCCGAATATGAGAGAGTGACAGGAGGATACTTTAATGTTGGAACTGGAGATAAAATTGATCCGATATATCCAGGAAAAGATGTTTCTATGCAGCAAAGTTTGTGGAATGATACCAAAGAATTATTATTAGAGTATATAAAATGATTTACTATTCTTCAATGAAGTTACATTTTCCTAAACGGAAATGTATATGGGAATTGGTTAATGCGATTCCAATTTAGACAAATAGTCTTTTATTATACAACTAGTGCTGAAACTTTAGTAAATTCAAGTTCAATTTCACTTCCCGTATTTCTCATTTCCAAACTTTTATTACGTTTGTTATTGAACTAACCTCCCTCAATAAACTAAACACAATCTCACGATTGCTTTAGAATTCTTAGGATTTCATAGTCATATCATTAACCGTTATCTATGTAAGCTCGGCATTACTCCTCTAGGATAGGGATTTATCGAAAAAAGTGTATGCTAAACTAGCCAATCATAGGAAAAAATTGGTTTAAGCAATGTTATGATCGCACTATAGGATATCAATGTTTCATGGAGGTCCACCCTCCCATGTCTCACAGAATCGATGCTCCTACATTCCTTCGTTCAACCTTTCAATAAGGGTTGCTGCAGCACCCCCTTATTCACTCCTGAAGCACCATTTGCTACTAGACAGAGCATGGCTGCCTGTATAGGTTTGAATCCCAATGCAACTAATAGAAAGGCACAGATTGCAATCGGTAGATTGAATATCTTTAAGTGTTTTAACAGAGTGTGCAAACTTTTCTTTTTCGCTCTCATTTAGTGAAAGCTCCACATTATTTTTTGCACCTGTACGATTAATTACAGTTGGAGTATCAACATGAACATTACTTTGACCATATTGGCCTTCAAACAACGATCCAACTAGTAAGTATCTGGAATAAAAATGCCGATACACCTATGCTAATGATTAGAGTAAGAAGGGCTGTGATAATGCCCTTCATTTTAAATACAGTCAGACCCAATAGAAAGGAATATGACAGGAAAGGCCGCAACCAAGGCTGATAAGTACGTGTTATTCAATGGATTATAATCTTGAATCCACATGATGCTTTCTTCTTTCTATTTAATGTTATAATTTTAATTCTTCAAAATGAGGCGCCAAAATGTCTTTTAAGACATAAGCACTGTGTTGGAAATTCTGTTGTTCTTCTTCATTGAGTTCTAATTCGACAATTTCTCGGATTCCACTACGATTAATGATTGCTGGAACACCCATGTACACATGCTTTTCACCATACTGGCCATCCAGATGAGCAGAGACAGTTAACACGCTATTTTCATTGTGGAGAATGGCTTTTGTAATTCGCACAAGTCCCATAGCGATGCCATAGTAAGTAGCACCTTTTCCTTCAATGATTTTATAGGCTGCATCACGTACATTAATAAAAATCTCATCTAAGTCTTCTTTTTTATAGTGTTCTTGGCGTTCAATCATTTTCAAAACGGGAATACCACCCACGTCTGCAGAACTATAAACAGGTAGCTCGCTGTCACCGTGTTCTCCGATGATATACGCATGCACATTTTTCGGCGCGACTTTAAAGTAATCACCTAGTAGGAAACGGAAACGAGCTGTATCAAGAATGGTACCAGATCCAATGACTCGTTCTTTAGGTAACCCACTATAATGCGATGTTGCGTATGTTAAGATGTCAACGGGATTGGTTGCAACAAGAAAGATGCCATCAAATCCACTAGCCATGACATTCTCGACTATTGTTTTAAAAATCTTCAGATTTTTATCCACAAGGTCAAGGCGTGTTTCTCCTGGTTTTTGGTTCGCTCCTGCACAAATTACAACTAAATCTACATCTGCACAATCTTCATACTCTCCAAAGCGAATATTTGTCGGATCTGGAGCGAAAACTTTCCCATGATTTAAATCCATCACATCACCAATTGCTTTTTCTTTATTTAAATCAATCATAATCAACTCATCTACAATTCCTTGGTTCATAAGAGCAAAGGCGTAGCTTGAGCCTACAAACCCTGTTCCAATTAATGCGACACGGCTTACTTTTTCTTTTGTCATAGGTTTTTCATCCTTTCATCTCATTAAGTTTTCAAAAGGACAATATTGTTTGTGAAAAATTTCACAAATTAATGATACATCACTTTTTTCCAATTTACAATCCATTTTCAAAAAAAATGTGTTTTTACAAAGGCTACTAAACTGCATAAATTTCTCTGTAAAGCTACTCAGTTTCTATCTTTAACGCTCTCCCTTTAACCTCTAACTTTTTGCATCAATTATCTGTTTAATAATTTCTATGCTTTTAAAATCCTTTGGACGAAGTCTTCTTCCTGTTCCTTGTTCGTAAACTCTTTTTTCCTCAAGTAATTGGTATGGGTTTAGAACATTTATTGATACACCTCTTAAATTATAAAGTTCCAATGGCAAGGCATCTTTCCTCCATACCCAATCTGGAAAACCGTTAGCGACTATATCGCCATTATCAGAATACCGAACAAATACAAAACTCACATCGACATTGTTTTTGAGGAAATCGGTTTGAAACTCTCCTACAGGCTTTATTTGAAAACCAGCATTAACAAGAGCCTGTTCCAAGTGCTCACGATAATGTAACCAAGTAACTAAATCAATATCAGTATGTGAACGAGTAATCTTTCCAAGAAGAAAATCTATCGCCCATCCGCCTCGTAGCCACAGGTTAAAATTAAGTGATAAGCAAATTTCATTTATTTCAAGAAGTATATTTAATTGTGATTTGCCTGTATCATTTTCTCCGGTAACATTCTTACAATCCATCCTCATACACACCCTTTATGTACTAAGATTTTAAGCATTACCTTATTCTGCATAAGGATTGCAAAATCCTTCTTCAAAAAACCTGCCCCGTTAGTTGCATATAGAAAGAGCTGCCTTAAAGACAGCTCTGATCTTCAGTTAACGCACCCGTTTGTTCAATAGCGTTATTGTAGAGTTGATACAAACTTGACGTAAAATGTGTAATTCAAGGAAGTATTAATGAGAAGGCTTTTTCTCCAAAATACTTTTAAAACTTTTTCTGTAACAAAACAACAAATAACTATACATGATTACAATTATTACTGCTAAAACAAGTAACGAATGATCAAGGATCAAATGAAGTAAGAAAATGTTGGCTACAATTGGACCCAATATTGCAAGTGCTAATGGGACAAATCGATTACTTAAAAGTAAAACTCCACAAACAATCTCTAAAAACTTTTCAAATATTAATAGATATTCAAATTTGAATAATGCCATCGCTTCGGGGCTAGTAGCAATAAATGGTTCAAAGTCAAAAATGACAAAATAACCGTTTAGACCTGCAATAAGGAAGATAAAACCTAAAAATATTCTGGAGAGATGTAAAAGGACTTTATTCAACCTGCACACCACCAATTTGATTTTAGTTTTAATTCTAATTTTATTATAGTTGGTTACTGCGCAGTACGATAAAACTTTGTACTAATGCAACTAACCCTCCCCTATAGTTGCATAAGAAAAAAAGCTGTCTTAAAGACAGCTCCGATCTTCAGCTAACGCACCGTTAGTTCATTAAGGAATTGATTCAATACTCAACTATATTTAGCCATTGACCATCAGGTTTATCATTTATCTCAAATAAATAGACACCAAGCTCTTTAATATTGCCGTTTCTCTAGCAGCACATGCGAATGCACGCACAAAGAAACTCTTCTTTCTTTTTATAGCGATGTCCCCTGTAACATTTTAAAAAGTCGGCTCATACATTTATGAATATTTTCATTTTTGGTATTATCAATCCATGCACATCCTACTGAACCTCATTACACAACCGACCGATATTCTCGACTTCAACAACGACTTCATCCCCCGACTTGATCGGGCAGCTGCCAGATGGTGAACCCGTGGCCAAAATGTCACCGGGCTCCAGTGTCATTACCTGTGAAAGCCAGCTGATTAAAAATGGAATGCTTAGAGACATTTCATTGGTATTTCCGTCTTGGACAACGCGGCCGTTTAAAGTGGTCACAATCCTTAAGTTTGTAGGATCTGCCCCGGTAACGATGCATGGTCCCAAAGGTCCGAACGTATCAAATCCTTTGCCCCGCGTAAACTGTGGATCTTTTTTTGTAAGATCTCTTGCTGTGACGTCATTAAATATCGTGCAACCAAACACATAATCAAGCGCATCTTCTTCTTTAATGTTTTTTCCTCGCTTTCCAATGACCAGGGCCACTTCCCCTTCAAGTTCCACTTGGTTGGATAGATCGTTTGGAGGAAGGATAATTTTCTCCTTGTCTGCAATAAGCGCAGATAATGGCTTTAAAAATAGAAATGGTTCTACAAGGTTTGCCTCTCCCCCTGTTTCCTTCGCATGACCTGCATATGTCCAGCCGAAATTAACCACCTTAGAAGGTTTTACAGGTTCCAAAATTTTCACGTCACTATATTTCAGCTCTACCCCGTCATACTTTATTTCCTTTTTGACAAGTTCCGCAAAACTGCTAGACAGTTGTAATATCATCTCATCCTCAACAATACCGTAATGTATTTTGCCGTGTTGATTCTGATAGCGAACTATTTTTTGTGTTTTTTGTAGCACATGCATTATGAATAAACTCCTTTGATGAGTAAGATATACTTACCTCAGATAATATAAAATTCGGCTCTCCTCCTAATCACAAACAAGCCCCCTGTAGGGGATAATACCAAACCCTTATGTCTGAAAATTTTTTTTATTACATGATGTTTTCTTTTTTTATATTGGTAGCATCTTGAGAGTGCTCCCAACATTCAAGATTTTCAAGACCTTTAATGCTGTCTTTATAAAAAACTGGATCTTGACCAGCCTTTTTCTGTTTCATATAATCACTTAATGCTGCAAAAGCTACTTTTGATAATAAGAGAACGGCAATTAAGTTTACGATAACCATCAAGCCCATAAATAAATCTGCTAAATCCCATACAAGCTCGACCTTTGCAACCGAACCGAATACAATCATGGCGAACGCGCCTATTCGATATAGAATCAACCACACTTTACTTTTGTGTAAAAATCGAATATTTGTTTCCCCATAATAATAGTTACCAATTAACGAACCGAATGCAAATAGGAAAACAAAGATAGCAAGACAACCTGATGCCCAGGAACCGATGTGTTCACTTAATGATGTTTGTGTAAGTGCAATGCCAGTTAGCCCTGGTTGTTTATAAGCATCAGAAAGTAAAATAATAAATGCTGTACTTGTGCAGATGATCAGTGTATCCGTTAATACGCCAAATGCTTGAATAAGTCCCTGTTTCACCGGATGACTTGTTTTTGCCGTTGCGGCAACGTTTGGCGCACTCCCCATACCAGCTTCATTCGAGAATAAACCACGTTTAACTCCATTCATGAACGCAGCGCCTATTGAACCGCCTGCTATTTGTTCAAAGCCAAACGCGTTATTAATAATAAGAGAAAGAATTTCCGGCATTTTGGTTATATTCATTGCTACGACAAATAATGCCATTCCAAGGTATAACACACCTAGAATCATAACCTTGTATTCAGCAATTTTTGCAATACGCTTCACACCGCCAAAGATAATCACAGCGAAAGCAAGTGTCATGAGAATCCCTACGATTAAACGATCTGTACCAAATGAATTCTCAAAAGCAATTGTAACGGTATTTGATTGTACAGAATTGAATACAAGACCGAAAGAAAGCGTAATTAAAATAGAGAATAATACTCCCATCCAACGTTTGTTCAATCCTTTTTCCATATAATAGGATGGGCCGCCTCGGAAACCAGTTTTATCTTTCACTTTATATACTTGCGCTAACGTACTTTCAATAAAGCTGGTTGCTGAGCTAATAATAGCAATAATCCACATCCAGAATATCGCTCCAGGACCGCCTAATGCAATCGCAATCGCAATTCCTGTGATATTACCTGTTCCAACGCGAGCGGCCATACCAATACAGAAAGCTTGAAATGGGGAAACGCTGTCTTTAGAACTAGTTCTCCCTTCCATTAAAACACGGACCATTTCCTTTAACATTCGAACCTGTACAAATTTCAATTTAAATGTGAAATAAATCCCACAAGAAACAAGCATAATAACTAATAATTTTGACCAAAGGAATTCATTTGTTACGCCAACTACATCATGTAATAATTGTTGCATTCTATCACCTCTTATAAAAAATTTACTAACTTAGAAGATACCTAGTTTTTTCACTGTAAAAATATCAACTTCATCAACTGATGAATTCTGGTTAAAGTCAGGAGTTATATAGCCGCCAAATATTTGAATTAATAGCCTTGATGGCAATATCTCAAAAATATAATGTAATATCTGCTGCAATCGATGTTTCCATCATTTCTTTTACCTTTTTAGGATCTGTTGTTTTTCCTAGCACCCACATCAATTTCGGCACGATTGCTTCTGTGTTCATATTTTTAGAACGTACTACACGATTATGGTCAATTTTCCGACCGACTTCATATATCCCCATGTCTTCTCCTTCTTCTAGACATTGAGTCGTAATGACAACCGATACACCGTGCTCTATTAATTCAATTAATTTCGCCAAAATGTTGCGCACTTGAAAAGGAACACCACCACTTCCATAGCTCTCCACAACCACTCCTTTATACAAATCTTTTAGGCAGTCAAAAAATTCTGGCTTTATCCCAGGATGTAATTTCACAACCGCTACATCTGTACAAAGTGATGTATCTAATTGAATGTGTTTCTTTTTTTGAATATGAATCGATTCATTATATTCAATATGGTCATCATGCATCGATGCAACATACGGATAATTAATACTTTCAAAGGCATCATAGCTTTTCGTTCTAAGTTTAATCGCTCTTGTCCCTTGAATGACTTTGCCGTCAAATACAATATATACCCCACCTATATCTTCACAAGCAAAACGAATGGCATCTGAAATGTTTCGTTTTGCATCCGTTTTACTATACGAAATAGGAATTTGCGAACCTGTAACAACAATCGGTTTTGATGAATCTTGTAACATATAAGAAAGTGCAGCTGATGTGTAAGCCATTGTATCGGTACCATGAGTAATAATAAAGCCATCGTATTGATCGTAATGTTCGTAAATAGCATTCGCCATATCTACCCAAAACTCTGGTTGTATGTTGGTGCTATCAATGTTCATTAACTCTTTCGTATCAATACGGCAACGTACATTTAATTCAGGAATGTAACTTAATAGATCATCGGCATGCAGTTCAGGTACAAGTCCGTTTTCTCCTTCAAGTGAGGCTACTGTTCCACCAGTCGCAAACAACATTAATTTTTTCAATGATAACGGCTCCTCTATCTCTTTTTTACAATACGTTTTTTAAAAGAAAGTATTCAATTCGCGTATGTTTATTCGATTCGCGTACTTTCCATGTAATTATAGTAACATAAATATAATAATTCAAGATAAAAATATTCAATTTTCGTACACTTCCTCCACTTTTAGAATCCACAGAATGGTGCTTGCTTCCTGAATCTGAGCTGAGTTATTACAAATAATAAATATCAAAAAGATGATTGTTTCATAAAGATACTTAATTACAACTTAGATGAAATTAAGCCTAAAAACTCATATACATCAACTTGTTTATATGTTGTCAATGAGAATATTATAGTTTTTATATACGTGAATCATTTAGTGAAATAATTTAAAATCTTTAATTAGGGGACAATTGATTTTATCCCATGTCGGATAATATACCTTCTGTCCAGATTTAAACATACAGTATCCTTAAAAATATCACGCAAAAAAAGCGATCATACGTTCAAAAGGCCGCCAATTGGCGGCCTTCTTATGGTGCTAACGCACCCGTTAGTTCATACAGGTTTGTTGGGTTGACACAAACTGTGAGGTGAAAATTAAGTTAAAAAGGACAAAAAAGATTACTTTTTCTTATCCTTTTCAAGTAAATCAATTATTCTATCAACTTTTGTTCAATGCTTTCTGATTTGCTTGGCTGTTTAGTAACGAGAGAAAGAACAAGAAAAAAACACACCAGAAAAAATCCCAAATATAAAAATAAGGAAAACTAGTTGAAATATCAAATCACCAATATTCATAATAAATCCTACCTTTACTTCAATAAGGGGGTGCCGCAGCACCCCCTTATGAAATAAATCCCCTTTAGTTGGATAAGTTAAGCTACGATCTTCAAAAAAAAACCACTTAATTGAAAAACGTCTATTGATAGCAAAATAAATTATTATTTTAATCGGGGATTTTTAACTTTTATGTTAATAATTTGTATTATGTAAACCAGGAAAGTTAAATATATTGTGTTTAATGATGTCGGTATATGTTGTTTTATGTAGATTGAAATATAGAATAAATATGAACCCTATTTGTTACAAAAAAGTTCACTCAATATGTTAAGTTGGAGACTATCTTCGTTAATTATTAATTACTATAATTTGTCTTACTTGAGTTATTATATTTTTATTTATCACTTAATAATAAATACTTATATTGTATGTTTAAACGGGGTTTTAAAGAAATAAAAGAGGGAAGATATGAAAAAATTAAATGATCAACTATTGATAGACTCATACCTTAAAGCAATTGAATTAGACTTAGAAAAAAAATTCATCCTCGTTCTAGAAGAGGAATTGAAGAGAAGAGGTCTACCCCTTATCGATCAAAAAGATAGGAGTAACTAATTAGTATATGCTTTAAACTGTAATTCTTTGCTTTGTTTTTTAACCCATACTAATAATTCATGTTCCTTATTAGTCAATTCTCTGTATAAGACTCGTTCAAGCTATAAAACTAATTAACTCTCTAAGATTAACCTTTTAGTGTCAAAATATTGACTATAAAACCACTTAGAATTAATTAAATCTCTTACTTGAATTTCGACATAAACTTTCATTTGTCCTTTATGAACTAAACTGTAAACGGATTGATACGCAAATAGCATTGTTGAAGGAGACTTCTAATTAATATTCGTTAAGGAGTGATGAAAGATGATAAGCGTAACAGTAGATAAGTTAAAGTTCAAGAAACAATTATCGGTGATTGAACAAATCACACTGAAAGATTTTCTGTATACCTGGGTAGGTAGCTCAAGCAAGGGATTTGACGATTTTTTTCACCTTGAGTACACAGTAGATGTATTTGCCAAAATGGAAAAAACGACGAATGACAACGATTTGTTGATTTCTGATGATGATTATTTCAGATACATAACATTTACGGAAGATAATCAAATTGTGATAGGTGTTTTAGATATGAATTCAGAATTAAAACATAGAATAATTTCACTAGATAAGATTAAATAATTCTTCGTTTTCTTTAATTCATACAAAATGAGGCAGCGTGGTACACTGTCTTTTTTTATTTGTTCACTATATATCTTATGGGACGTTACTGTCCTGCCCCAAAAAAGCTGCCTTAAAGACAACTCAGATCTTCAGCTAATGCACCCGTTAGTTTTAGTAGATTTCTTCACATCCTTTTTAGTATTTCAGTTAATACAGGAATGCCGCCGTATGACGATTCTACAAGGAAGCTAACATTCTGAATTTCTATGGTTTTTTCCAACTGAATAAAAATCATGTAAGAAATATCAAAATATGATAGTATTTTCTATGTCATACATAATTTAATAATTAATAAAGAAGGAGCTAACTAGACATGAACATAAAAAAATATCTAGGAATCACGTTTCTATCAGTTACACTATTACTTTTTGGATCTATCACTGTTATCCATAGCTCAGCAAATAGTAATCCAAAAGAAGAGAGAGTAGAAGCAACTTCAACAAATCCAAAGTTAAACAATGTGAAAATTTTAGCTACTGGTGGAACGATTGCAGGTTCTGCTACGTCCAATACTGACACAACTGGTTATCAAGCAGGTGCACTTGGTGTTGAAACACTAATTAAAGCTGTTCCTGAACTAAAACAAGTAGCAAATGTGAGTGGTGAACAAATCGCAAATATTGGCAGTAACAATATGGATAATAAAACTTTATTAAAGTTGGCGAAACGAATTAATGAGTTATTAAAATCTAAAGACGTTGATGGTATTGTCGTAACGCATGGAACAGATACCTTAGAAGAAACTGCTTACTTTCTGAATCTGGTCGTAAAAAGCAACAAACCTGTCGTGATTGTTGGGTCAATGAGACCGGCTACAGCTATAAGTGCAGATGGACCTTTAAACTTATATAATGCTGTAAAAATTGCTGCTAGTAAAGATGCTAAGAACAAAGGTGTTTTAATCTCATTAAATGATCGGATAGGTTCTGCACGTTATATAACAAAAACCAATACAACCATGACAGATACATTCCAATCGGAGGAACAAGGCTATTTAGGAGCAATCGCAGGTAATAAAATACTTTTCTACAATGAACCTACTCGTAAACATACAACCAAATCGGTGTTTGATGTATCAAAACTAGATAAACTTCCTCAGGTGGACATTATTTATAGCTATCAAAATGATAGTAGATATTTTTACGATGCATCTGTGAAAGCAGGAGCTAAAGGGATTATAATAGCAGGTGAAGGAAACGGTTTAACTTCTGATACTGCTTTTGAGGGTGCTAAAGACGCTGTCAAAAAAGGCGTGATTATTACTCGCTCTAGCCGTGTAGGAAATGGTATTGTTACGAGAGAAAAGATTGACGATGAAAATAATTTTGTTACAGCGGACTCACTTAATCCTCAAAAAGCACGTATTTTGACGATGCTTGCATTAACAAAAACAGATGATCCAAAAGAAATTCAGCAATTTTTCAACGAATATTAATCATTAAAATTAGAAATTTCTAGATTAACTAAAAGTGAATGAAATTTAAAGCATACGATGGTATGAATCACCAACGTATGCTTTTATTTATTTTTGTACTAAGTTGAACTAAATTGTCCTAGTTGTATAAAGAAACCAGCCCTTAGGGAAGTTCAAATTTCAGCTAACGCACCCATTAGCAAAAAAGCTCTTTACTTAATATTCCTAATATAATCATCCGTTTCATTATAAGAATTTATCTGATTCGTATTTCCTCGATTTTTCATATAGTAGAAGAGATAGCATAAAATAATAAAAGGTACTCCACAATACAGAGCAATTCTTTGGCTCGCATCAAAAGCAAGACCTATACAAGAAGCAAGACACAAAACACAAGCAGCAATGGGTACAAAAGGATAAAGTGGTGTACGGAATTTTAAATTTTTAATATCTCCACCCATTTTCAAAAAATGTTTACGGAACATGTATTGAGATAAAACAATCCCTATCCAAACTACTACTACTGCAAATCCTGATATAGCCACAAGTACTACATAAACTGTATCAGGTGCAAATACACTAGATAATAGAGATAAACAAGCTACTGCCATACTTATAACTAAAGCATTCAATGGTACTCCATTTGACGTTATCTTTCCAAAAAATGAACTTATCATTTTCTCATTTGAAAGAGACCATAACATACGAGTAGATGCATATAGACCAGAGTTTGCTACTGAGAGTAAAGCTGTAATAATAACAAAGTTCATAATATCAGCTGCATAAGGAATTCCGATGTTGTCAAAAACCATCACAAATGGACTTTCAATGACTCCTGCTTCTTCCCAAGAGATTAAACCAGATAACACAAAAATTGCACCAACAAAGAAAAACATTGTTCGCCAAATTACATTTCTAATAGATCTTGGAACGTCTTTTTCTGGATTTTCACTTTCTCCAGCAGCAATGCCAATAAGTTCTGTTCCTGAAAAGGCAAAATTAACGGAAATCATGGCCATAAAAACTGGAAGCAGGCCATTTGGGAAAAGACCCCCATCTGCAGTGAAATTAGAAAGCATGGGGGCAGAGGCTCTATCATCCATTGGAATAAATCCAAGCATTGCAGATCCTCCAAGTACAATAAATAAGATAATAGTAATTATTTTAATACCTGAAAACCAAAATTCGGTTTCTGCAAATATTTTTACTGAAAAGGAATTAAGTAAAAAAATTAGAATCGCAAAGACGGCGCTCCACATCCAAACAGAAGTGTTAGGAAACCACCTCTGCATCAACAGTCCAGAGGCAGTAAATTCGGAACCTACCGTTACCACCCAAGTAAGCCAGTACATTAAACCAATAGTAAATCCAGTAGCAGGACCGATATATTTGGTAGCGTAAGTTTGAAATGAACCTGTTACTGGCATAGCAACAGTTAGTTCGCCTAGGCATAACATGACAAGGTACATGATTAACCCGCCTACTAAGTAAGCGAGAATCGTACCTCCTGGTCCAGCTTGGCTAATTGTATATCCACTGCTCAGAAAAAGACCCGTTCCAATTACACCACCTAGCGAAATCATGAACAAATGCCTGCTTTTCATTGAACGTTTCAACTGGTTTTCATTGGTATCATTTGTGTTTGGCATCTAGTCTCCTCCTCGTTTACTACTCTAAAAGTACTTATTTTAATAGATAACAATATACAAAGTTTATATTCTTACAGAAAAATCAGAATCTTTAATATAAAGACTGACCTGCACAGGTCAGTCTTTATGTCATCATATTGTTTTATTATTAACTTTAAAACAAACAACTTTTGGTTCAGTCATTTCTTGAAGTGCAAACTTAATTCCTTCACGACCTAAACCCGAACCTTTTACACCTCCGAAAGGCATCGCATCAATGCGATAATCTGAGCTATCATTTACCATTACTCCACCTACATCAAGTTTACGTATTGCTCTAAATGCCTTATCTAAATCACGAGTGAATATACCTGCTTGCAGTCCGAAATCTACACGATTAGATTGGGAGATAGCTGTATCAAGATCAGGAACATTATAAATGGTAACAACTGGGCCAAAAACCTCTTCAGTTGCCAATTTACAATTTTCTGGTACGTTAACTAGAACAGTAGGTTGATAAAAAGACCCTTCACGTTTTCCACCACAAAGCAACTTTGCACCTTTCTCAACAGCTTCATTTACCCAACTTTCAACACGTTTTGCTTCTTTTTCGGTGATCATTGGTCCCATATCTGTTTCTTCTAATAATTTATCACCTACTCGATATTGTTGAGTACGATCTATAAATTTACCAATAAAATCATGATAAACACCTTCTTGGACATATATTCTCTGTACCCCTAAACAATTTTGTCCTGCTGCCCAAAATGCTCCAGAAACAGTTGATTTCACAGCTTCTTCTAAATCAGCATCTTTCAATACAATAACGGGTGAGTTTGATCCAAGCTCCATACATATCTTTTTCAAACCTGCTTTTTGAATAATTGCTTTGCCAGTGGCAAGTCCTCCTGTAAAAGAAATCATTCGTATAGCTGAATGAGTAATTAGGCTATCTCCCATGTCACCTGGATGACCAGTAATGACCGATAAAATTTTCGGTGGCAAACCGGCTTTTTCAAAAGCTTCTGCCAATAAGAGAGCACTTAATGGTGTTACAGTTGCTGGTTTTACAATAATAGCGTTCCCAGCAGCAATAGCAGGACCCACTTTATGTGCAACAAGATTTAATGGATCGTTAAAAGGTGTTATAGCTACAATAATGCCAATAGGAAAACGATAATAGTAACCTATGCGATCTTCGCTTCCGGGCATTTGATCAAACGAAATGGTTTCTCCATTAATTCTCCTTGCTTCTTCAGCACTTATACGAAGTGTTTCAATACAACGTAGTACTTCTTTTCTTGCTTCTTTAATTGTTTTACTTCCCTCACGAGCAATAGTAGTCGCATATCTTTCCTCATTTTCAAGGATCCAGTCCGCAGCACGATGAAGAATAGCAATTCTATCGTGTGTTGGCATATCTGCTGCTATTTTAACCCCTTTTTTTGCTTCTTCTATTGTATATATGACGTCGCTTTCATTAGCAGCAGGAACTGTTGTGATTAAACTATGATCCTGTGGATCCAAGACTTCAATGCATTTATCACGAGATACCCATTCCCCAGCAAGAAACATCTTATTTTTATTTAATAATTTGTCAGTAAATATCATACAAAATCACCTCAAGATAAGTAATTTTTAACTTATAACTTTAAGACTGAAACGAATTATAATTATAATTGATCACGGTTAATATTGATTAAATCAATAAGAATCGAGAATCCTGTTTCTTTACGTCCAGCTCCGGCTCCAATTAAGGTAATCGGGCCCGCTAAATCACAATCATAAGTAATAGCATTTTGTGCACCTAAAACTCCAGCTAGAGGATCTGTAAGAGGTATAGCTTCAGGTCCTACCTTTGCAATGACTTTATCGCCATCCTTTATACATTTAGCAATTAACTTCCATCTCTTCCCTTCAGATTTTGCCCACTCAATGTCCTCTTCCGTAAGATGACTAATTCCTTCACATTCTACTTCTTCTCGTTTCATTGGAATACCCATTACAATGTTAGCAAGAATGGTAGCTTTATATTGAGCATCATATCCCTCAACGTCGCTAGTAGGATCTGCCTCTGCATAACCAAGAGCTTGTGCCTCTGACAATGCATCTTGATAACTCAATCCTTCTTCCATTTTAGTTAGGATATAATTAGTTGTTCCATTCAAAATCCCCCGTATTTCAAAAATGCTGTTCCCTGCCAATGAACTCAGAGGCATTCTTAATGCTGGGGTTCCACTCATAACTGTTCCTTCAAAGCCCCAACGAACATCATTTTTTTTTGCTAATTCAGCTAACTCTTGATAAGCTAGAGAAACCGGACCTTTATTACTCATTACTACGTTCTTTTTGCTTTCAAATGCTGCTTTACAATGATCAATGGCAGGTTGTCCTGTTTTTACATCAGTAAAGGTGATTTCAACAACAGTGTCTGCATTACTCTCACGTATTGTTTGAAAACTATCCCACCCTCTTACCAAGCCAGGGGTTTCAGGGTAACTATCTAATTTTCCTGTTTCCTTTACAGCTTGTAACGCTAAAGAAAGATCCAACCCCTTTGGATCATAAAGGGAACCTTTCATAACATCAGAAATAGCAACGATTTTTGCATCAAAGTTAAACCCACTACGTAGTGACTCACTTTTATCTTGTAAAATTTCAGCTAACCCTTGTCCAACTACACCAAATCCAAGTAATGCTATCCTATGTGTCATATTTCAATACCTCTTCCATTAGTAATATTTTATGCTTTCAACTACAGCTAACAGGGTAATTGGATTCTAAGTAAGAAAAAGCTTGCTCTAAATCTGCTATAAGATCTTCTGTATCCTCGATACCTACAGAGATACGAACTAAACCTTCTGGGATACCAAGGGCTTTACGCTCTTCAATAGTACATTCAACATGGCTGGTCGTTCTTGCAGGCCCATATATCGTTTCAACGGCTCCAAGGTTCCCAGCTTTGTTTGCATATTTTAATTTTGATAATAAAATTTTGATAGCTTTCATTTCATCTTTTAATACAAAACTTAATATCCCACCGAACCCTCTCATTTGTTTCTTTGCGATATCATGATGTGGATGCGCTTCCAATCCCGGGTAATAAACTGCGTCAACAAGCTTTTTCTTTTGAAGATACTTTGCAATTTCCATTGCACTTTTTTCTTGTTGCCGTACACGAAGCTTTAACGTTTTCATCCCTCTTAAAATAAGGTAGGCTGACCACGGGTCCATAGTTGCTCCATTAATTTCACGAAAATGATAGACTTTTTTCATTAATTTTTCAGAGCCACATACTATGCCACCTAATGCATCTGCATGTCCACTTAAGAATTTAGTTGCACTATGGACTACAATATCAACTCCTAATTGAAGAGGATTTTGATTAATTGGAGTAGCAAACGTATTATCTATGATAACTAATGCACCCACTGATTTTCCGACTCTTGCTAGCCTCTCAATATCAGTAACTTTCATAGTAGGGTTAGTAGGAGACTCTAAATATAGCACTTTACACCCTTTGGCCACTTCAGCTTCAATTTCTTTATGGTTTCCGGTATTACACAATGTCACATCGACATCAAGATTGGGCAAGAATTCAGTAAAAATTTTATTGGTTCCTCCATAAGTATCTTTAACTGATACAACCCGATCTCCCGGTCTTAGAAATGTATATAATGTACTACTAATAGCAGCCATTCCTGAAGAAAAACCTACAGCTTCCTCTGCCCCCTCGAGTATCCTCAATTTTTCTTCCAGGGCTTGAACAGTCGGATTTGCCATTCGATTATAGGTATAACCAGGTTTATTTCCAAGGGCAACTTCTTGCCATTCATCCACGTCATCGTAATTGTAGGCTACACTAAGAACTACTGGAACTTGGGTTGCATTATATGCAAGAGATTCTTTTTCTCCTGCCCATACCGCTTTTGTTCCATCTTGCACATCTTTAAAGTTATTCTCACTCATATTTTTCCACCTCTAATTTTATTACTTTGTAAAAATGGTCTTGTTGAAACATGAATTTTATTTTGTATATAATATATTGTATATTTTATACTTCACCCCCTTCCACATTACAGTTTTTACCTAGTGTTTTCTTGGGTTTATTTCTTGACATTAAGGTATCTAATACAAATAGTTTAAAAAAATTAAAACAAACGCTAAAAATATACTTTATATTGTATATTGTATATAGTACAGAATAGTCTGAAAATATTTTACATATCGAATTATATAATTAACTTATCTATTTTTCAATGCTTTATTATTTTATTCTTAAAAATTCTTTTAAAAAAACTGCATTATTTCTAATGCTATAAGCTATATCAACTTGAAAAACAACAATTCATAAAAAAAATGGAAGTAGGAGTCGTTTTATATCTTAAATATAATAATAAATAATAGAGATATTGAAGTCTGTAAAAGATGGTGCTAAGCTAATATATAAGACAAGAATTTCGAATTATATATTGTATACTATATATATTAACTTTTGGCTTAGGAGGAAACGCTATCAAAAATAGATATCAATCATTAAAAGATCTCGTATATGATTATATAACTGAAAGAATTCAGAACGGAACCTTACTTCCTAAGCATAAGATAAATGAATCGGTATTATGCGAAAAATTAGGAGTAAGTAGAACTCCTGTAAGGGAAGCTTTGATACAACTAGCTTCAGACAATTTACTCGAGTATCTTCCTAGAAAAGGATTTATTGTAAAAGAACTTGATACCAAGAAAAAGCTAGATGTATTTCGAATTGTTAGTGTATTGGATTCTTTAGCAGCCTCTTTATCTTTAGAGCATATCACGGAAAGTGATATTGAACGTATGGAAGATTTGGTTAAGAAAATTGAATTTTCAATTTCAACAAAAAATTATTTAGATTATCAAAAATACCAAAATCAATTCCATAAAGTATATATTGATAAATGCAATAATCCTACATTAATAGATCTTCTTGATTCTTTACAAAATAGTTTTGTTAGACAAATTTATTTAAGTAATAATGAAGAAAAGCTTTTTGCCGTATTAGAGGAAATGAATGAAGATCATAAAGAAATTACCAATTATTTTAAAAAAAGAGATAAAGAGAATTTAGAGCAACTTATTAAGAATAAACATTGGGAAATAACTCATTTAGATATGATATAGGGTTCCTGTCTTATAGTGAAAGGTAACGGGATTATCTACTCTCACCAATCCGATTCTGGAGAGGGCCTGAAATACTTATATGACTAGCTATTTTGTAAACACAAAGAGCGTTAACCCTTTTGGCTAACGCTCTAAATCTATTAATAATACCTTACCAACTCATATATGAACCTTTCCGACTATGAGTTAAGCCATACATCACACTCTTCTTTCTCTATTCTATCCCTCATATAAATCGTGACCACCAACATAAATAGTACCGTTTGCATGATCAATTCTTATTGGCCATTCATACGGAACAGATATACGTCTAGCCACACCTCTCCAAAAATTACATGAATCGGCTTCAAAGTCTTGAAACTCTTTTAATAGTTCTTTATAAGATGCACCGTCAAATTGTATAATCATATCCTGCAACCTCATGAAAGCCATATGTCTAATTTCAAGCTCGTAATGGTCTTTTCTGTTATATATTACCTATCAAACTTAGTAAACTAAATAGTCTTAATGTTCAACAAATAAAACTATTAGTCGTGAATGAGCTTAGTTGAACATGTCTTATCTCGTTCCATATACCAACAAAGAAAAGATACCGTATATTCTTCTGGTTAATATTTACTCTTTAAGTACTTGCATATCCTGTAGTTTATAATCCTTCAACCATGAATGGATATGATGTTATAGATTTAATTTTGACTTCAGTTATCGCTGTAATTGCACTCTACCTGTTAATCGTTATTTATAAAAAGAGAAGTAGAAAAGACTTAGATTTTTTCTTACCATTCTTTAGTTTATCATTTCCTCTTTTCATGCATACTTTCGTATGGTCAATACCTTTATTTATCATTGCTTATACATATATTGAACTTTTCGCTCCTTATCATTCTATGGATGAAACTAATCTAATTGATATAATTATATTTACGATAATCGGAATTGCTATTAACATAATGAATATTCATTACTTTAAAAAGATATTTAACTAAGCACCTGCACCCTATTGGTGCTTTTTTATTTCCTCCTCACAGACCCACCAACTGGTTTAATTCTTCTTTTTCTTTTGCTTGGAATCAGGTTACTCGGATTGCTGAAGTAGTTTTAGCAAGATCGGTGATAAAAGCGCAAAACCACAAAATCAATAAAGCGACTACTACACAGGCAGTTTATGTTGAAGACACGCGCATTTAAGAAGTTTGACATGAAGGTGAAGAGCGGAGTAAATATGATAAAGTACCATTTTCATACTTCAATGGAATTGTGAAAAAGTTATTGGACAAGTTATATTTTGATATGGGACTTATTACTTACTAAACAACCACAAAAACTAACATTTTAGGATAATATATGATACTTTAACCATGATATGTTTACATATAAAAAGGAGGGTGAATCTATGAAAAAATTAATTAGTATCGTAACACTTATAGTTTTATACTGGATTGTTTTATTAAAGTATAGCGATAACTTAGAATATGATTCAATATTTTATTTAGCAAGTTCCTTATTCATTTTATCTTTAATTTTTATATGTTTCTTAAAAATTAAAGATAAGATAAATATATTTATTTTAATTGCGCTTTTAAATATCTCAGCAATTTATTTAACTGTTAATTTTCTTATAGGCATAATACTTTTTTTAGCTTTCATCGTGATTTTCTGTTTTTATATTTATTCATATATAAGTAAATAGTAACATGTTAATAGAAAAAATCCGAATATTTATTCCTATTCCCCTGGGTTTATATATGTACATGTACATATATTTAAAAGGAAGGAATGTAGGCGATGAATTTTAAAAAAGGTACTGCATTTTTCATGAGTTTTATAATATTACTTGGTGAAAAGTTCCAGATTTGACAGCTGCTAATACAGCATACGAGTGGATTCAGCAAATTAAAAATAGTTTTGCTGCAAGCGAGGATTTTCGAATCAATCAAGTGGTATATAACGATGGTTAGGATATTACAGATTTAGTTAAGAAGGTTAGAACTAAATTTTGATTTACTATTAAAAAAACAGCCATGTTCATGTGAACCGGCTGTTTTTTTAAATTGGAAAAGCTTCTTATAACGATAATAATTTTTGTTTTTCACTCTGTAATTCTTCTTCAGTAAGATAGCCATGTTCTATAAATTTTCTACTTAAGCAGCACTAATATTTGATTTGGCCCCGTACGTTTCATCACCCTGTAACCATGATCTGCAGCTGTAGCAATCCCTTCATTATTTGGTTTACAATAGCTATTTATTTGGCAGGTTCCGTCATCTCGAACCAATAGTTTTCCAACTAGTCCAACAGGAACCCATTCAGGTCTTTGTAAACGCGGGATATATTCCTGTGAAGAGTCCCATTCAGGGTTTAATATAGGTTCAGTTTTTGTAAAAGAAGGCTGTATTATTCTTCCACCCGCATCTTTTTTTTCCGGTACAACAACCGTATGGTATTGGACTTGTCCCCATTCATCTTTCACGAAGAGTTTGTGCCAGCGCAAGTCACTAGCGTCTGCTATCATTGCGGGAGTCGCACTAATTACCCCAAGGATATAATCATCATTTGCATTCGCTTTTCGTATTTTATCTCCTTCTAAGGTTACAAAATAGCCAAAGTCAATTGAATTTCCGTCCACTGTTTCAAACATTTCAGCGTAATCAGCCTGAGCACCAGCCAATACCATACCATCTAGATAAAGATTGCCTGTCGCCCCTTCGATAACAGCAGAATTTAACGTTGGTCCAACAGCAAGACCATTTGCTAAATGCCAAGAAAAAGGGAAGCGTGTGGTTCCATTTTGACCCATAATGTGAGAACCTATATGTGCAGCAATCGTATTTAGTCCCTCTGAGTGGGAGATGTTTGCTTGTGATTGTGTATTCTGGCCTTCGGCATGAGAAACACTCCCAATGGCAGTTGTATTAAAACCTTCGGAATGTGATGCACTACCACTTGCTATTGTTGCACTTCCTTCGGCATGGGATAAATCTCCGCTCGCAGTTGTAGCAAACCCTTCCGCATGGGATGCATCACCGCTAGCAGTCGTATTAAGCCCTTCCGCATGGGATGCATCACCGCTAGCAGTCGTATTAAGCCCTTCTGCATGGGATGCATCACCACTAGCATCATTAGGAAGGTCACCAAAATTAATTGAACCACCCCCTTCTGCGTGAGCAGATCTTCCACTTGCTGTGTTGCCTAATCCTTCAGAATGGGACGCTTGCCCAATGGCAATTGAACTTTGCCCTTCCGCATGGGAAGCAAAGCCACTGGCTATTGTATTTGTCCCCTCGGCATGAGAAGCAAAGCCACTGGCGGTGGTTACAGATCCTTCCGCATGAGCAGCAGGCCCAGTGGCATTTGTATTTGCCCCCTCGGCATGGGAGCTTATTCCACTAGCAAGAGTACTTTGCCCTTCCGCGTGCGCGTTAACACCGCTGATAGTTGTTTGCGTATTCGATCCTTCTGTGTGCGAATTAGCTCCGGCTGCTGTTGTAGTGTTCCCTTCCGCATGGGAAGCAAAGCCACTTGCTAGTGTCAGTGTTCCTTCAGCATGTGAATTATCCCCATTAGCGTTAGAGAAAGACCCTTCCGCATGGGAAGCACTTCCATTTGCTTGAGTAGCCACTCCTTCGGCATGAGATTGAATTCCACCAGCAAATGTGCTCCTTCCTTCTGCATGAGAAAAATCTCCAAATGCCCGTGGACCTGGGCTTGCATTTATATCAGCAGTTCCTCCTTCCGCATGAGATGCGAATCCACTCGCAGTCGTTCCTACCCCTTCAGCATGAGAACTCTGTCCACTCGCTATGTTAGGAGCCGGATTGCCAAGTGGGTCTATACCACCGCCTTCTACGTGAGAAGCTCTTCCAGTCGCTGTATTTCCTTCCCCTTCTGCATGAGCGTTAACACCGCTTATAGTTGTTAGCGTATTCAATCCTTCTGTGTGCGAATTTTCTCCTACTGCTGTTGTATTGTTCCCTTCAGCATGAGAAGCATCTCCATTGGCAGTTGTACTAATTCCTTCGGCATGGGAAACTATTCCGCTTGCTATTGTAGAGGATCCTTCCGCATGAGCACTATCACCTTGTGCCAAAGTTGTATTGCCTTCGGCATGGGACGCAAATCCACTGGACGTAGTCTGAAATCCTTCGGCATGGGAATCTGTTGCTGTAGCGTTTGCAAGTTGGCCTTCTGCGTGAGAATTAATCCCAATAGCGTTTGTATTGCTACCCTCGGCATGAGAAGCTTCCCCACTTGCGGTTGTACTTTGCCCTTCCGCGTGGGAACGTGGCCCACTGGAGACAGAACCCTCCCCTTCGGCATGGGAAGCCATCCCGCTTGCTGTGGTAGAAGATCCCTCTGCATGTGCTGTATCTGCTGTCGCCGCTGTCCGAAACCCTTCCGCATGGGAGGAGTTTCCCGTGGCTATTGTTTCACTTCCTTCCGCATGGGAAGTATTTGCAATAGCTGTAGTAAGATATCCCTCCGCGTGGGAAGCAACCCCGCTTGCTGTCGTAGAAGATCCCTCTGCGTGGGCCGTATCCGCTGTTGTTTCGGTATCAAACCCTTCCGTGTGTGTAGCATTCCCATTTGCAGTTGTAGTACTTCCTTCCGCATGAGAAGCAGTCCCATTGGCAATTGTATTCACTCCTTCGGCATGGGAGGCTGTCCCATTAGCGGTTGTATTGATTCCTTCCGCTTCCGAACAAGCCCCTATCGGATTTTGGTTACATCCATTGGCCATCATCATTCTCCATTCTTATTAAATTTGTTCATATAAAAATCTTATTATTACGTTATGTATATTTTTAAAAATGGTATAGACAATCTTCACTCAATTAGACAATTTAGGATTCCTGGATAATTGCATTGCTATAATATAATGATCAAAAATGGAGAACAAAATATTACGGAGCTAGTTATGAAGGTTAAAAACCAAACTAAAACAAAAAAACAAGCCCCCCTCACTTTAGAGATGGGCTGTTATTAATCCTTAACTATTACACTATTAATATCACTAAACTGTATATACTCAAAGGAACTTTCTTTCTTTTCGATTCGTAACTCTTTCGTAACAGGATGAATGTACACCAGTATCTATGCAATTTTTTCCTTTTCCCCCTCTTTCTATAAACCGCACATCAATATGGCTACAATTATTGGATATTTTTCCGCCTGCTTATCGAAACAGGAATGCGTAAGGGCGAAGCTGCTGCATTGCAATGGACCGATATTGATCTAAAAGAACAAACCATTTCTATTTCAAAAACTCTAGATTTTACAGCTAAATCCAAACAAGATCTGTTCGGTGATACAAAAACATTTAATTCTAAGCGGGTTATTTCCATTAGCCAGACACTCACTCAAGTACTTCAACATCACCTACGGCATCAAAACCAACACAAACTAGCCTTGAATGATTTATATCACCATGATCTAAATCTAGTTCTTTGCAGGGATGATGGCAGCTTCATGCCAAAGTCTACTTTATTTAATGCATTCAGCCGCATCCTAAAAAAAGCTGAGCTGCCTTCTCTTCCCATCCACTCCTTACGTCATACACATGCAGTACTCCAACTTGAAGCTGGAGCCGATATGAAATATGTTCAGGAAAGATTAGGTCATGGCAGCCTTGCTATTACATCTGATGTTTACACACATATAGGCAAAAAAATTGAAAAGAAAAACATGGACAAGTTTGAGGAATACACCAAGAGAATAATCGATTAAATTTTTTCGCTGAATTTGGTGGGCAAATGGTGGGCAAATATCCACTTCATTTAAATAACTTGGATTTGCCCACCAAATAAAAAACCCCTGACACCAGAGGTGCCAAGGGTTTGAGCTATTAATACATTGACATATATTGTTCGCGTTCCCATGGGTGAACTTGTGTACGGAACATATCCCACTCGATTTCTTTTGCTTCAACGAAGTGTTCAAGTAAATGTTCACCTAATGCTTCTTTGATGACTTCATCAGATTTTAATGTTTCCAATGCAGCATATAAAGTAGCTGGTAGATCAACGATACCTACTTCTTCACGTTCTTCTTTATTCATTACATAGATGTTGCGATCAACTGGAGCTGGAGGAGTCAAGTCGTTCTTGATACCGTCAAGACCAGCTTTTAGCAGAACGGCAAGTGCCAAGTATGGGTTTGCTGCTGGATCGACACTACGTACCTCTACGCGAGTACTTACTCCGCGTGAAGCTGGGATACGGATTAACGGGCTACGGTTTTTAGCAGACCATGCAACATAACAAGGAGCTTCGTAACCAGGAACTAGACGTTTGTATGAGTTAACAGTTGGGTTTGTTACCGCAGTGAAGCTTGGAGCATGCTTAATGATACCCGCGATAAATTGCTCAGCTGTTTTGCTTAATTCCAATTTACCTTCTTTATCATAAAATGCGTTTTCGTTGCCTTTGAATAGAGAAACGTTACAATGCATTCCAGATCCGTTAACACCGAACAATGGTTTTGGCATGAATGTTGCGTGTAAACCATGTTTGCGGGCAATCGTTTTAACAACCAATTTGAATGTTTGGATGTTATCACAAGCTGAAATCGCATCTGCATATTTAAAGTCAATTTCGTGTTGTCCTGGAGCTACTTCATGGTGGGATGCTTCGATTTCAAATCCCATTTCTTCAAGCTCAAGAACGATATCACGACGGCAGTTTTCACCTAGGTCAGTAGGTGCAAGGTCGAAGTATCCGCCTTTATCGTTCAATTCCAGCGTCGGCTCGCCTGCTGCATCCAGTTTGAATAGGAAGAATTCAGGTTCAGGTCCAAGATTGAAATCTGTGAAGCCCATTTCTCTTGCTTCTGCAAGAACACGTTTTAGGTTTGCACGTGGATCTCCATCAAAAGGAGTTCCATCCGTATTGTAAATATCACAGATCAAGCGTGCAACTTTACCTTTTTCGGAAGTCCAAGGGAAGATAACCCATGTATTTAGATCAGGATATAAGTACATATCAGACTCTTCGATACGAACGAAGCCTTCAATGGAAGATCCATCAAACATCATTTTATTATCAAGTGCTTTTTCTAATTGACTGACTGGGATTTCAACGTTTTTAATTGTCCCTAAAATGTCAGTGAATTGTAAACGAATGTACTTAACATTTTCTTCTTTCGCTAAACGAGTGATGTCTTCACGTGTGAACTTTGCCAATTTCTATTCCCCCTAATAATTCATAAATCATATTTTTTATTGGAAAAAACGGGACATATCCCCTTGTCTAAGAGATGTACGATGCTTGCTTCCTTGTAAAAGCTCGGCACGCAGAAGCTTGCGAAGATCCTCGTCACTAAGGTCATGCCTTATTTTTTCCGCTTGTTCTAATTCTTGGGTTTTAGGTAAATTCTGTTCCTTTACAGTGAAAATCTTTTTAATGCCGGCCAGATTGACTCCTTGTTCGATTAAATCTTTAATCTCAAGCAGTCGATCGATGTCATTTAATGAAAAGACCCGACGATTTCCATCTGTTCTCATAGGAGTAATAAGTTGATGCTCTTCGTAATACCGAATTTGGCGTGCAGACAACTCAGTTAACTGCATGACGATTCCGATGGAAAAAAGAGGCATCGAACGCCGAATGTTGTTGCCGCTCATTCTTAGCATCCTCCTTTTGTTTATCTTAAAATAATCTTATATCATGTTATTAAACTTGTCAATATGATGTTACATTTTATGACGTGAATTTCTCAGAAAAATTAAATGATTTGTTACTACACAAATATTATGACTATTATTCTTACTGGAATCCAATTGTATCTGGATTCCATAACAAACCTTATTTAATTTCAATTACAATTGGATCAGCTTTTTGTCCATTAGCGCATTCACAGCAGTCAATACAGCCATTTTAACATGGGCGTATGTCAATCCCCCTTGAACATAAGCAACATATGGAGCCCTTGTCGGACCATCTGCCGTCAGTTCAATGCTGGCCCCCTGTATAAAGGTGCCTGCAGCCATGATTACATCGTCCTCATATCCCGGCATATAGGCAGGATACGGTGTCACATGTGAATTGATTGGTGATGCATATTGGATGGCCTGACAGAAGGCAACCATCTTATCCCGTTCATCAAATTGAACGGATTGAATCAAGTCAGTTCGTTTCGCATCCCATTTTGGGGATGTATTCATACCGAGCTTTTCTAAAAAGGCAGCTGTGAACATGGCTCCTTTAACAGCTTGGCCCACGACATGCGGTGCTAGGAAGAATCCTTGGTACATTTCCTGCAGACTATAAAGCGAAGCACCTGCTTCAGCCCCTATTCCTGGTGATGTTAACCGATAAGAGCAAGCTTCAACCAGGTCCTTTTTACCAACAATGTATCCACCGGTTTTCACTATCCCGCCGCCAGGATTTTTAATGAGTGAACCAGCCATTAAATCCGCTCCGACATGACATGGTTCTTGTGTCTCAACAAACTCTCCATAACAATTATCCACGAACACGACGATTTCCGGGTTAATGCCTTTAACGAAGGCAATCATTTCCTTTATTTCATCGATCGTAAAGGAAGGACGTGTAGCATACCCTTTTGATCTTTGTATACCGATCATCTTCGTATTCGGTTGAATGGCATGTTTGACGGCTTCGAAATCAACGGTTCCAGTTTCCGCCAACGGAACGGCCTTATAGCTGATCTGAAAATCACGTAAAGATCCAATACCCGTCCCCCGGATACCGACGATTTCTTCCAAAGTATCATACGGCTTTCCTGTTATGTATAACAATTCATCCCCTGGGCGCAAAATGCCGAAAAGAGCGGTGGAGATGGCGTGTGTGCCTGATATAATTTGGGGGCGCACCAATCCAGCTTCCGCTCCAAAAACATCTGCGTATATCAATTCCAGCGTATCGCGGCCCATATCATCGTATCCATACCCAGTAGTCGGGATGAAGTGGGAATCACTCACTTTATGTGCTTGATAACTTTGTAATACGCGAAATTGATTTTCTTCGATTCGTTCGTCCACTTGCTTATGTAATGGAGAAATCATCGCTTCCACTTCCTGGGCAATGTTTTTCAACACTTCTCCATTTGTTAACTGCTGATACATCAAAATTCCCCTTTATAATGAATATTTCTCCAGCTGCCCGGTTATTGGATGATCAGCTAGACAAAAACCTTTGCATTCATATCTTTCCGATTCTTCATTAAAGGAGAGAGTGCGCAATATGGTTTCATTTTTCAGCTGTGATAATAGTTTACCCTCACTCGATGGCAGGAAAACATGATACGGGATCATTTCTTCAATCACGTACTTTTCAATTTCTTCCATGATTTCATTCAGATCCGATTGTTCATAGGCACTGATCATTAAAGAAGCGCGACTGGCTGATCTCACAAAATCAGCGTGAACCTTATCTTTCTTATTATACAACGTTAGCTGTGGAATGGAAGGGACATCTAAGTCATTTAGCAAATCCTGCACCGTTTTCTGATGATTAAAGTAATCGGTACTTGAGGAATCGACCACATGTAACAGCAGATCCGCTTCTTTCACCTCTTCCAAGGTAGAGCGGAATGCGGCAATTAAAGATGTCGGCAAATCTTGTATGAATCCAACCGTATCCGTCAGAAGCACGGTAAATCCGCTAGGAAGAATCGCCTTTCGTGTCATGGGATCCAGCGTAGCGAATAATTGGTTCTCTTCATATGAATCCGCCTCCGTCAAACGGTTGAACAGCGTTGATTTACCTGCATTCGTGTATCCCACTAGTGCTATTTGAAAGGTCTTATTACGTTTCCTTCTATCACGATAGCGTTCACGATGCTTCACTATTCCACTTAATTGCTGCTTGATTTCATCTATTTTTCCACGGATGTGGCGGCGGTCGCTTTCCAGCTTCGTCTCCCCTGGTCCCCTTGTGCCGATTCCGCCTCCTAGCCTGGACATTGCCGTCCCCTGTCCAACCAAACGCGGCAATAAATATTGGAGCTGAGCAAGTTCAACCTGCAGCTTCCCTTCCCTGGATCGAGCCCGCTGAGCAAATATATCCAATATTAGCTGTGTCCGGTCTATGACCCTTGCCTCCAATTGTTTCGAAAGGTTCCGAATCTGGCTCGGGGATAATTCATCATTAAAGATAAATAAATCCGGCTCCAGCTCCTCTTCCAAATTCCGGAGTTCTTCCACTTTTCCTTTTCCTATATATGTAGCCGGATCGACGCTTTCCCTTTTCTGGGAGATGGTCATTAAAACCTCAGCATTCGCCGTCTTCGCCAAAGAAGACAGTTCATCGAGTGAATATTCAAAATGTTCACTTGTCTCAGTTGTTTGACACCCAATCAAGACAGCCGTTTCCTTTATTGCTTCTTCCAAATCACACGCACCACCTTCTGGTAAATTTAACTTAATCATAACAAAAAAATTGAATATATAAAAATTTCCTCAAAACGAAGCTTTTAACCGTTTTAAAAATTACGATACCGTGCTAAAATCAAATTTGGCTTTACCATCAAAATCGAAAAGACATAGAGGGACATTCATATGACATGGGAAGTATTAAGCTTCATAGGTACGATTGCATTCGCTATAAGCGGAACCATCATCGCCATGGAAGAAGAGTATGATATTTTAGGAGTTTATATTTTAGGAATCGTAACCGCCTTTGGCGGCGGGGCAATCCGCAATCTGTTGATCGGCGTCCCCGTTTCAGCTTTATGGGATCAAAGTTTCTATTTTGTCATCGCTTTAGTATCCATCACCATCGTTTTTGTTTTTCCTACAAACCTATCAAAGCACTGGGACAGATGGGGAAATCTCAGTGATGCCATTGGCCTCTCAGCCTTTGCCATCCAAGGGGCGATGTATGCCGTGGAACTTAATCATCCAATAAGCGCCATCATAGTATCAGCTGCATTAACCGGATGCGGCGGCGGGATACTCCGTGACGTGCTGGCCGGAAGAAAGCCATTGGTCTTCAGAAAAGAAATCTACGCAGTATGGGCCATCATTGCAGGCTTGGCTTTAGGCAGTGGTGTATTATCCCAATCATGGCAGCTTTATTCGCTCTTTGCCGTCATCACAATATTGCGAGTCCTTTCTTACACCAATAATTGGCATCTTCCTAATAAAAAATGGGTGCCTAAAACATAAATTTGAAAAGCCCGCCATCCTGGTGGGCTTTTCCATGTCATTCTTTCTCTTCATCCTCGAAAATCAAATCTTGGCTGGTAAGCGTCAATAAATCGGATTTTTCAAATGAATCTTCCAGTAAAAGCCGCATCGCCTGCGCCCTAATTGACTTTTCTATTATATTGCGGATATAACGACCGTTAGAGAATGAAATAGGTCCCCGGAAAGAACGTAATATGATTAAATGTTCCCTTAATTTCCTTTCGGCATCCCGATTCATAAGATACTCCTTTTCCTGCAGCATCCGATCGGCTATTTCCATTAACTGTTCAATCGTATAATCCGGAAAATCAATAACAAGCGGGAACCTCGAATGAAGGCCAGGATTAAGACTTAGGAAATATTCCATTTCCCTCGAATATCCAGCAAGGATCAAAATGAATTCATGCTGCCGATCCTCCATATGCTTGACAAGGGTATCTATGGCTTCTTTTCCAAAATCCTTTTCGCCGCCTCTTCCCAAGGAATAGGCTTCATCAATAAATAAGATTCCGCCAATGGCCTTCTTAATCAAATCCCTGGTTTTTTGGGCAGTATGGCCAATGTATTCCCCGACTAAATCTGCCCTCTCCGCTTCAATTAAATGCCCTTTCGAAAGTACATTCATTTTTTGAAACAACTTCCCGATTAAACGTGCTACCGTTGTTTTCCCTGTTCCCGGATTCCCTTTAAACATCATATGCAGCGCTTGCCGGCCAGTCTTCAGCCCCTTTGCCTCACGTTGTTTATTGATGTAAATCCAGGCATATATCTCTTTTATCATCCGTTTCATTTCTTCCATTCCAACCAGCGATTTCAGTTCATCTTCAATCTCTTTCAATGCCACATGCTGGTGGGGGATTTCCTGCACCAAAATTTCTTTTATCGGCAGATCCTTTTGTAGCGCTTTTCTGTTTTCCGCATTAAACACAATATTGATTTGCCCGTTATTTTTCATACGGATCGGTTGTTCCATTTCATTCACCTCTCCATCTTGGACCCTGACTCTAACACCACAATTTTTTATGATGGCATGGCAAATGCTGCATAGCCAAAATTACCCCATCGGAAAATCCGTTTATTCCTTTCGTGATTAAGCCCCATTCCCTTCTTGAAAAGCGACTTATTCTGACAGGATTTTTTCATTGGAGGATTTATTACGACAAATCCCATTCCCATTCACCAATATATTAGGGGTAATGTCATTTCCTGCGGTTTCCCGGAAAATAATCCGTCCCTTGATATATATTCAAATAAGGTACGTAAAATTATCGATTCTTTGAAAAAGGACAGAGAAGGGCATGCAAAAAAAAAACAGGTCGCTATAAGCTAAACCTGTTTTTTACATTCATATATATGATTATTCCTTCACTTCGTAATCGATCTGAACATTACGTTGTGGAGCAAATGTAGAAATCGCATGTTTATAGACTAATTGCTGCTTGCCCTCCGATTCAAATAAAACGGTAAAATTATCGAACCCTTTCACTTGTCCTCTAATCTGAAACCCGTTTAATAAAAATACCGTCACATACGTACCATCTTTACGTAATTGATTAAGAAACTGATCTTGAATATTTACTGATTGTTTCATGTATTAGTCCTCCTCTTTTCTCTCTAAATTTATGTATTCGCCTTCACTGAAAAGCTTTCCTGCTATAAATCCAGATATTTCATGTATTTTTTTTGGAAAATCCTCGAGATCGGTCATATCAAACCAAATTACATCCATTTTATTCCGGAACCAGGTCAATTGCCTTTTTGCGTATCGACGGGAGTTTTGCTTTAATGTCTCAACGGCTTCATCCAATGAAGCCCTTCCATCAAAATAATCATAGATTTCTTTATAGCCTATAGCCTGGATCGATTGGCAATCCCTCAAACCTTTTTCATGAAATGACTCCACCTCTTGAATCAGCCCATCTTCTACCATAACATCAACACGTTGATCGATGCGTTGATATAACTTTTCACGTTCCATTGTCAATCCAATGATGCACGTATCATATTTGAATTCTGTAGGCTGTTCATTCAGCTGCTCACTCATCGTTTTACCAGTACAATGATAAATCTCAAGTGCCCTGATCACCCTTCTTACATTATTAGGATGAATCCGATTCGCGCTTTCCGGGTCAATGCTGCGTAATTGTTCAAAAACAGGATCGATTCCTGACTCCCTTACCTGTTTTTCAAGTCCCTCCCTATAAACAGGGTCGGATGGCGCCTCCGAAAATTGATAATCATAGATGACTGATTGTATGTATAATCCTGTTCCACCGACGATAATGGGAAGTTTACCTCTGCTTTGGATATCCTCGATACAAGCATTGGCTCGCTCCTGGAACTCTGCCGCACTAAATGGTTCATCAGGTTCTTTAATATCAAGTAAATAATGAGGGATTCCTTCTGTTTCTTCCCTCTTGATTTTTGCAGTACCAATATCCATCCCCTTATAAACCTGCATGGAGTCTCCGCTAATAATTTCACCATTAAATAACTTTGCCATCTCAATGCTCATCTTTGTCTTCCCAACAGCAGTCGGTCCAATGATAACGAGAAGTTTTCCTTTTTGTTGTTTCACAATCTCACTGCCTTAAATGATTTTTTCCCTATCTTATCATAATCTCGTTGAGAGCAGCTAAACATCTACCCATTATGTCCAATTGAGGCACTTTTATTCAATTTTTCACCTGCAATAATCATCATCTTTATATAAAAAAGGTATGATCCCTTTCAGGGTCATACCTTCTTATCAAATGTGTTTCCTTTGGATCAATTCAGCCCATTTTTCCATTTACGGGAATGATCATCGTAACGGTCGTTTCTTTTTCAGAGGATTGTACATGAATCTCTCCATCATATCTGTTCACTAAGTCTTTGACGATGAACAATCCTTGTCCGCGAACTTTGCCCTTTTGTGCCTTTTTGGTTGAAAAACCGCTGGCGAATATATTCTCCAGATCTAATTCCGAAATCATTGGTCCGGTGTTCGTGACCAAAAACGTATACTTTTCATCATCAGCTTTGCAGGCAATATCCATTCGGCGTTCTTGCTCTGGCAATTCAATTGTTGCCTCAATAGCATTGTCGATAACATTTGATAATAATTTTATCAAATCGATTGTTTTGATCCGATTGAAGGATTTGGGTGAAACATCAATTTCGATATCGATATTATAATTCTGGGCCGAGAGCCTTTTGGTCTCCAACAGGACAGATAAGCCCGGATGAATCACATCCAATTTCATCGATTCAATTGAATGCACTTCTTTTGAAAGCCCTGTTAAGTATTCGAGTGCTTTTGCGTTCTCTTCTAATTTAAGCAGTCCATGTATCACCTGAATATGATTGGAAAAATCATGCCTTAATGAGCGGACTGAAGCAAATAGAGATTGAAATTCCGATTGATATGTATCTTCCGTATCCCCCACTTCACGTGTCAGTTCCTTTTGATACCATTTTTGAATGACAAAAAAGGTAACCAGCAGCATGATGACAAATCCACCATTATAAACAAGAATGGCAATGCTGCTTTTCAATACCTTGCCGTTAATGGCATTAATATCTTCCGCGCTCACATCAATGCCCAAAAAACCAATAATGTCGCCATCTTGATTTTTCATTGGCACACCCACAGTCAAATACTCACCATATTCCGGATCTTCTAGAATCCCGGTAATGAAGCTTTTGCCTTCATACCCCTGTTTGACCTGCTCCGGCGGAACAGTACATGCACCACCGATAGGAAAATCCCCTTTATGATCTTTAGAAAACCCAGTAATCATGCACTTGGATACTGTGGGATTATCAATCAGGATGGTATAAACATATAATGCTCCTATTTTTTCACGGGCATCCTCTAAGTAAGCTTTTATATCCAAATAATCCTGGCTCTTTACTTGGTTATTGAGAAATCGCTGATATGCCTCCATATCCATCGAGTCGGCTATAGATCTGGCAGCTACCAAGTTTTGATTGGCAACGGATTTTTGCACAGAATTTTTAATGCTTAAATATGTTGAAAACATATTTAGAAGAATGAAAACAATCAATAAAAGTATGGTCAAATAAAGAAGTGCCCTTAACTTTTTATTTTTCATAGGATTAAACTTACCTCATCTCTAGCAGCTAAAAGTTAACGAACCTATTCTGAGTTTACTATATTAAGGGATAAAGAAATAGGGAAAAATCTAATATTCTCTATAATCCCAGGCATATAATACTATAATAAATCAAGTAATTGACAGACTACCCACTATTTTTTTGATCATATGACCTTTTATGTTTTAATATAAACCACGTCTATTATTAATACTTTCCAATAAATCATTTTATCCCCAAAAGTAATTATTTTAGTATAATTATGTATGTGAAAATGGTAAAAATAAATGCTGTGGGGTTCGATATTCTCGCTTCAAATAAATAATTTTACCCTTTATATGAAAATATTACAAGATTGTAAAGGATTAATCTGTAAAATCACACCATATTTCATATATTTGTGCAAAATAGCGGATCACTCCTCTTTCAATAGTGCATATTGACTAATTTGTCATCAATACAAATGCCGTTTCAATGAGAGGACTCCTGAATAAAAAAAATGGAATCAGGGACTGAACCCCAGATTCCATTTACATATGATAGCTTCTATTTAATCGAATTGATGACTGCCCGCTCATACATCTTTTTAGTTACTTGATAATATAGCAGTTGAAAAAGAAAATACGTTCCGATGACCATAGCAGAATAGACGAATAAGTTGGATCCCAATAAATTGCTTAATGCCACATAGGCGATTATGGCATGAATCATCCCTATCAAAAATGGAGCGAAAAAGAGGATGCGTATTTCCTCACTTAAAATTTGCCGTATTTCTTTTTTTGTCAGTCCCAATCGATGAAGGGCATGAATTTGGATTTTTTTATCTTCTAAATTCGTAAAAACTCGCAGATACATCATGCTTCCTTGGACGATAAAGAATAATAAACTGACAAACAAGCCGATAAAAAGTATCAAAAGGCTTCCCTGTTTCATTTCTTGATAAATCGGAGCTCTTGTTTGCAGTTGATGGTTTGGATTATTAGACATTTTTTCGATTTTACTGGATGTTTCCATTGATTCTTCCCAATCTCTAATTTCATACCCGCGTACTCTTACCTTTTCTTTTAAAGGCACATCAGCAGTGAGTTCATGATACAGCTGATCATCGACCACCATCAGGGTCGTTGCTGACTTTATGGGGGCGACAATGGATTGATTGCGCTGACCAATCATTGTTACCTGTATGGTTTGTTTACCATAGTGAAGTTCCTTTTGTTCTCCCTTTTGGACGAATTGATAATCCAGTCCTCCATAAGGAAAAACGTATAACGCTTCCTTCCCAGATAACTTTACCGGATCAATTTTTCGCAATGCAGCCACATTGTTATAATCACTTTCCGAGATTAATAATGACCTATTTTCATTGGATTCTCCCGTTCTCATATGGGGTAACATGTGGGTAATGGGTAAACCTGTCATATTTACTTTGTAAAGGATCTTGAATCCATCTTCCTTTAATGCTTTCTCTACTGCGGATGGTTCAATAATGGAATATATAGAAGCGTCATTTTCCACCCAGCCAATTGATTGCGGAATGTTATTTATCCCTTGCTTTTTTAAGTCTGCACTGAACATGAAAAGTGTGCCTGCAGCTGTCAAAATGACGGCTGTAATGATCGAGGTCAAAAAGAATAATCTGGAATAGTCTTTAATATTAAATATTAGGTTTGTTTGAGTGATTAAATTCGTTCCGCCATATAAGCTTTTCTTCTTCCGGTAAAGCCTGCTGCAAAGAGCGACAATACTTTGGCTGAATAAAAAATAGGTGCCGATCAGAACGAAGAATAAAATGGGCATTACTCGAATATAAGAATTATTCATCGACATTGTGCATGCCAAATAATAAGAAACGCTTAAGCAAACGGCTGATAATGCAATTAACCACTTTGAAACGAAGGGAGTCATTTTGGGTTTTTGTTTATCTTTGAGTAAATCGACTACCTCCGCATTTCCTATGTGGAACAATGAAAAGAGCGATAATAGCTGAAATAGCAAAATGAAACCAACAATGGTATAAATAAAGGCCTCAGGGACAAAGACAAACGATATTGGTTGCTCTACAGCCAATAACCAAGAAATTGCCATTAAGAATAACTTTGAGAACAAAAACCCCAAGCCTACCCCAATCAGGATAGATATGAGGGAAACCATCGTTTGCTCCAGGTAAATTAGTTTTCTAAGTTGGGATTTGGACATTCCAAGCAGTGTCAGCAGCCCAAACTCTTTTTTTCGCGGCTGTATAAATGCTGCATTCGAATAAGCGATAAAGAAAACCGAAAATATGATGATCACTATTTCTGCTGCAATGAGTCCCCTGCTAATTAGCTTTCCCCCCGGGATATCCGCATGGACCACATCAGGATGAAAGATAAATGATGCGTAAATAAAAAAGATTGAGACGGATAGGACAATACTGAAAAAATAAGCTAGATAACGTTGTGCATTTCCTTGGATATTTCTCTTAGCGAGAAGTCGGATGTTCATGATAGACTCCTCCCAAAACGCTTAACGTATCTAAAATCCTTTGATGGAAACTCTGTCTTTCCCCTCCGCTGTGCACCTCTGAAAAGAACTTGCCATCCTTTATGAATAGAATCCGGTCACAGAAGCTGGCGGCAGTCGGGTCATGAGTGACCATAAGGATGGTTGCTCCCTTTTTCTCCTGAAGTGTCGTGAGGGTATCCATTACCTGCTTGGCAGATTTGGAATCCAAATTACCAGTAGGTTCATCCGCTAAAATAATGGAAGGCTCATGAATCATCGCTCTTGCACAAGCCGTTCGTTGCTGCTGACCTCCGGAAATTTCATAAGTCCGCTTTTCTAAAATCCCTTCTATACCAAGAAGGCTCGCCAACTGATTCACCCTATTTTCCATTTCCTGCAGTTTATAACGATCTAACGCTAGAGGAAGGAGGATATTTTCGCGAACGGTAAGTGTATCAAGAAGGTTGAAGTCTTGAAAAACAAATCCAATTTCCCTCCTGCGAAACAATGCCAGGTCCTGATTGTTTAATTCATTAGGATTTTGATCATTTAGAATGACTTTACCTGTGGTTGGCTTATCAATCGTGGCCATTAAGTTAAGGAGGGTGGTTTTCCCGCTGCCGGATGGACCCATCACTCCGACAAATTCCCCTTTCTGTACATTCATGGTGAAATTATGTAACGCCTTATGAAATAAATTCCCCTGTTTTTGAAAATAAGTTTTGGATAGTTGTTCTGCTTTTAAAATCGACATCCGAAAATACCTCCCTTTCTTACCGTAAGTATAATGAATAAAGCGGGAGGCTCCCATCGAAGTTTATTACATAATCGTTTAGCACCCTTACAATTCTGTCACCTTTCATGTAAGATATTTGTCTTAAAGAGAAACTCCACAGTAGTCCCTTCGGATACAGTCGATTGGATGGTAACGACATGCCCAAGTCTATTAACGATTTCCTTCACAAGGTATAGTCCCATCCCGGTTGACTCTTGTTTGACTCGCCCGTTCTCACCAGTAAAGAATGGATCAAACACCCGTTTTACATCATGTGGGACGATTCCAATTCCCTGATCTGTTATCCTAAGGAAAATCTCCGACTCTTTTTCAATGATATTGAACGTTATGCTGTCATGCTCTTCCTGCCTTGAATACTTCAGTGCATTAAAGACCACCTGACTAATGGCGAAGTGGAGCCACTTACGATCCGAATGCACATATACATTCTCAAGCTCCGTTTCAAGCCTGGGATATAGGAACCGTTTGATGAACTGTTTCTTTTCCTCGTTAATCACTTGCTTGACTAGATTAATTAAGTCAACCCGCTCCGATTTTACATCCTCCGAAAAACGCTGCAGCCTTGCCCCGTGCAATATAATTTCCAGCCCTCTGCGAAATCGATCATTTTCTTCTTCTATCTCTTTAAGATAATCCTTCATCGGCTCATTCGAAAATGTCCTTTTGCCTTCTTGAATCAGTAAGGAAATGACTGAAACAGGTGTCTTCATTTGATGAACCCATTGATGAATCAACAGCTCATATTGCTCCTTCTGTTTGATTTGTTCTTGTAATTGACCAATGGTTACCTTGTTCATTTGTTGAAAAAGTTCCATCCACAACTTTTGTTCATTTGTCAAAGGTTCCCTAAAGGCTTCGACATATTCAAATGACAAGCTCGTTTCTTGCTTCATTCTTGCTAATTGATTAAGAAAACGGTAATGCCTTATGTAATCGGCCGCTAAAAATAGAAGCATCATAAACAACGCGAGAATAATTAAATAGATGATATTTGAAATCGATATGTGATTCCCCGCTTCCAGAACGGATAATGTATAAGCAATAATAAGCAGGCTTACCAATAGAACGGTATAAAAAATAAAATAAAGACGGTCTTTAATAAAGGATTTCAGCTTCACTTTTCTTCACCTTGCACTATTTTTAGTCGGTATCCTTTTCCCCTGCTAGTTGTTATGGCATGCTTGATGCCAATATCCTCAAGTTTTCTCCGTACCCTTGTGACATTGACGGTCAATGTATTGTCATCAACAAATGAATCATCATTCCATAATGCTTCAAGTAACTCTTCACGCGAGACGATCGTGTCATACTGTCGTAGTAAACAACTCAATAATTTCAACTCATTTTGAGTCAACGCTACCTGATTGTCTTGATATTCGATCATCGCTTTTTCCGTATAAAGCGTTAATCCCTCCATTTCCTTTACTTGCTGGTGGAATGAAGATATATCCGCATATTCACCATACACCCTACGCAGGACACTCTTTATTTTCGCTAATACCACTTCCAAATGAAACGGTTTTGTTAAATAGTCATCTCCCCCATATTCAATGGCCATGACTTGGTTCATTTCATCTGTCCTTGCAGAGATGAATATGACAGGAACCTTCGAAACCGTCCTTATTAGCCGGCACCAATGGAACCCATCATAATAGGGCAGATTAATATCCAATAAAACCAAATCTGGCTTTATATCTTGGAACTCCGCAAAAACTTGGTCCAGTTGCTTCACTTCAAAAACCCCATACCCGTACCTTTTTAAATAATTGACCAAGATTCCAGCTATTTTGAGATCGTCTTCAACCAATAATATTTTATACATTTTTATCTCCTCATTAACCTGACAATAAAAAACCTTGAATGGCATGAGCCAATCAAGGGGATTACAATAAAATTAGATTTCCTCCGGGACTTTCAAGCCCTCAATGAAGGATTGAAAACTCGATGCAACTTTATAAATGTTTTCATCCTGGCTTGATGGATCCGAATACCAACCTTGATCCCAGAAATAAACTCCCTTTTCTTCTTCATTATTTATCAGCAAAATTTTACCTGCACATGTATCATTACCTATTATAATGCAATTCTTATGTAAGTCTTCTCTGTTTTCTTCATGCCATTTCTGTAAATCCAGTTCTTTATCTAGAAGCTCTAATCCATAAAGTGCTTGTAAGCATACAAGTGTGTCTAATCCATCTACATAAAACTTACAGTTTTGAACCGTAGTTGTGCCGCCATTATGCTTAAGGAGAAATTGTTTATAATCTTCAGGAATTTCAAAACCCACAAACTCCTGAAAATTATTCACTGCTTCTTCTCTCGCTTTCCCATATCCAGTTATACTCACCATTGTATCGACTCCATTTCATTTTATTGTAGTAAAATCAATTGAACTAATTGCTGTTTAGAAATACCTTTTCTTAATGGAGATCCTTTAAATATAAATTATTCATTATTACTTTAGAAAATAATACTTTTTTTGAATATATTAACATAATTTTACTATCCTTATCAGTATTTTCTGATATATTTTTTGACAATTTCGTTGCTTATCACTAAGAAAGTAGCTTTTTTTAATCGAAGTTTTGTCGAAAAATCGATAAATCGTATACTTTCGCAGATAATTCAGAATTTTTCGATGATATATTTCCATTTTCGAAGATATATTCCCGATTTCGCAGATAAAATATTATTCTATAAAAAAGGCGCCAACTTCATCTTCAAGATTGGGCGCCTTTTCTCTATTTATCAAACAATTTTATAGTCTTCATACGTAATTAATAACCTGCTCATAGAAACTGTTTCAGCACGAAGCTTATTCTTGTCACGACAATAAGCAATGATGGAACTATTAGGAACTTTAGCTGTACAATTCCATTTACTATATTTTTCATTATACCTAGAGGATATTTCGATAATCTCACCACGTACCTTTAACATCCTGCGTTCTACCAAGGGCATCAACTCCAATTCCGATAATAGTATGTACCCTAAATCAGATAAAATATTCTCGAATCCCATTCCGTCAAAGATTATGGACATTATAGCAAAACAAAAAGGGGTCTGCTATAGATTTATTATTATAGGAAATGACAAGGTAGAATGCCTCTAATCCCCTCTTTATTTAAGGTATTATAACCAGAATAATCTTAATACTCTTTTGGAATATTAAGATAAATCAAAAAAACCACCAAATAACTCTTAATTATTACGATAAAATTATATTCGTATCACAAAAGAAATATTTGAAATTAAGAGATTAGAGTCGTATGATTAGTAGTATCGGCGGAAAAAACATAAATCAAAATAATTAAGTTTAAAGGGGAATTAGATATGGTAGATGTAATCTCAAAACCTGAACATGAAACACTTAATATTTCTGCAAACCAAGAGCAATTGGATATCTTAGATCAGCTTTTAAAGCCTGAGGTTCAGGAATCATTGAACACTTTAGTCGAGCAGTTACCAAAACTGACTGAGTTAGTGAATATTTTAACAAAGTCTTATGATTTCGCTCAATCGGTTGCGACTGATGATGTGTTGAAAAATGATACGGTCAGCGCCATTTCGGAGATCGCGACACCTGTAGTCCATTCAGTGAAAGGGCTTGCGGCAAATGCCATCGAAGCTAAGGATCGTGCAGAAGCGAATAATGATGTGATCGGTCTTTTTGGTCTGTTAAAAATGTTGAAAGATCCGCAAGCACAAAAGCTTTTCCGTTTCGCCCAAGCTTTTCTTGAAGTCTCTTCAGAACGTAAAAACCAAAAATAATTTGATAACTTTCAATCAGTAAGGACGGGGGATTAACTATGTCAAAACAAATCGTCATCTTAGGTGCAGGTTACGCAGGATTACTATCTGCCTTATCCGTACGTGAATATTACAAAAAGGATGAAGTGCAGGTCACAGTGGTGAACCAATTTCCAACGCACCAAATCATCACCGAATTACACCGTCTTGCAGGCGGATCCATTTCTGAACAAGCCGTTTCCATTCCTTTGGAAAAGCTTTTCAAAGGAAAAGATATCGACCTTGTCATTTCCAAAGTGGAGTCATTCTCGGTCGATAATAAAGAAGTGAAACTTGCCAATGGTTCCACATTATCTTATGATGCCCTGGTTGTTGCTTTGGGAAGCCAAACAGGATTCTTCGGCATTCCGGGACTTGAGGAAAACAGCATGGTCTTGAAATCCGTAAATGATGCAAACAAGATTTACAAACATATCGAAGATCGCATTCGCGAATATTCTCAAACGAATAATGAAGCGGACGCAACCATCGTGATTGGCGGCGGCGGATTGACGGGCGTTGAGTTAATCGGTGAAATCGTGGATCATTTCCCTAAAATCGCCAAAAAGTTCGGAGTGGACTTCAAGGATTTGAAAATCAAGCTTGTGGAAGCTGGGCCAAAAATCCTTCCGGTCCTGCCTGATCACTTAATCGAACGTGCCATGACAAGCTTGGAAGCACGCGGCGTTGAATTCCTGACAGGTCTGCCTGTAACGGGTGTTAAAGGAAATCAAATCGAATTGAAAGACGGACAAACGATAACGGCCAATACGCTTGTTTGGACAGGCGGAGTTGCGGCTCTTCCTATAGTAGGCGAATCAGGCCTTGAAGTGGATCGCGGCAAAGCAACCGTCAATGAGTATTTGCAATCCAAATCCCATAAAGACGTATTCGTTGTCGGCGACAGTGCCGTTGCTTTCCCTCCAGAAGGCGGCCGTCCATATGCTCCTACTGCACAAAATGCTTGGCAAATGGGTGAGCTTGTTGGATACAACCTATATGCAGCATTTGAAGGCAAGAAGCTTGAAGAATTCTCACCTGTAAACTCAGGTACACTTGCGAGCCTAGGCCGTAAGGATGCAGTGGCAACCGTTGGGGCCAATAACACGTCCCTTAAAGGCCTTCCGGCTACATTGATGAAAGAAGCAAGTAATGTTCGCTACCTATCACACATCAAAGCCCTATTCAGCCTGGCTTATTAATTCTAAGATAGAGCACAATAAAAGAGGACCATTCATCTTTTGATGAATGGTCCTCTTTTGAAATCAAATCTTTACTTGGTTGATGCTGAATCTAAGTGAAAATCCCTCAGGTAATTTAGCCTTTGTCAATATTCTGGTTTCTTTCAAGCGTATATCATTATAAGAGGAGACCTCCATCAATTCTTCATCCATATATGCAGGATGGGTCATTATCTCCACACTCTCCCCATCCATTACTCTCCCTTTCAAGTTTTGAAAGTAATCTTCAACCACCATTTCTCCATAAAAATCATCCAGGAATACATCTGTAACGGTTTGAATCCCTGCAAGGTGGCTTCCGGCATTACGGACTGGCAATCCATATTTATTTGACAGCTTTTTAATAACCGGTAGAAATGCTTTGATCCCGTGTACATGATGGTGGCTATCGAAATGAGTCGGGAATAGGCCAAATTCCAAAAATCTTTCGATTTGCGCTGACCACTCCCTCTCCAATTCGCTCAAGGAAATGCCGGCAGGATCCCCATATACCGTACCTTGCCTCTTAAAGGAACCAGATTCGTCAACCAAACTCGGAACATCACTCAACAAAGGTTTACCCCATGTCAGGACTAAGTGAATACCTACCTTCAACGAGGGTGTTTTCTTGGCGATTTCAATCGCATGCTCCGTTGCTTTCGCATTCATCATGATTGTTGCCGAATTGACAATTCCATATTTGTGGCTATCCAAAATCCCATAATTCACCGCTTTAGTTAACCCGAAATCATCTGCATTTACAAGGACTTCAATCATGATAAATTATCCTGCAACTCCTTTTTTTCAAAAAACTGCGGCAAATAATCTTTATGTGCCTCCAGCATTTCGTCCAAGATAAGTTTTGCAACCCGGTCGCTTGGAACGAGTGGATTGATCGTCATGGCAAGCAACGCAGTATCATAGTCCCCCGAAATTGCAGCTTCGATGGCTACCCTTTCAAAGGATTTGATTTGCTGAATTAATCCGCGGACAGCGACAGGAAGCTCTCCTACATTGATTGGTTTAGGTCCATCCTTAGTTATCACGCAACTGGTTTCAATCGCCGATCCGTACGGGATGCCTTCAATTGCACCATGGTTGACCGTATTCACCGCTTGAATATCTCGCTTATCCGTATGCATCGAGCAAATCAACCGCACAGCCGCATCACTGTAGTACGCACCTCCGCGCTCTTCAAGCTGCGGCGGCTTGATAGCCAGATCCTGGTCTTTGTATAGCTCGAATAAACCTGCTTCAAGTCTTTGAACGACCTCTGCGCGTGTTTCCCCTTTTTCCGCATCCTTCAATTCTTGGGCCAGCACATCACCCGTTTTATAATAGTAATTGTGGTATGGACACGGAAACAGGTTCAACGCTCTAAGGAATTCCGGCTCCCAGCCCATTGCATGGATATTCTTCATCGTGACAGCTTTAGCTGGATCAGTAATCAACTGGATGATTTGATCTTTGACACTCTCGCCATCAACGAATACATCCAAGCCGTAAACCATATGGTTCAACCCAGCAAAGTCGATACGGACCCTTGATGGTTCTACACCCATCAAATCCGCAACACCTCGTTCCATCCCAATCGGCACATTGCAGAGTCCGATGATTTTGGAAATATTACTGTGACGGAGAACTGCTTCCGTTACCATTCCTGCAGGATTCGTGAAGTTAATCAGCCATGCTTCCGGACATAATTCCTCCATCTCATGAGCAATATCCAGAATGACGGGAATCGTTCTAAAGGCCTTGAAAAGCCCGCCTGGTCCATTCGTCTCCTGTCCGATCACTCCGTGTTTCAATGGAATCTTTTCATCAAGAGCCCTGGCTGCGAGCTGGCCAACCCGCAGCTGGGTTGTTACATAATCAGCGCCTTTAAGCGCTTTCTTCCTATCCAGCGTGAGATGGACTTCAATATTCACACCAGCCTTTTCAATCATCCTTCTTGCCAAATTCCCGACAATTTCAAGCTTTTCCTTTCCGGCTTCGATGTCCACGAGCCAAATTTCACTCACAGGAAGTTCTTCATGATATTTGATGAAACCTTCGATCAGTTCAGGCGTATAGCTCGAACCTCCGCCAATCGTGACGATCTTCAACCCCTTGCTCATTCAGCAGTCCTCTCCTTCACAGCATCTGCATGTAAGAATTCTTCGCGTAGATCGATCATTTCAATTGCAAGATCCTTCATAGTCATCGCTGTCATTAAATGATCTTGTGCATGCACCAGGATAATGGGAAGATCAAAAGAGTCCCCGCCTGCCTCAGCATGGATTAATTGGGTTTGGTATTTATGGGCTTGCAGTAATTCCGTTTCCGCCTCGGCGATTTTCAAACGGGCAGAATCAAAATCCTTCTTCTTTGCCTCCTGCAACGCTTCCATTGCAAAGCTTCTCGCATTCCCGCTATATAAAATCAATTGAAAGGATAGCTGGTATAATTCTTCTTTTTCCATTTTTCATCACTACTTTCTTAAAGGCTTAGCGTTTCTGAATCTTTTGTAAGCTTTGTTTCATTTTTTGTGTCTATCTTCACTTGAGCATAAACGAATGGTAAATAAATCGCTGTTGAAATGACTAAGTTGATTGCAGCCAGGACCGCTCCAGACACATGCCCGCCTGTGGCCAGGAATCCACCCACAATCGGAGGGGTTACCCATGGAATCTTAGCAACGATCGGGAAAACCATTCCGCTGCTTACTGCGATATAAGATATCACCGTTGTAATTACCGGGCCGAGAACAAATGGGATGAACCACATTGGATTCAGAACGATAGGCAATCCGAAAAGAATGGGTTCGTTTATCTGGAACACTCCTGGCGCCCCTCCGAGTGCAATCATCTGTTTATACCGTTTCCGACCGGCAATGATCATTGCAATGATAAGGCCCAATGTTGCACCAGATCCGCCTAAATATACAAATGCATCCAGGAAAGAACCCGCCAATACGCCGTATTGGTCCATGTCTTTGACGCCTTTTGCATATAAATCGATATTTTTCACACCCGAACTTTCAAAGAGCGGTGTCGTTATCCCGCCAAGGATATTAGGTCCGTGCAAACCGATCATCCATAATAAATGAACAAGAAAAACTAGTAAAATAGCGAATGGCAATGAATCTACTGCACTTTGTAACGGAGATACAATCACTTTACTCAGCCAGTCATTCAGTACCTGCCCATCCGTAGCTTTACGGAATAGCAGTCCGAATACGCCAGCGATAAAGATCGTTGCCATACCCGGCACTAACTTTGCAAATGAACGGGCTACCGCTGGAGGTACTCCATCTGGAAGCTTGATGACTAAATATTTTACCCGGGAAAGTCTTACGAAGATTTCAGTTGCTATTAAGGCAACGACAATTCCTGTAAATAGGGCTGTAGCATTAAAATAGTTTACGCTTACAAAACCCCAGGCCCCGCCAGTAACATCCTTATCATCGATGGTTAAAGTGACATTTCCGATTTGAGGTAATAATAAAAAGAAACAGGCTGCGGAAACCAACATCGCTTCAAAACCATCGTCACCGTATGACCGTGCCAATTTATAAGAGATGCCGAATACAGCGAATACCGTCATGAATGCAAAGGTTCCAAACCAAATATCACCGCCAAGCGTATTCCATGCAGGACCGAAGATTGCCTCCATCATTCTCCCGTAAGGCTTGATGACTTGCCCAAGATTATTAAACAGGACGGCGAATGAACCAATCATTGTAATCGCTATCATTCCAATCAATGCGTCACGAATCGCAAGCAAATGCCGGTTATTTCCTACCTTTACTGCCCCAGGCATAATATACTTATCAATAAAAGTCATCATATCCTTATTCTCCTTTTATTAAAGTAGTGGCTTGTTTTAGCACTTCTTCACCATTACATAGTCCATAGAACATCGGATTGATGGTTGCGACTGGAATTCCCTTTTCTTTCCCCGCTTCCTGTAGCTTGGAAAGAAGATATCTAACCTGCGGCCCTAATAAAATAACATCGGCCTTATCTATTTCATTGTTAACTTCTGTAGAACCAACTGCCCATATATGACACTCTACCCCTTGGTTTTTAGCACTTTCCTCCATCTTGGTAACTAATAAACTAGTAGACATCCCTGCAGAACAACATAATAAGATATTCATTGAAATTACCCCCCTTTTTAATGATTGATTATTCAGTATTTTCAAGTGAGTTGAAACCGTTTTCTTTCTTATACCGATGTTACTTTTTTATCACTTCCCTTGGATGAAATGGGTATTATTGCCTCCATACATATATTGTAGTTACAAATCGAAAAAATATCAACACAAATTTAAATTTGTTACTACAAATTTGTGAATTAAAGTTGATTATTGTACTTATCCGAGATAATCTATATGTATATATTGGGAATGAGCATAGGAGGAATCACTGTGGAGACCATGAATAAAGAAGCGGCATTGCATTCCATAGTTAAGGAATCGATTATCGATCTCATAAAAAATGGCGAATATCAAACAAATACAAAATTACCGACTGAGGCTGAATTTTGTAAAATATACGGAGTAAGCAGGACAACAGTTCGCACGGCCTTACAGCAATTGAACGTCGAAGGCTATATTTACCGTGTCCAAGGCAAAGGTACTTTCGTTTCGGAGAATAAAGTGAAGCAATTTCTTACAAGCACGGTTGAAAAATTCTCTGAGCAAGTCACGATGCAAGGTAAAAACCCTTCAACAAAGGTCATTAGCTTAAAGGTGATTGAAGCAAACGCTACCCTTGCCAAGCTTTTCAAACAAAATATTGGAGACCCCGTAAATAAACTGGAACGGATACGTTACGTAAACGATATCCCCCTTCAATATGAAATTGCCTTTCTCCCTTGGTATAAAACACCCGGGCTTAATATCGAAGCCTGTGAAAAATCACTCTTTAAAGTACTTGAGACACAATTCAATTTAAAAGTAAAAAAAACGGTCGAACACTTGGAGTTTTCACTTGCCGACGATTCCATTTCTGACAAGTTGGACGTACCGAACGGCTCACCTTGTTTTTCATTGGAAACTTACACATATGAGAATGACGGATCGGTCATTGAATTCTCTAAAACTCTCTTTAGAGGCGATCGTGCTCACTTTGTCATCGAGCGGAACTATTGAAATAAGACGGCTGCCTTATTAATTAAGGCAGCCCGGACTGTAGACATACTCGATTTTTTTAGGGTTTTGTAAGATTGGAACGTTGAATTCCACTCCAGGCACTCGCCTTCCGTAGGAGGACTCGAACACCGACTCCAATCAACTTAGTTTTAAAGTTTAGATAAAAACCCTTTTGTTGATAAAAGGAGGCTCGGAAGACTTTGTAACCCTTCATGTTTTTTACTTTTTTAATGGGTGAAACGTCATTGGATTGAAGAAATTTGCGCCACTCCTCCGAATAACCGGCTAGCCGAGATCCCACAGCCGCTTGCATTGAATGAGGCTTTGAAGAAAAAGGGAACGGATTTCTAAAATCAACTGAAACAAACTTCATGCAAACTCGTTTTTCTTCTTGAGAGAGGCAATCATAACGATTGCCTCTCTTTTCGTTGTGTGTCCGGATAATTATTTACATACTTACAAATACACTCATTAAATGAGTGAATTTACAAATATAGCATAATATTAAACAAATAACGCGAAAGCAATAATCCGGACCGGGGAGGTGTGGTGCTTGTCGTTTAGTCTACATCCCCCCCCTTTTTCCGCATACCGGATCCCTTTGCATCATTGTTTACAAGGCCAAATATAATTCGATATGAAAATGCCCCCAATTAATTCATTGAGGGCATCTCTACATCATCTTAGAATAACAGGTCCTTTTTCTCATGGCTCAAGCTGAATTATACTTAATCCCCGTTCTGATTAAGCCATTTTTTTGTGACAGCTATCATCTCTTCTTGTTGTTTCTTAGCTGAGATAGTCGCTTCATTATCTCCCTTTTGCTTTCCATATACACCAAATTGACCGTGGTTTCCTCCCGCTATCTTATGCATGTTTGCCTCTTTAGATAGTAAGTGCTTTGTCTTCAAAATCTTCTCTACTGTAGATAGCCCATCATGTTCTGCATATAACGATAGCATAGGAACTTTCATTTTTGAAAAGTCATTCGAGTCACTGGGATATGAACCGAGGAGGATAACCCCTTCCACCTCTTTTGGATTTTCATAAGCATATGCGGAGGCGGCTACTCCTCCTAACGAGTGTCCAGCAACATACCATTTCTCCACTTCTGGATATGTATCTTTAGCTTCCATCGCTTTATTTTTATCAAACAAAGCGAAATTGAACCTCACATTTGGGATAACGACTGTATATCCCTCTTTTGATAATTCTTTTGCATAATATCCGTATGCTTCCGGCTCAACCTTGGCACCTGGATACAGGACAATGCCCACTTTCTTAGTTTTTGTTGGTTCAAATGTGACAAACCCATTTTCCTTTTTTATATCCCCCTTTCCAACTAACGCATACAATTCATCTGATGGTTTGTATGTTTGTTCTGACCATATATAAAAGGTGCCGAAAGCGATAATCATTAATGCAAATATACTAACGAGAATATATTTAATGACTTTTTTCATTTTATACCTCACTATCCCTAAAATTTATTTCTAAGTACTTTTACTAACGCACATAGATACTGGTATTTCTCTTCATTTCCTTATGGGCTATATAAAACGAACATTACTTCTAACTTCCTTCTAATAGCTTATGTCATTTTCCTCATGTAGACGGATAAGTCATCTCTACCTAATCTAAAAAAGAATCAAGGCGCGAAAGAAGGTGGTTACCACGTATTTCAATGGCTGCTTAACAGTAATATCGCTATTTATATGCATTTTTGATGCAATGCTTCCCATCCTTGTTTAAATATAAAGTTTCTTATGTAGACCTTTGATACTTTATAAAAACCACATATAAAACCTACCCATTATATTCTCTGATATAGGTATTTACAATCTTTCTTGAACAATTTAACATTAAACTAAAATTATATTTAAAAGGGCACTTTTTGTTTTGTTCTATTATAGTACGGAAAAAACAATATAGGGGGTGATGTAGTTGGATACTATTTTATATTTTTGTTATTCAATCGTTTATATGATTCTTTTTATCATGGGAATGGTGTTACTTCGACAGGACCGCAAACTCTTTTCGTATTCAAGCTTTCTTCTTCTAGTTACTTTCGGGCTTATCGTGGATAACTTAATTATTGCCTCGGGAAAGTTCATTGGTGATGGGCCTTTGTTAAAGTCATTAAATGCATTACGTTTCTGGAGTCATGGATTTATCACTCCTACATTGATCTTGTTTGGATGGGGAATGGCAAAAAGGATACATATTCCTTTTACAAAAAAAACGATAGCACCCTACTTTTTCCTTTTCCTTACAGCTGGGCTTATCATATATGAATTTATTGAAAATATGCATAAGACATTTGTATCAATCTACGAGTATGGAGTTTTAAGATATGTTAGTGAGGAATCTTCGGGCCCACCTTTAATGGTGCTTATTGTCACCTTTATATTATTGGTGATTAGCATCTACATATTTATAAGAACACGTTGGATTTGGATGCTTTTAGGGGTTATAGTCATGATAGTTGGAAGTGCCATTCCTATTCCCATAGAAAGTTCGGCTGTTACCAATGCATTTGAATTAATTTTTTTATGTTCACTATGGCTTACAAACTATAAACTAGAACCTCGCTCTCCATATACAAAGTGATTCATCCTTAGAAAAAAAGGGCATAAAATTAAAAGATAAAAAATGGAATAGGAGCATGCAAAAAAAAGTAATAAGGATTTTACAATCCGCTTTATATTAAACACCTTTATTGGCTTCACTCTTTGCACCCAAGCATCCATGAAAGATTGCTTGGGTGTTTTTATCACCGAAAAACGAGTATCCATTCAATATAACAATTGGTATATGACGAATTTCTCAAAAGGATTAGATTCAGTCAAGCCAGGTAATATCACTTCGTTTTTCAGCTCGAAAGCGGTTTGATTTTCGAGGAAAAAAGTATAATCCTGTGAAGCATAATATAATATCAGTTCGATTTGGCGCGGTTCTTTTTCAAAGGAAAGCAAAATGTTATTGATGATTTTCATGAAAATCTGTACCGAGAACGGATTAAAGAAATAAAAATGATTGTCCTGCTTATCAATATCATATTCTTCTGCCAAGCAACAGTGGAATTCTATATCGTTATTGTCGTTTTTCCTTTTTTTCATGTAGCCATTCAGATTCTCGATCGCTTCTTTATAGAAATTTTCATTCATTTCCACGCCAACCACAGATGATTGATAGAAGTGATGGATCAAAAAATTCAAGCGTCCTTTACCGCATCCAAAATCCACAATGCGATCATTTCTTTTCAGTGGATATTCTTTGAATAAATGTTCTAATGCGCTGTATGGCGTAGGTTCATATCGATGATAATGCAAAGAATCATTGAATTTTTTTTGTTCACCTTCCGTCCTGATGTTCAGTATTTCATCATAATTTTTTACTTCCTTTGTTATATGCACCTGCTTCATGTTTTTTAATAAAGGGCGTCCTAACTAAAAACCCCGGAAAGCGTTGATCTTATCCAGGGTAATGTTTTGTTATATGAATGTCCAGACAATTAATTGGATTTTGCTCTCGTTACTCAATCATTAAAATCAGAGATGCTTGGGTTGGCTATATGATGACCGCCTTCCACTTGGATCGTCTGACCTGTAATGAATGTGGACTCGTCAGATGCAAGGAATAGTACGGTATAACCGATATCATCCGCTTCACCATGATATGGCAATGCTTTGAATTTGCCAAAAATATCGAGTACGGCCTGATGCATATTATTTTTCGCTGCAGGAGTTAAAATGAGACCTGGTGCCACTCCATTACAACGAATATGATCTTTACCATACTGTGCAGCGATATAACGAGTCAAATTCACTACACCCGCTTGGACGCACCATATGCGGATCGTACGGAGTCACCTGTAAATCCGGCCATTGAGGCCGTATTGATAATTGAACCTCCTCCAGCTTTAATCATGTGAGGAATCGCAAACCTGCTTCCCAATAGCACACTTTTTAAATTCACGTCCATAAGTCATTTCCATTCTTCCAAATCTAAGTTCACGACATCCAGATCTTTATGCAGGTTAGTTAAACCCACATTATTAACGAGTACCATAACCGTTCCATATTGTTCAATGGTAAAGTCGACTGCTGCCTAAATGGAGTCTGCTTGTCCAGCATCCAAAAATACTCCAGCTGCTTCCCCACCTTGTTTTTTAATGTTTTCGGCCGCTTCTTTTGCTCCTGCTTCATTAAAATCAGCAATCACGACTTTTGCTCTTTCTTTAGCCATTAGTGGGGATATGGATAACCCAATGCCTGAAGCTCCACCTGTCACTAACTTTACCTTGTACTCTCCCCATGATAAACCACCTGCTCTTCAAAATATGAATAGTTTTGCTTTATTAATCATGACTAACAGTACAAGAATACAACGCATATAAAGTTACAAATAATTATGCCTATAGTCTAATTTCGTAAAATGCAGATGTGGTAAATTTTGTACCAATACAGAAAAAACTGAAGCACCCAGAAGTGCTTCAGCTTTTTTTCATTTTTCTTCTTCATCATCCCATATGATCCAATCATGAACCTCTAGAATTTCCAGGAATTTCATCAACCTCGGTAAGGCTGGTTCCGCTTCCTCACCAAAATGTTCACTCATCGCTTCAGAGATCTGATTTACATTCCTTTGGAACTCCATCTGTTTAATGGCATATGCTCCAAACTTATCAAGCTTGATTTTACGGACTGATGGCTGTTTTAAGAAACGAATGGTCATTCTTTCCACAAAATTGGTCCTTTGAATGACCAAAAAAGTGGCTTCCGAAGATTCTTGCACCATAGTGACGCGTCTTTCCAAAAGGGGAACCATGGTTAGCAGGTTCCTCTTTTTTGATTGGCGTTTACGAAGCATCTTCTTTTTTCCCTTTGCTGGATACGAACCAAAGCAATCCAGCTAGAGCAAGGAATAATAAGAATGGCAGCAAATTGCTGGCTAATTTAGCCGCAGCCGGAACTTGGACACCTGCTGCGATCAATATGGCAATAAGAACACCAATCAATGATTCACCCGCTATTAAACCAGAGGCAAATAATACACCTCTGTCAACCCGTGCTTTAAGCGCTTCTTTTGTTTTCGAGAAGAACTCAACGAAGAATCGAATAAATCCACCGATCATGATTGGCGCACTAGTATGAACCGGCAAGTATATGCCCACTGCAACAACAAGTGAATTCAAACCGAAAAACTCTAATGTAATGGAAATAGCCGCACCGATAAAGATCAGAGTCCAAGGTAAATCTCCCCCTAAAACACCTTCGGCAAGTATTTTCATAAGAGCCGCTTTAGGTGCAGGCAGTTCTGCAGAACCCATCGTATATGCGTTATCCATAAGAACCAGGATAAAACCAATGACAGAAGCGGACGCAACAACACCGATCATCATGGCAACTTGTTGTTTCCATGGTGTTCCGCCGACGATATATCCTGTTTTTAAATCCTGAGAAACATCACCTGAAACCGCAAGCGCTGTACAAATGATTGCAGCGACGGTTAAAGCGGCCACCATTCCAGTCGTACCAGTAAAACCAGTTGCCTTATAGACAATCGCAACAATCAATAGAGTGGCGATCGTCATTCCAGAAACAGGGGAAGACGAACTTCCGACGATTCCAACAACCCTTGAAGCCACTGTCACGAATAAAAACCCAAAAATCGCGATTGCAATCGCACCGATGATTCCTACATCCGTTATAGGTGTGAAAGCAATGATTAAAATTAAGATGATCGTACCCAACCAAACGTATTTAGCCGGTATGTCTTGTTCTGTACGGATAGAACCCGATTTTAGTTGTCCTTTATTGGCTTTTACGCCTTTAAGAGTATCAATAACTGAACTGAAAAGTATTGGTAATGTTTTGATCAAAGTGATCAATCCGCCCGTCGCAACGGCACCAGCACCAATATAGCGAATATAATTATCCCAAATTCCCCATGCATCCAATTCACCGATCGGTACATCAGAAGGGAAAATGGCTGTCCCATTGTTTCCGCCAAAAAAGCTGATGGCCGGTATTAAAACGACCCAGGCTAATAAACCCCCACCTAGCATTTGTCCTGCAACACGCGGTCCAATAATGTACCCTACACCCAAAAGGGAAGGAAAGGCATCAAGACCAACCACTGCATTTTTAAAATTCGTGATCCCTGTTTCAACCTCTGTCTTGAAAAGCTTAAATCCATCACCAAGCCCTTTAACAACACCGCCAATTACCAAACCGGCTCCGATTAGCTTGGCGCTTGTACCGCCCTTTTCTCCTGACTTCAGGACCTCGGCACATGCCGTACCTTCTGGATATGGTAATGTTTCATGCTCCCTTACAATCAAAAGCTGGCGAAGGGGAACCATCATGAAGACCCCTAAAAATCCCCCAGTTAATACTACGAAAATGATGAATGCTTGACTCACGTCCATGTCCCACATGAATAATGCCGGAATGGTAAATACAGCACCGGCACCAATAGCCTCACCTGCCGTGGTCATCGTTTGCACAATATTGTTTTCTAATATTGAATCCCTGCGAAAAACCCCTCTTAATATGGCCATTGAAATTACCGCCGCGGGTATAGAAGCAGAGACAGTTAAACCAATAAGTAGGCCTAAGTATGCATTTGCCGCCCCGAATACGATTGCAAGAATGATCCCTAGAATGATTGCAGTTGCAGTCAATTCCGGTAGAGATTTAGATGCAGAAACGTACGGGACGAATTTACTCTCTTTTGAATTGTTCGACAATTTAGCCACTTCCTATGTTAAACTTTAAAATCACAGAGAACATTATATCACTGTAATTTAAAGTCACGCAATGGGGAAATTCTGCTTATTAAAAGTTTGATTTTATCCAATAATCAGATTAGTAGTTTCGGTTATAAAATATATAAAATAATATTGATATAATAACCATGACTAATACGTTACCCGAAGTCACTGTCTATCATTCATTCAATGAAAGTATCATCAGCAACCCTTATCACCTCGATAGGCACATAACCACTGGTTAAGTGCACATTAGAATGAGATTTAACATATCCTGAAAAATCAAGTCTTAAAAAAGGAATGATAAATTCATGGTCTCCTATATGGACTATACTTCACCATCCACACAATTCTTTTTCGATGTCAATAAAAGCAATTTCATGAAAAAAGACAATCAAAACTATATTAACTCATTAGGTGTTAAACAATTAAATACCCTCGAAAATGTTTCATTATTAGATATTTACCTTAGTACAGACAATGTCGTAGAACCGCATTATCACCAAAATGCAGCGGAGCTAGTGTATTGCATTTCTGGAGCGGCAACCGTTTCCTTACTGAATCCATTTACAAAGCAAATTCAAAATTACCCCATTAAACCCGGTCAAGTAGCCAACGTCCCACAAGGTTGGTGGCATTATGAAGTGGCTAATGCTGATAAAACCCACTTGCTCGCCATCTTTAATGCACCAACACCTGAGGTGATCCTCGGTTCAGATATCTTGAAATTGACACCTGCAAATATTATGGCTCATACTTATTGCATGGATGAAAAACAATGGAAAAAAGCAATTGCACCAGTTCAGCCATCAACATTCATCGGTCCGCCAGCCAACTGCCATCGAGCGGCCGAAGAAGACATGCAGCAATATCCTCAATATATTAATCACCATGATAACCAAATGTATCCTGCCCCGAATTACAACTATCAATATCAGCCCAATCCCCCGTATTATTATTATTGAAGATAGATATTGGGAGCATGATTCCCCCTGTTCGAGGGCCTATACAACTAATAAATCGGAATCGAAAAAGCAATGGAGAACCCTATTACATAAGGGTTCTCCATTGCTTTTAATTACATGATCCGTTTTTCACGCCACATCTTATATTATGTTGGTAACCTAATGTGGTTTATGGGCATTAAAAATCCAGGGTACGCTTGGATACAATCAGTTATACTTCTCTTTATATTCTACCGAGTTTCTTCTTATAATATAAGAGGTTCTGCCCCCCATCTATAACAACAGATGATTCATTTCAATTTTGCTGTTGGCTCAGCGCTTTTCTTCTCTAAAGGTACCTACAGATATCAAAGTGTTCAATCCAATTCCATAAAATTGCAACTATAATGTTGGAGATCAGAGAAAATGCTAAAGTGGTATCAGAAAGATTAGCACATTCAAAATCAGGACTCTTCAGCAGAAAACTTTACAAAGGCTACCTTTTTACAAAGTGACAGCTTCCCTGTTTTAAGTTCAGACTTTAAGAAGGAAGCTGACTGGACTGCAGCCATTGCAGCCTACTATTGGATTAAACAAATTAAAAGTAGCTGCACAGCTAGTGAAGATTCCCGAATAGATCAAGTGATTTATAATGATGATGTTGATATTACTGAGTTAGTTAAGAACGTTAGGACTAAATTTTATTTACTATTAAAAAAAACAGCCAAGTTATGCGAACATGCTGTTATTTTAAAATAGTAAAGGCTTCTTATAACGATAATAATTTTTGTTTTTGAATCTGAAACTCTTCATCTGTTAGAAATCCTTGTTCTTTTAATTTTGCTAGTTTTTCTAACTTTTCAACAATATCAACCTCTTTTATTGAAGGAATTGAATTAAGCAGTATTAATACTTGATTTTGCCCAGTACGTTTCATTACCCTGAAACCTTGATCTGCAGCTGTAGCAATACCTTCTTTAAAAGGACGACAGTAACCGCCTGCCTTACATGTACCGTCATCGCGAACGAGAAGCTTCCCGACTAGACCTACCGCCACCCATTCAGGTTTTTCTAACCTTGAACCGCATTGGTTGGATGGATCCCACAAAGGATTTAGTTTCTTTCTTGATAGCTCGTGCTCTTCTATTAGAATGTTTCCTTCATTATCAGTTACGTCTGGAATTATGACTTCTTCGTAGACAGGCCGGTTCCATTCATCCAGTAAATATTTACTACATTCAGGGTCTTGAATATCAGCAAGTACAGCAGGATTCGAACTAGTAATTCCTACGATAAAATCATCGAATGAATTCGCCATACGAATTTTTTCAGTTTCCCCGTCAAACGTGACAAAATAACCAACATCAATCGGTTTACCGTTGGACGTTTCAAACATTTCAGCAAAGTCACAGGCCACGGGTGCAACGATGTTGGCAGATACATCTCCTTCAAAACAGGCCGATCCATCGTTTAGTATTTTGGCAACGACTCCACCCAACGCACCGTTTACTAGATACCATGAAAAAGGTAAGTCTCCTACAGCTGGTCCACCATTTTGCCCCATTACGTGAACTCCATTCAGACCACTTGCTGTAGTATTCAACCCTTCAGTATGTGAGAAGTCAGCATTTGCAATCGTTCCTAGTCCTTCCGCATGAGATGCTTGCCCACTGGCAGTTGTATCTGCCCCTTCAGAATGAGAGTAAATCCCATTAGCGGTTGTACCTATACCTTCTGCATGGGAGAAGGCCCCGCTGGCAATTGTATTTGCCCCTTCGGCATGGGCGGAAGGTCCAACGGCGTTAGTCTGAAAACCCTCAGCATGGGAAGCTGATCCACTAGCGATTGTTCGTTGCCCCTCGGCATGAGCACCAAAGTTTCCAGTTGCAATTGTATTCATTCCTTCTGCATGAGAGAAATCCCCCAAAGCTTGCGGACCAGATTGGGACGTAATATCTTGGGTTCCCCCTTCCGCATGAGCAGCAAAACCACTTGCAGTTGTACCGATGCCTTCCGCATGGGAACTATCTCCACTCGCCAAGTTAGGAGCTGGATTACCCAATGGATCTAAGCCGCCGCCTTCCACATGGGAGGCTCTTCCACTAGCTGTATTACCTTCTCCTTCAGCATGCGCGTTAACACCGCTGATCGTTGTTTGCGTACTCAATCCTTCGGTGTGCGAATTAGCTCCGGCTGCTGTTGTATTGTTCCCTTCAGCATGGGACGCATCTCCATTGGCAGTTGTAAACAAACCTTCGCTATGAGAAAATGCTCCGTTGGCAATCGAAGCGCCTTCCGCATGAGAAGTCAATCCAAAAGCTCTTGACTGGCCTTCGGCATGGGACGCAAATCCATTGGCAATTGTATTGACACCTTCCGCATGAGAAACATCTCCGCTTGCAGTTGTACTAATTCCTTCGGCATGGGAAACTATTCCGCTTGCTATTGTAGAGGATCCTTCCGCATGAGCACTATCACCTTGTGCCAAAGTTGTATTGCCTTCGGCATGGGACGCAAATCCACTGGACGTAGTCTGAAATCCTTCGGCATGGGAATCTGTTGCAGTAGCGTTTGTAAGTTGGCCTTCTGCGTGAGAATTAATCCCAATAGCGTTTGTATTGCTACCCTCAGTATGAGAAGCTTCCCCACTTGCGGTTGTACTTTGCCCTTCCGCGTGGGAACGTGGCCCACTGGAGACAGAACCCTCCCCTTCGGCATGGGAGGAATCCCCACCCGCATTTGTCCCTAACCCTTCCGCGTGGGCAGCAAATCCACTCGCATTTGTATTGACACCTTCGGCATGGGAAGCAAGTCCATTGGAGATTGTACTAATTCCTTCCGCATGGGCAGCAGGATTACCGGCAGATGTATCGAAGCCCTCGGCATGAGATGCAGGTCCACTCGCGGTTGTCCCTACGCCTTCTGCGTGAGCACCATCTCCGCTTGCTAAGGTAGGTAATGGATTACCCATTTGATCTACTCCACCCCCTTCCGCATGGGAAGCCCTGCCACTTGCTGTATTCCCTTCTCCTTCCGCATGCGCGTTAACACCGCTGATCGTTGTTTGCGTATTCATTCCTTCTGTGTGCGAATTAGCTCCGGCTGCTGTTGTGTTGTTCCCCTCTGCATGCGATTGAGCTCCAATTGCATTAGTTTCAAAACCTTCCGCATGGGAAGCCATCCCGCTTGCTGTGGTAGAAGATCCCTCTGCATGTGCTGTACCTGCTGTCGCCGCTGTCCGAAACCCTTCCGCATGGGAGGAGTTTCCCGTAGCAGTTGTTTCACTTCCTTCCGCATGGGAAGTATTTGCAATAGCGTTAGTTAGATATCCCTCCGCGTGGGAGGCAACCCCGCTTGCCATCGTAGTAGATCCCTCTGCATGTGCCGTATCAGCTGTTGTTTCGGTATCATACCCTTCCGTGTGTGTAGCGTTACCACCTGCAATGGTGGAACTTCCTTCCGCATGAGAAGCAGTCCCATTGGCAATTGTATTTATTCCTTCGGCATGGGAGGCTGTCCCATTAGCAGTAGTATTGATTCCTTCCGCTTCAGAACACGCCCCTATTGGATTTTGGTTACATCCATTAGCCATCAACATTCTCCATTCTTATTAAATTTGTTCATATAAAAAACCCTATTATTACGTTATGCATATTTTTTAAAATGGTATAGACAATCTACATTAATTAGTTAGACTATTTAGGATTCTGACTGGATAAATGCGTTGTTAAAATAAGTGGCCTATCACGGAGATCATATTTCGGCATGTTTAGGTTTGGTCTGGCATTTATGCGATTGCGATTATACATTCGTTCTTCACAATCCTTTTATCTTTCTTTACATATAATTCGGATTGGCTGATGCTTCCAAACATATTGATACGCTTTATGTGAAATTTCTGGAAGTATCTTCGATTAATTCAAAATCAAACACGATGGTTCTTACCTAATTTAAAAAGGAGATAAGGAAAGTGGTATTAATAAAAATAAAGATCTTAAAGTATCAGATTCCTTAAGCAAATCTAAAAATGAACCTTTAAGAAAGAAGAATATCCATCATTGAAATAACCGAAATGTGTTGATCGTGCCTTTCGTATTCGCATATTTCTAAGTACAACAAATACGTTAAATCCAATTCAACTACAGTTTCAAAACCAACTTATTTTGGAGATTGGAAACGCATTGCTCTTTCCAGGTACATTGCCTGTAAGTGAACAATACCGGAAACCATTTTAACAAGCATTCGCCGCTTGGTTTCAACAAGCTATGGAATATTAGCAATCAACTTTCATCGCTTCCTCGTTGAGATTGCTGATACTAAAGTAGGACAACCTCCATCATCCACTCCTTTCTTTGAAGGCTCCGTTTTTTTACAAATTGAACCCTCAATGTCTTTTCAATTTGGACTACCCATATTATTAGTAAGGGAAGCTAATACTGACACAAATACTGTAATTTGGGCAGGAGGAACTGCCCAACTCAACACATTCAAAAGCTCTAGGAATAAAGAGCAAGGACCAATAAATGTGGTCATTTAACTAAAAAAGCAATGGAGAACCCCATTACATAAGGGTTCTCCATTGCTTTTAATTACATGATCCGTTTGAACATTTTTTCCATTTCATATATGGAATATGAGATGATGATAGGTCTTCCATGAGGGCATGTGAAGGGATCTGTTGTCCGCCTCAGTTCATCCAGTAGTGCTTGGATTTCATCATTGCGCAGATGACGGTTTGCCTTTATGGAAGCTTTACAGCTCATCATGATGGCTGCTTCTTCGCGCAATTTTTTGATGTCGACCTTTTTCATCGATAGCAATTGTTCTATCATTTCCTCAAGGATTTCCTGTTCAATTCCTTTAGGGAACCATTGTGGATGCGATCGGACAATATAGGCATTATAGCCAAACTCCTCTAAAAAGACGCCGACTTTTTCCAACTCATTCCGATATTCATTTATCCGGATACATTGGTCCGTTGAAAATTCAAGGGTGATGGGGACCAGCATATCCTGTAGCTCGTTTTCAACCCGACCGACTTTTTCTTTAAAGTATTCGTATTTGATCCGTTCCTGGGCAGCATGCTGGTCTATGATATACAAGCCCTTTTCGTTTTGGGCGAAAATATATGTTCCATGCATTTGCCCAATCGGGTACATCGGAGGGATGCGGCTTTCCGGTTCATTCGCCTCGATTTCCTCCTCTTGTTCGACTGTGTAGGTTGTAAACTTTTCAGCTGACTCGAAATATGATGATTTGCTTTCATCATCTAGTAAGACCGGTACATAGACATCTTCCATTTGCTGCTGTTCAGTGCTATAGATTATTTCCTTTATTGGTTCAAGATTGAAATCTTCATTATGATCCACGTAATTCTTTTGTTCCTGCTTTTCCCGTATCAAGGTATCCTTCAAGAGGGAAGCTTCTTTCTTGGCTTCTTCCAGGACCCGCTTGCCGCTTTCCACAACATGATCCAATTCCAGAGTGGTTTGCTCACTTTTCACCTGTTCCGGCTTTGCTGCTGGTGTATATCCACTTGGTATTAGAGACATCTTTTTAAACGAAGATTTAATCGTTTCCGATACAAGACTGTACAATTCCTGTTCCTTGCTGAGCCTTACCTCCATTTTGGACGGATGTACATTGACATCGACAAGAATCGGATCCATTTCGATATTCAGCAAAGCGATTGGAAAACGTCCAATTGGAAGAAGTGTATGATACCCATCCAGGATTGCTTTCACGAGCGCATAATTTTTAATGAAGCGCCCGTTTATCATGGTTGAAATGTAATTCCTTGATGCCCGGGTGATTTCGGGCATGACGATATATCCGGATAATTTGAAATCCAAGGAGCTTGCCTGAACCGGAATCATCTTTTTGGCAATATTCGTACCATAGATTGCCGCTAGCACCTGCCTGACATCACCGTTACCATTCGTATGGAGGATACGCTTCTCATTGTGTGTTAACCGTATAGAAACATCCGGATGTGAAAGTGCGAGCCTGTTAGCGACATCCGTAATATTTCCTAGCTCGGTATGAATGGTTTTCATATATTTTAACCGTGCAGGGGTATTAAAAAACAAGTCGGAAACCAGGATATCCGTTCCTTTACGGCTGGATGAAGCCTCAAGTTCCTTAACCAAGCCTCCTTCAAGAAGTATGCGCGTTCCTACCCCTTCGCCAGTGCTGCTTTTCATTTCAAAACGGGAAACTGAAGCAATACTGGGCATGGCTTCACCGCGGAAGCCAAGTGTTCGGATTCGGAAGAGATCATTTTCGTCTTTAATTTTACTAGTGGCGTGACGTTTAAATGCCGCTTCTATGTCATCAGGTAAAATCCCATCGCCATTATCCACGATCCGAATGGAACCAAGTCCAGCCTCCACCAATTCAATCTCTATAATGGTACTGTTTGCATCTATTGCGTTTTCCACAAGTTCCTTAACGACTGAGGCTGGGCGTTCAACAACTTCGCCAGCTGCGATTTTATTAGATAAAGCCTCATCAAGCTGTATGATTTTTCCCATTTTTATCGCCTCGCTTTAATTCTCATTTAAGTTTCTTTTGTAATTTATAAAGGGTATTCATTGCCTCAAGCGGCGTCATTTCAAGGATATCCAGTGATTTTATGTCATCCAGCACCTTTTTTTCCTTTGGTGAAGAATTCACCCTTCCTTTAGGAGCTTCTTCTCCAAAGAAGGAAAGCTGTGCCTCATTGACGGATGTAACAGGGGCAGCTTCGGCAATAGATGCTTTTTCAGCAGCAGGCTGTTCAGGAATCGCCTTTGCCTGTCCATTTTCATTCTCTAGCTGGGCTAAAATAGCAGCCGCCCGATCTATTAACTGCTCCGGTAAATCAGCAAGCTTAGCCACATGAATTCCATAGCTTTTATCTGCTGGCCCTTCTTTAATTTTATGAAGGAAAACGACATTTCCATTTTGCTCAATGGCACTTACATGGATATTTTTCAATTTTGGGAGTTCCGTTGCCAATACAGTCAATTCGTGATAATGAGTCGAAAAGAGTGTCTTTGCCCCAATTTCCTCATGAATATATTCAATGATGGCCTGAGCAAGCGCCATCCCATCATAAGTTGATGTTCCCCGGCCTATTTCATCAAATAATATCAAACTGTTTTCTGTCGCATTCATCATGGCATTTCTTGCTTCAAGCATCTCGACCATGAATGTACTTTGACCGGAAATCAAATCATCTGCCGCGCCAATCCTGGTAAATACCTTATCAAAAATAGGTAATTCAGCTATACTTGCGGATACGAAGCATCCAATTTGCGCTAAAATCGATGTTAGCGCTATTTGACGCATATACGTACTTTTACCCGACATATTGGGCCCTGTGATCAAGAGTAACTCCCGATCTCTATCCATAAAGCAGTCATTGGGGACATATTCCTGTGATTGAAGGACTTTCTCGACCACTGGATGCCTGCCTTCCTTCAGTACGATTCTTCGATCATCGGAAAAGACAGGCTTCACATAATGGCGTTCTTCACTAATCGTCGCAAAGCACTGCAGGACATCCAGTTCACTGACGCCTTTCGCCAAATCCTGTAAGCGAGGGATATAGCTTTTGACCTCTTCACGAAGATTGAGGAATAAGTCATACTCCAAACTGATGCTTTTTTCTTCTGCTTGTAAAATCAAAGCTTCCTTTTCTTTCAATTCAGGTGTGATATAACGTTCGGCATTCGTTAAAGTCTGCTTCCGTTCATAACGGCCTTCTTCAAGCAGATGCAAATTTGCTCGTGTGACTTCAATGTAATAGCCAAATACACGATTATATCCGATTTTCAAGGATTTGATTCCGGTGCGTTCCCGCTCTTCGCGTTCAAGCTGTGCAATCCAAGTTTTTCCGTTTCTGCTGGCATCCCTGTATGTATCCAGCTCCTTATGGAAACCATCCTGAATGATATTCCCTTCCTTCACGGACAATGGAGGGTTTTCTACAAGCGCCGTTTCAAGTAAATCCGTCACTTCTTCACAAGGATCCAATTTTTCGGCCAGGATTGAAATATCCTGATTGGAAGCCATTGACTTCACGATTTCACGAATGACCGGCACCTGTTGCAAGGAACGTTTCAGTTGAATCAAGTCCCGAGCGTTTACATTCCCGAAGGCCACCCTTCCGGCAAGCCGCTCCAAGTCGTACACTTCCTTCAGGCGTTCACGTAAGTCTTGTCGTTCGAAGTATTGATTTTTCAGGGTTTCAACAAGGCTTTGTCTCCGCTCGATCTGTTTTTTATTAATGAGCGGTCTATCAATCCATTGCTTCAACATCCTTCCGCCCATGGCTGTTTTTGTTTCATCAAGCAGCCATAGTAATGAGCCTTTTTTACCTTTGGAACGAATGGTTTCAGTTAATTCCAAATTACGTTTGCTATAATAATCAATTTTCATATATTGTGATGTTTCATATGCAAGCACTGGCTGTAAATGATCCAGGCTGCGTTTTTGGGTACGGTATAGATAATTCAATAAACGTGAGGTCGTTGTCGCCAGTTTCTGGTCTTTTAACAAATGCAGCAATGGAGCGAATGACTCGCTCTGGACCAAATTACTCTCTAGGGATAGAGCGGCTGCGCCCCGTTCTTGAAGCATTTTTTTCCATTCTTCATTGAAATCCTCGGCAATGACCACTTCACTCGCACCAAGGATGGCAAATTCATTCAGAACTTCCTCGAAACTCTCAATCAATGTAACCTTATTTTCCCCTGTCGATAAATCATTGTATCCAAAGCCAAACTGACCATCCGTAAAATAAGTGATGGTGGCAATATAATTATTTTCCTTTTCACGAAGACCCTTACTATCCATTTTCGTTCCCGGGGTAATCAGCTGGACAACTTCCCTGCGTACCACACCTTTGGCTTGCTTCGGATCTTCGGTTTGTTCACAAATAGCTACTTTAAAACCTTTTTCTATCAATATATCAATATAATTAGCAGCCGAGTGATACGGAATGCCGCACATCGGAATTCGCTCTTCACTACCGCCTTCTCGGCTCGTTAATGTGATTTCGAGCTCTTGTGATGCCTTCAGTGCATCATCAAAAAACATTTCATAAAAATCGCCTAAACGAAAAAATAAAAAGGCATCCTGATACTCTGCCTTAATTTTTAAATATTGCTGTATCATCGGAGTATATCCAGCCATTCCTTCAAAACCTTTCCAAACTAAAATCTATTACACATTTATGTCCTTCATTATAACATACGAAAATGCAACATGGCCTGTATTCGAAATTGCATGGTAAATCAATTATCCTTTACATTGTAAGCTAGCTGTATCTGTAAAGCCATAGGGACTTGTCCCGCTTCAAATTAAATAAAACCGGATGAAGGGAATGTCATCCGGTATTAATTTCTATATTCTATTCGTCTTCGAATTCATCAAGGAAATCCGGATCTAAATCTTCGAAATCCTCATCATCGAAATCAGAGCCCCAGTCATCCTCACAGCGGCCATCTGGACTTACAGCGACACAAATTTTCGTTTCGCCGACGACTTCCACAAAGAATTCCCTTTCCACATGGACAATGATTTTTTGTCCACATGGGGAGATGCATGCTTCTAAACAATTCGGCTGTTGGACAGCTTTTGCAGCGATTTCATGGTCATCAAGATAATCGGGATCACGGTATTTCAGCGAAATAACGTCGGTATATTGCACTTTTTCAGTTACAACTTCCGTCTTCGAATTATGGTTATAAGAATACCAGACGTTGATTTCGTAGCTGCCGTGAATTTCTACCTTTTTGCCGACTTTCTTTGCATCGTATTTATGGTTGATGATCCAACAACCTAGAATGCTAGAAGGATGATGAGCCGGGCAAATGGTGTGAGAGGACTTTGTGAATTTACGTCCTTTTGCCACCACCGCTTTAGTAATTATCTCTCTATATTGTGACATGCTAGCGAACCCTCCTCATACAGTTTCCATTCATCCTATGCGTGGTAAAAGTCTATTGTGCGTAGAATTTTAATTGTTTGAAAACTGCTGTAATGTTTTAAACCTAGGTTATTTTATGCGCATGTTTTGGGATATGTGTCACGAATGGGCACTGTATAAGGATTTCCGCATATTAAAAAAGCCCTTCTGAAACCAGAAGGGCTTTTTTAATATTCATGAACAGCTTCCGCCGCCTGCTTGTACCTGTGAACCTGTCTCACCGCGAAGGACATCGCCTTCGGTCGATTCAATAATCAGGTCCGTCACCTTATTCGATACCTGTGATGAGACCATTTGTAAAAGATCATTTACATCCACTTGGGATTGTTTGAATTCTTGCACGATCGGAAGTTCATCCAATTGTTTTTCCAGTGCATCAATTTTGGCCTGCACTTGACTGTATGCTTTCTCTTTGCCGTAATGTTGGAAGTTTACAGCCTGTTTTTGCAAACTCTTGATGCTGGCGATCATTTCACGGATTTTCTGATTTTCATTGATGTGAGCTTCTGCCCGTTTAAAGAAATCGACTTCTTCCGTGCTGGCGATCATTTCAGCAAGCTCGGCCGCTTTATTCAGAATGTCATCTTTAGTATATTTAGTCATATTACTCCACCTCAATCGCCGTTGCTTCTTCAACCATATCCCCATTTAATGACCATGTTTTCGTTCCGGTGATTTTCACTTTTACGATTTTGCCAATAGCGGATTTTGGTCCTTTGAAGTTCACGAGCTTATTTTTCGTTGTATAACCTGCTAATACTTCCGCATTCTTCTTGCTTTCGCCTTCAACGAGCACTTCAACAATCTGTCCATCATACTCTTTCATTTTCAATGCGCACGTTTCATTTACAAGGGCATTCAAGCGTTGCAGACGTTCCTTTTTCACTTCCATCGGTACATTATCCTGCATTTTCGCAGCCGGTGTTCCCTCACGTGGTGAATAGATGTAAGTATATGCTGCATCGAAACCAACTTCACGGTATAATGACATCGTTTCTTCAAAGTGCTCTTCCGTTTCATTCGGATAACCTACAATGATGTCCGTAGTTAGCGATGCACTTGGGATAGCTTCCTTTATTTTTTTAACTAGCTCTAAATATTGTTCGCGTGTATACTTACGGGCCATGATTTTAAGTGTTTCCGTACTTCCCGATTGAACTGGAAGATGGATATGGTCAACGAGATTTCCGCCTTTAGCCAGTACTTCAATCAAATGATCATCAAAATCACGGGGATGGCTTGTCGTAAAACGAATACGCGGAATGTCGATTTTGCGGATTTCATCCATCAAATCGCCGAAACGATAATCGATATCCGTAAAATCTTTACCGTAAGCATTCACATTCTGTCCAAGCAGGGTTATTTCCTTGTAACCCTGTGCCGCTAAATGACGGACTTCCTGGATGATATCTCCAGGCCTTCGGCTTCTTTCTTTCCCTCTCGTATACGGTACGATGCAGTATGTACAAAACTTATCGCAGCCATACATGATATTGACCCATGCCTTGGTTTTTCCTTTACGCACTTTCGGAAGGTTCTCGATTACATCACCTTCTTTAGACCAAACCTCAATGACCATTTCCTTGGAAAGATAAGCTTCATTAAGAATTTGCGGCAGGCGGTGGATGTTATGCGTTCCGAAAATCATATCTACAAAATGGTGCTTCTCTAGAATCCGCTTTACAACTGTCTCCTCTTGTGACATACAGCCGCAAACCCCAAGCAGTAGATCCGGCTTTTCCAATTTCAATGATTTCAAATGCCCCAATTCACCGAACACTTTATTCTCTGCGCCTTCCCGAATCGCACAAGTGTTAAGTAAAATGACGTTAGCATCATCCACCGAGTCTGTCGCCTGATAACCAAGTGCCATAAAGATGCCCGCCATGACTTCTGTATCATGTTCGTTCATTTGACAGCCAAAAGTGCGAATGTAAAACTTTTTACCTTCTCCCATTCCGCGGAAACCTTCAGGAATGGCAAAGTCATCATGATATTCTACTTCTTCTTTTCCCCGCTTTTTCGCATCCTTTAAGGAAGGCGGAATATAAACGGCTTGAAAGTACTTACTGAAGTCCTTTTCGGATTTTTTGTCCGCTGGATTCTCAGCCTGTACTTGTTGTGATTCTAATCGTTGTTTCTCGTTCATAGTTAATCTCCTTTCAAAATAGTTAGTTTATTTCTTTCACCAACTATTCCAAGACCTATAAATCAAATGGATTTATACGGATTCCTTCTTAAGAATTTCCAGTAAATATTAGCTATTAAGTGTGATATATCCACATTATCATAGTATAAAGCTTTTAACAGCAAGAAACAATCATTCTGTCGTGGCTTCTTCAATTGTAAGAAATTTTTCACAAATATTGAAAATAAGAACATGAAAGAAGAGGCTATGACGAATTTAGCCTCTTCTTATCATTTTTGGATGACGCTTTCCCCTTTCATTATTTTTCAAATGCAGAGCATGCAATTTCCACCTTTTTAGGTGTTCAAGGTATAAGGAGAACCTTACCACACTGGCCTTTGATCATCAGTTCAAATCCCTTTTCAAAATCACTGAGTGAGAACCGATGGGTAATCATTGGTTTTACATCAACCTTGCCACTTTCAAGCAGACTTGAAACCTGTTGCCAGGTTGAAAACATCTTCCTTCCCGTTATCCCTTGGACAGTAAGACCCTTGAATACGATATCCTCTGTTATATTAATCGTGACGGGCTTAGAAGGCAGACTTAGAATGGATATTCTTCCACCATTGGTCGCCATCTTGAACCCTTGTTGGATAGCTGCTGGATTCCCGCTCATTTCACAAACAACATCCACCCCGTCCCCACTTGTAATGCTTTTCGTGATTTCCACTGGATCCTGATTCATTGAATGAATGAGGTGTGTGGCACCCATCTTTTTGGCTAACTGAAGTCGATAATCATTAATATCAAGAGCGATTACTTTATCAGCACCCGCGGCCTTTGCTACAGCAATCGCCATAAGCCCAATTGGACCACAACCGATTATTGCCACCGTTTTACCCAGCACCTCGCCAGCTAGCACTGAATGGACGGCATTCCCCATCGGTTCTTGGATGGTAGCTATATCGAGTGGCAAATCGCTTGGATTTTTCCATAAATTCTTGGCTGGCAGAGCTATGTACTCTGCAAAGCACCCTTGTTTATCCACACCGATAATGTTTGTTTTTTTACAGATATGGAATTGTCCGGTTAAGCATTGCCTGCATGTACCGCAAACAATATGTGTTTCGGCAGATACACAATCACCAACTGAAACATTACTGACACTTGCTCCTAACTCGATTACTTCCCCTGCAAATTCGTGCCCAAATACGTATGGCGGGCTCACCCTTCCTTGTGACCATTCATCCCAGGTGAAAATATGAATATCCGTTCCGCAGATCGAGGTCATCTTCACTCGAATCAAGACCTCGTCATCACGAATGTCCGGTATATCGACAACTTGTAATTGGGCCCCATAACCTCGGTGATGTTTGACGATCGCTTTCATTTTACCTCTCAACATGTACATTCCCCCTGAAATAGGGCTGTGCTTTTTCATCTACCTTAATATGTAAAGATATGAAAAATCAATCACAAAAATACCATAATCACTTTTGTACCGGCCTTTTCACATTAATAATGATGATTTTTAGGCATTCGTACATTTTTGTTAAATGGGTCATGTTTCTATAGCATCTTGTCCGCTCTCGAATAAGATATCTTGTACAACAAAAAACAAAAACAATGAAGGAGTGACTTATATGTCATGTGGATGCAATAATCATGATCGGGATCGAGATCGGGATCGGGACAGAGATCGGGACAGAGATAACAAGAGAATCGCAGACGATTTTTGTCGTGCTGTGAGGGGCTGCAATAGGCGCGACCGCGACCGGGATCGGGACCACGATCGAGACCGCGATCGGGACAGAGACCGGGACAGAGACCGGGACCACAACCGCAATAACAATTGTTGCAGAAGAAGGAATCGTTGCAATTTCTTCTGTGGATGCAATAACGGTTGGTGGTAAGCTAATCCAGGGAGGCTAGTGATTCTCTCTACTGAGCTTTCCAGTTAATCACAAAAAAGGTTCACCCCATCTTAAGGGGTGAACCTTTTAACTTTTACATAAATTCAGCAACAAGCTTATCAAAGTGCGCTTGATCCAGTGTCAAATCTGATTTGTTTAGCGCCTTTTCAGCATACCCTGGCACTAATTCCTGGTACGAAGGGCGTGAAGAGTCTTGATAAATGATCCCCGTCACAAGACTGTCATGCTGCATCAAAGTCTGCATCGCCTGTTCTTTATTTGAAGAATCATAGCCTTCAATTGTGCTCAATTTAGTTAAGTTTTGTTTAAACCAATCATACGTATTGATCTTATTGTATGTTACGCAAGGAGAGAAAACATTGATAAAGGAGAATCCTTTATGGTTTATCCCTGCTTCAATGATCGCCGTCAGGTCTTTCAAGTCAGTGGAAAAGCTTTGGGCCACAAACGTAGCGCCAGCTGACAATGCTAATTCCATAGGTGAAACAGCCTGTTCTATTGATCCTTCTGGAGTGGATTTCGTTTTAAATCCAGCAGCTGATCTAGGAGAAGTCTGGCCTTTAGTCAATCCATAAATTTGGTTATCCATGACAATATACGTAATGTCGATATTACGGCGGATCGCATGGATGGTGTGTCCCATCCCGATTGCAAAACCATCTCCGTCACCGCCTGAAGCTATAACGGTCAATTCACGGTTGGCCATTTTTACTCCTTGGGCAATTGGCAGTGAGCGGCCATGGATGCCGTGGAAACCATATGACTTGATGTAACCGGATATACGCCCTGAACAGCCGATACCGGAAACAACGGCCAAATTCTCCGGCTCCAATCCCACATTGGCTGCCGCACGCTGCATGGCAGCCTGAACGGAGAAATCTCCGCAGCCAGGACACCAGTTAGGTTTTACATCATTCCGAAACTCTTTAAACGTTGCCATATTCGAACATCTCCTTGCATTGTGTGTGAATTTCATGCGGGAGGAATGGGTTGCCATCATATTTTAGGATGCTTTTAATTTTATTAACATGTCCGACATTCATCTTGATAATATTAGCCAATTGTCCAGTCGCATTATTTTCAATAACTACTACTTTCTTAGCACTTTGCACCAATGAAAGGACTTCATCAGCTGGGAAAGGATGAATCAAGCGGATTTGCGCATGATTCACTTTCACTCCATCCGTTTCTAAACGGCCGATCGCTTCATCAATCGTCCCGCGTGTTGAGTTAAAACCAAGAATTAATAAATCCGCTTCTTCATGCGGTGTGTTTTTGTATACTGGTGTTTGGAATGTGTTAGTTAAATTATTCAGCTTACGCATCCGTTTATCCATTTGCAATTTGCGATTCAAGGCCGTCTCGGAAGGTCTGCCCGTTTCATCATGTTCAACACCCGTAACATGGTGAATTCCATTTTTCATACCAGGCACTACCCGCGGTGAGACTCCGTCTTCCGTTACTTCATAACGCTTGAAGTAAGATTTGTTTTCTGGCTCTTCAATATCAAAGTCAACCAATTTTCCGCGTCTTATCTCCACTTTGCCGTAATCAAGCGGCTGAACCGTCTGTTTACCTAATGATAGCTGTAAGTCGGATAAAACGATAACCGGACATTGATATTCCTCTGCAAGGTTGAATGCTTCTGCCGTATCATAAAAAGCTTCCTCAACAGTACTCGGAGCCATGACGATTTTAGGTATTTCACCATGTGTACCATAAATCATGGCCATTAAATCGGATTGCTCCTGTTTTGTAGGAAGTCCCGTAGATGGACCGCCACGTTGAGTATCGACGATGACAATTGGCGTTTCGGTAATGCCCGCTAAACCTATCGCCTCCATTTTCAAGGAAAGCCCAGGTCCAGCTGAAGCTGTGATGGCACGTACACCGCCATAATTCGCACCGATAGCCATTGTAGCTGCCGCGATTTCATCTTCAGTCTGTATGACCGTCCCGCCAAATTGAGGAAGTTTCTTAATTAAGTATTCCATGATTTCCGAAGCCGGAGTAATCGGGTAAGCTGCCATGAAGCGGCAACCTCCTGCAACTGCGCCTAAAGCGATAGCATCGTTTCCGATCATGAACATTCGTTTCTGGCCGTCTGCCTTTTCCAGCTCCATGGCGCCCAGTTTTTCTCCAAGCAACACTTCCATTGCCTTATAGCCGGCAGTAATGGCATCCATATTCTTCTTAACGATTTCTTCACCTTTACGGCCGAATATTTCATCAACCACATCGTTGAATACGGAGATTTCCATTCCGAGAACAGCACATGTTGCACCGATGGCAACCATATTTTTCATTAATGATGTTCCTAATTCGGCTGCTATTTCCGTAAAAGGAACAATATATAATTCTGCCTTTGTATCTTCTGGGCAGACAGGTTTGAATTTTGCATCTGCAATTATGATGCCACCCTCATGTAATTCTTTATAATTGACGTCAATTGTTTCTTGGTCAAAAGCAACTAAGATGTCTAAATCATCAGAGATAGCACGAGTTTCCGTAGTACTTACACGAATTTTGTTATTCGTGTGTCCACCCTTGATTCGGGATGAGAAATGACGGTAGCCATACAAGTAATAACCTAAGCGATTGAGGGCAATACAGAATATTTCTCCTGTACTTTCAATACCTTCACCTTGTTGTCCGCCAACTTTCCATGAAAGTTGATTGATCATGTCTTACACTCCTTTAGGACGTTCGTATATAAATGCATTTAACCGCACCTCTCTTAGAACATTCAACTATGTATAATATCGTTCTAATTTAGGAAAGGTGTACTAAACGCTTTCAATTCTATCGGTTAAATCATCAAATTGCAACCTTTTTGCTTTTATTTTTTATATTTTCAGAATATTTATTCATATCTATATAGTAAGAATTTAAAATCACTTAAGATATTTCCTTTTCAAGCGGAAAATTACGAGTGAAATTATCAAAAAGGAGACCTTTTACAAACTCACTGGAATAAAGCCTGTTCAATTCATTTATTAAGTTATGATAATCCTTATATGACGTTAACTTCTCTACCATATGATCGATTCCATCGAAGTCGGACCCTAATCCAATTTGTCTTTCCCCGCCCAAACTGCATATATGCTCTATATGTTTCAAGATATCCTTTATCGTAACCGGGCCATTTGCTAGAAATTGCGGGACAAAGGTTACTCCGATCATCCCATTTTTCTGTAAAAGGGCTTTTATCTGCCCGTCCTTTAAATTTCGCGGATGCGGACAAAGCTGATAAGCATTCGAATGGGAGGCGATCGGGAATTTCGCCAACTTTAGGGTGTCCCAAAATCCAGCTTCAGATAAATGGGATAAATCACACCAAATTGACTTCTCATTCAGTAGCGCGACCACTTCCGTTCCAAACCCGGTCAAGCCTCCCCCTCTTGTTTCCAATGCCCCATCCGCTACCAAGTTAGCGTGATTCCAAGTCAAACCTACGGAGGATACTCCAAGATGAATAAGGGTTTTCAGTTTCAACAAATCATTCCCAATGCAATCGCACCCCTCCAAAGTTAGCATTGCACCGATTTCCTTTTCTTTTAAAGATTCGATATCTGCCTTGGTCTTTATAAATTTCATTTCCGGCTCCGACAAAATCTTTTCATGAAAAATATCCACCATCGCCAAAGCCGCTTGAAATCTCATATCAGGGTGGACTTTTTCAGGTATATATATGGCAAAACATTGGACTTTTCCCCCTTCGTCCAATAAACCCCGCTTTGTTATATGTAATTTATCACTATTTGTAAAAGAAATATCCGGATCGATGAACATCTTCATCAGCACATCACAATGTGCATCAAAAATCTCCAATGTAATCCCCCTTCCTGTACTTTTTTATGATTATATATACCATTATAAGGCGACACGGGCCTTTCGTCATTTGGAAGTCACGACAAAAAAGTGCCTGCTCGCCATCCGACAAACAGGACACCCAAACTTGCAATTATCTTGGTTCAATGATTAGTTTTATTGCCGTTCTCTCTTCGCCATCAATAAGTATATCTGTAAAGGCAGGAATACAAATCAAGTCAACTCCACTAGGTGCGACAAACCCTCTTGCGATTGCTACTGCCTTGACGGCTTGATTTAACGCACCTGCACCGATTGCTTGAATTTCGGCTGCTCCTCTTTCCCTGAGCACTCCCGCTAGTGCGCCTGCTACAGAATTAGGATTAGATTTTGCTGAAACTTTTAATATTTCCATTCCTAGTCCTCCTTGTTTTCCCTGCCGATTCTAACTTGGCTAAATAGTTATAACACTTTCCACTGCTACTATATTCATCAAGTAAAACTTGTATGACAAAGAAAACCGGGATTGTACACCATTTATTAAAGAATGGAAAAACGGATGGCAGTTTGACTGTCCATCCGTTCGAATCAATGGTAAAAGGGATGATCTTCGTTAATCAGAATCCTTTCTATCTTCTTTGCCTTGCCAGTTTTCTCATCAATTTCAAGGAGAACCCCGCTTAATAGGGTACGTCCCTCTTTTGGGACTTCGAAACGAACTGGAAGGCTGGTCAGGAACCGATGGATGACTGCCTCTCTTTCCATACCAAGGATGGCATCATATGGTCCTGTCATGCCTACATCTGATATGTAAGCGGTGCCTGCAGGTAATATACGGTTATCTGCTGTCTGGACGTGTGTGTGTGTACCAACGACTGCTGTAACCTTACCATCCAGGAACCAACCCATGGCTTGCTTTTCACTTGTCGCTTCACCATGAAAATCGACAAAGATGATCGGTGTCTTTTTTCGAGCCTCCGCCACTAGTTCTTCCGCCTTTTTGAACGGACAATCCAAATCCGGCATGAACGTTCTCGCTTGCAAATTGATGACCGCTATTTCATGCTGGTTAAATTTTAAAAATTTCATACCTTCTCCGGGTACCCCGTCTGGAAAGTTTGCTGGACGGACAAGATATTTCGCTTCATCAATAAAGTTGAAAATATCACGATTATCCCATGTATGGTTTCCCATGGTCACTGCCTGCGCTCCCCACTCTAAAAAACTGCGGTAAATCTTTTCTGTAATCCCCCGGCCACTTGCTGCATTCTCGCCATTGATGACCGTGATATGCGGACGATACTTTTCTTTTAACTTAGGAAGGTATTCTTGGATCATGTCACGACCTGGAGATCCCACTACATCCCCTATAAATAGCAATTTCATTGTAAAACCCTTTCTGGATTCACCTGATTATATGAATTATTCAAGTATGTATTGTAACATAATTGGGGGTAATTATAAGAATTATGCTTAACGATTCATATCGGAAAAAGAAAAAACGAAGTGGTTTGCACCACTTCGTCTTTCACTAACAATTATTTGGCATATTCGACTGCTCTTGTTTCACGGATGACCGTGACTTTTATATGACCTGGGTAATCGAGCTCTTCTTCAATCCTTTTCCGGATATCACGTGCGAGTCGATGTGCCGAAAGGTCATCGATTTGTTCTGGTTTCACTAGAATCCGCACTTCTCGTCCGGCTTGAATCGCAAAAGATTTCTCCACTCCATCATAGGACTCGGAAATTTCCTCAAGTTTTTCAAGTCTTCTAATGTAATTTTCAAGCGTTTCACTTCTTGCTCCCGGTCTTGCAGCTGATAATGCATCAGCGGCAGCCACAAGCACTGAAATGATGGAAGTTGGTTCCGTATCGCCATGATGTGAAGCGATGCTGTTAATGACAGTTGGATGCTCTTTATATTTGGTGGCTAATTCAACGCCAATTTCAACGTGACTGCCTTCCACTTCATGATCTATCGCTTTCCCAATATCATGCAATAAACCTGCACGGCGGGCAAGAACTTCATCCTCACCGAGCTCAGCGGCCAGTAAACCTGAAAGCTGGGCCACTTCAATTGAATGTTTAAGTACGTTTTGCCCATAACTGGTACGGAATTTCAAACGTCCTAGTATTTTGATGAGATCTGGATGGAGACCGTGAACTCCAACTTCAAAAGTAGTCTGTTCACCAATTTCACGAATATGTTCATCTACCTCACGTCTTGCTTTGTCAACCATTTCTTCAATACGAGCCGGATGGATCCGTCCGTCCTGAACAAGTTTCTCAAGAGCCAAGCGTGCCGTTTCCCGTCTAATTGGATCGAATCCAGATAAAATGACAGCTTCAGGAGTATCATCAATAATAAGGTCAATACCTGTTAGCGTTTCTAACGTCCGGATATTTCGTCCTTCACGTCCGATTATCCGTCCTTTCATTTCATCGTTTGGAAGATTTACTACAGAAACGGTGGTCTCTGCAACATGATCAGCCGCACAACGCTGAATGGCAAGAGAAAGGACTTCTTTTGCTTTTTTATCAGCTTCTTCTTTGGCACGGGTATCACTTTCTTTAATCATAAGCGCTACATCGTGAGCAAGCTCGTTTTCCATTCGGTCTATAATGATTGCTTTAGCCTCTTCACGAGTTAAACCGGAAACACGTTCAAGCTCTGTTTGCTGCTTACGAACCATCTCTTCCACTTTGCTTTCCATCTCTTCAATATGCTGTTGTCTTTGGTTTAGAGAATCTTCTTTTTTCTCCAAAAGGCTCTCACGTTTGTCTAACGTTTCATCCTTACGGTCCAGATTCTCTTCTCTTTGCAATAACCGATTTTCTTGTTTTTGTAATTCGTTCCTTCTTTCACGGGCTTCCCGATCCGAATCGGCACGAACTTTATGAATTTCATCTTTTGCTTCCAACAAGGCTTCTTTCTTAAGTGCTTCCGCTTCACGTTTTGCATCCTCAAGGATGTGTTCTGCAGAGCCCTTTGCCCCTGCTATTCTACTCTCAAATTTTGATTTGTGAATAAAATAACCAACAACTGCACCGACGATTAGGCCAAGCAAAGTGAAGATGATTGTCATGGGTTCCATCGTTTCACCTCCCCTTGCTATGAACTTTTTACATAAAATGTTGAACTGTCGGCAAGTACATTGCACATAAATTCAATATACAGCACTTAATTTTCAAAATTTTAGTTTGAAAAATTGTAAAATATACATATTAATTGTATAGTTGAGAATTTTTATTGTCAAGCGTTTGTCCCTTATGTATCAATGTTTATTCAAGTTTTCTTAATATCAACCATCATAATGTACAGCATTCATTGTGGAAGCAGTCTGTAAATCTGATTATAATGCCATTTAATCCACTGAAAATTTCGCATTTTTCTTAAAATATACATAAAAGGCCTAAGCGAATAAGCTTAGGCCTTTTCAAATATCATTAATCAAGCAATTCAAAATGCTCTTCTGTTTCATTTTCTTCTGGTGGTAATTCATGCTCCCCATCAAGATTATAGTGATCTCTAATTTTCTGAGAAATTTCCTGAGCGATGTCCTGATTTTCTTTCAGGAAAAGCTTCGCATTTTCACGGCCTTGTCCGACACGCTCTTCATTGTATGAATACCATGAGCCGCTTTTAAGGACGATATCAAGGTCTGCACCCATATCGATGATTTCACCTTCCTGTGAAATCCCTTGACCATACATGATGTCAACTTCTGCTTGGCGGAATGGTGGAGCAACTTTGTTTTTTACAACTTTGATTTTCGTTTTATTACCCACGATTTCATTACCTTGTTTTAATTGCTCCGCACGGCGCACTTCCAGACGAACAGTTGAATAGAACTTCAATGCCCGGCCTCCCGGAGTCGTTTCTGGATTCCCAAACATAACACCGATTTTTTCACGGACTTGGTTAATGAAAATGGCAATGGTATTTGATTTATTAATGGAACCAGACAGTTTTCTAAGTGCCTGAGACATCATCCGGGCTTGGAGACCCATATGGGAATCTCCCATTTCGCCTTCGATTTCAGCTTTTGGTACAAGTGCCGCCACCGAGTCAATGACAATGATATCTACCGCTCCGCTTCGAACTAACGCTTCAGCGATCTCTAGGGCTTGTTCACCCGTATCAGGCTGTGAAAGCAGTAACTCATCGATATTCACACCAAGTTTTTCTGAATATGCTGGATCTAAAGCATGCTCGGCATCAATGAATGCAGCCGTCCCGCCAGTCTTTTGTACCTCTGCAATGGCATGTAATGCTACAGTCGTTTTACCGGAGCTTTCAGGTCCATATATCTCAATGACCCGGCCTCTTGGATATCCGCCTACTCCCAACGCTACGTCCAATGCTAAAGAACCGCTTGAGATCGTTGAAATCCTACGATCAGTCTGTTCCCCAAGTTTCATAATCGAACCTTTACCAAATTGTTTCTCAATTTGTTTTAACGCCATATCTAAAGCCGCTTGACGATCACTCACTTAATTTCCTCCTCTATATTCAACTAATCGGCTGTCCGATTAAAGGTGTACTTACGTTAGCAATTATTCGAGTTCAAGGTTTGTACCCTGTCTCAAAACCTATCTTTACTATATACTCTTTTTACTATTTTGCCAAGCAAAAAGTCGAACATTCATTCGTTTTTTTCTTTCGGGATATTCTTTGTAAAAAAGCGTTTTAGCTTAAGGAAATTTCCATTTCGCTTCACTTACTCCCTAAAAAATACATTTTTATTGAATTAACTTTTTTCTTTTTTCCCTATTTTTCAAGAAACAAACTTCTAAAACCAAATAAAAAGCAGAGCTGTATTAAAGCTCTGCTTATGGCGTTTATAAATCCCTTAATAGGTAATGACAGCCGTATTTCACACTCCGAATACGGTTTTGCGCCCTGCTACCGGAAAGATTCAACTCCTTGAAATGAGTGTTTCCATCGCGATAGGAAATGCCAATAAATACTGTACCAACAGGCTTGCCTTCTTGTTCATCCGGCCCTGCAACACCCGTAAAACTTATGCCTACATCCGCATCGAGCTTACTCCGGACATTAGAGGCCATTTCCATTGCACACTCACCGCTGACCACCCCATACTCAGATATGGTATCATCACTGACGCCGAGGACATTGGACTTCGCATCATTCGTATAGCAGACCATTCCGCCCTTAAAGACTTTACCGGCGCCCGGGATGGTTGTCAGCTGTTCTTGGAACATCCCCCCGGTCAAGCTTTCAGCTGCCGCGATTGAAAGCTTGCGGACCGTTAATTCTTTTACAAGTTCCTTTATTAGCGAAGTATTATCACTTCCATAATGGAACTTGCCGACCCTGCCAAGAATTTCTTTTTCCGTTTCTAAAATAAGTTCTTCGCATTTTTCTTTGGAAGGGCCTTTGGCGGTGATCCTTAACGTCACTTCCCCTTCGGCTGCCAGCGGAGCGATTGTCGGATTCGTTTGATTGACAAGGAGATCTTCAATCACCGTTTCCAGTTCGGCTTCACCTATACCGTAGAACCGTAAAACCTTGGAATCAATCCGTTCATGCTTTTCCAATTTATTCATGATCTTTTCATAACCATAACTTAAAAACATCGGCTCCATTTCACTTGGTGGACCAGGCAGAAGCATATATGTAATCCCGGATTTGGACAAAACCATTCCTGGGGCCATGCCATGATCGTTTGCCAACACTTCACTGCCTTCTAAGACAAGGGCCTGCTTTTTGTTGTTTTCCGTCATCGGCCGTTCCCGTTTTTGGAAGTAAGCTTCAATGGATTGCAAAGCTTCATCATTAAAAACGAGCTTTTTCCCGATATGGCGAGCAATCGTTTCTTTCGTTAAGTCATCTTTGGTAGGACCAAGCCCACCGGTAAAAACAATCAAGTTCGCCCTCGATTCAGCGACTTCTATAGCTTGATGTAATCGACGGTCGTTATCCCCGACCACAGTATGGTAAAAAACGTTGATCCCCATTTCCGCAAACTGCTGCGATAAGAATCTTCCATTAGTGTTATTGATTTGACCTAAAAGAAGCTCTGAGCCCACTGCAATGATTTCTGCATCCATCTTTTCAAAACCACCATTCGTTTTTACTTTGAATTAACAAACACTTCTTTGTTTTTTATAAAATAATCCAAACCTGACCAGATTGTAAAGATTAATGCAATCCATAATGCGATATTGGCAAATGGAAGTGAAATGAGGGCAAATGGAAGGTTATGCAGCAATAAAGCCGAAATAGAAACAATTTGTGCCCATGTTTTAATTTTACCTAGCTGGTTCGCTGCAACCACTTCCCCTGTACCCGCTAACACCAAACGCAATCCAGTGACTGCAAACTCGCGACTTATGATCACGATGGCAATCCAAGATTGACCGTACATTAAATCCAGATCAACCAAAACGATTAAGGCAGCCGAAACAAGAAGTTTATCTGCCAATGGATCTAAAAATTTCCCTAAATCAGTAATCATATTATATTTTCTGGCAAAATGGCCATCGATCCAATCCGTAGTGGAAGCGATTATAAAGAGGATGGCTCCAGCCAGGTGTGCCACTGGCAAACTGTATTCTCCCCAAGTCAGAGTCCCCCATGAAAAAGGAACGAGCATGATGATTAAAAATACTGGTATTAAACAGATTCTTGCTACTGTAATCTTATTAGGCAGATTCAAAACTTTTACCTCCAAAATTTACGCCTGCCATTCGGGCCTGCGTCTTAGATCTAAAATAATGCTTATATGTATAATTTAACTCAAAATCCAATCTTATATGCCGAGTGGACCATTCCCCGCCGCCTTACCATTAAATAGAGCAAAAATAGTCATCTATAAGATGACTATTCGGCTTTCGTAAATTGTATCGTAACCAATTGCGTATTCACTTCAGTCGGTGAAATGGAATACTCCAGCTTCTCATCATTCACATAAATCTCTGTTTCATATGCCCTGCCTATATTGATGACAGCTTCTTTTTCATTGGTGAAATCAATTTCTTGGCTTTTATCCTTTTCGATAGTGCCTTGGAAAAGTAATTTACCTTCACCATTTTTTATGCCGACCCATGGTGAGCCTTTGGAGGTCACCTTTAATTTAAAAGTATCGGTATTTTTTAATTCATACGTACTATTTTTACCGCTGGAACTTGTGACGGCAAGATTTTGCTCTTTCTCTTCATCTTTGACTGCTGTATCATCTTCATTCTTCTTTTCAGATGAATCTGATTTTTCTTCATTCTGTTTTTGGTCTGCATTCTCTTCTTCTTTGTTAAACTCTTCACTTTTATTGTAACCCACGGCATCGCTTTGTTTCGCGTCCTTTTTGTCCTCGTTATCCGGATTACTCATATAGTTCAATACCAGAACCCAAATCAATACGGCCGCACCAATGACTAAAACCGCAGCCAAGATCTTCGGTAACAATTCCACTACCTTTGAATCTCCTGCCGGAATGGTTTTCCGGGATTGGACCCGTGAAAGCTGTTCTGGCAATTCCTCACTATAGACCGATGGTATTTCACTCTTATATTGTTCGAAAATCTCTTCTGAATCCAGTCCGACCGCTTCACAATATTGCTTTATGAATGCCCGTACATAGAACTTTCCTGGCATCATACTGTAATTTCCCTCTTCAATGCCAATGAGGTAACGCTTTTGGATCTTCGTTAATTCCTGCAAATCTTCTAGGCTAAGACCTTTGGCTTCCCTAGCTTCCTTTAATCGATTACCCAACTCAGTCAAATAAAACACCTGCCATTTTAAAAGTCAAAGGAACCAAAATCGGACCCTGAAAACTGGTCTTTTTGGTCGACAACTTCATATGTTATTTCTTCTTCAGGATTGTTTCGCAATTCAATAATATAATCAAAGTCTTCGAGGGTATACTCCGTATTTTGGACGAAAACATCCGGATGTTCGATTACTTTGACAGCATCAAGCCTCATTATTTCACGAATCAACTGCCAATGACGCTCATTTGCACGGCGAGTGGAAACAATTCCATCTAAAATGAACAAATTATCATTATTATATTCATCCTCAATAAGCTGGCTGCGGATAGTCTGCTTTAAAAGGGTCGAGGACACAAACAACCATCTCTTATTAGCACAAACACTCGATGCCACGATAGATTCAGTTTTTCCGACACGGGGCATCCCTCGGATCCCGATCAATTTATGACCTTCCTGTTTAAATAGCTCGGCCAGGAAATCGACAAGCAAGCCTAGTTCATCACGAACAAACCTAAAAGTGTTTTTCTCATCGGCATCGCGCTGAATATAGCGTCCATGCCTGACTGCGAGGCGATCACGTAATTTAGGTTCCCTAAGCTTAATGACCTTTATCGTATCCATCGTACGGAGAATTGACTCGAATCTTTCTATATTACGGCTGTCTTTGGCCAACAAAAGTAACCCACGCCTTCCTTCATCGACCCCGTTAATGGTGATGATATTAATGGAAAGCATACCCAGAAGGGATGAAATATCCCCTAATAAACCAGGACGGTTGACTTGAATTTCATATTCAAAATACCATTCTTTATTATCCACGATAACACTCCTTAAGCCTAAAAGCTTTTACCCTAATCATGGGCAAAAAACTTATCCATCGTAAATTTCAAGGTCTGAACACTTTAATATTAATTGTCTAGCTTCTATAATATAGCATTTCGTGATAAGTTAAAAGGAAAAACCCTATAAAAGTATTCATTTTTATATAAGAGGACAAATAGTCATCCCCCTCGAATCCAAAAGGCCCTGTTAATTAATAACAGGGCCTTTTGGATTGATATTTTACTTCGTTCCATTGTTCTCGACTAACTTGACCATGACACTTGCCATGGCATGTTTTTCTTGATCGCTTGCCACTGACCAAAGATCAGCAAGCACTTTCTCTTGGTCATTCTGGGGCTCAACCTGATTAGCTAGGTAATCACCGATTTCGTAAGCCAAGTTGGTAACAGCGCCTTCTGACAAGCCTTGTTGTTCACCTTGATGTAATCTGTCGCCTAAGAAGTTTTTCCATTGATCCCAATTGTCCAGTACAGACATGAATGGTCACCCTTTCCTTCAAAATAGTACAAAGATATTTTGTGAAGAAATTGAGGAAATTATTCATGTCTTTTTAAAAAAATCATGTGTACCATCCGCCATTTACGCCTAAAATTTGCCCGGTTATATAGGACGACTTGTCGGAAAGCAAATAGTATACGGCCTCCGCGACTTCTTTGGAATGCCCCATCCTGCCCATCGGGATATCGCCTTTGATGATTTCCAGATCTTCTGCACTGAAAGATTCGAGCATGGAAGTGGAAATCGCACCGGGGGCAACGGCATTCACCCGGATTCCATTAAGCGATACTTCTTTGCTAAGCGCCTTGATAAAAGCATTTTGACTGCCTTTGACCATTGAATATAATACTTCACAAGATGCACCTGTCTGCCCCCAAATTGATGTGACGGCAACGATGGCAGCCTGTTCTTGGTACATAAGCTTTGGAAGCAGTTCCTTTGTTAATTGGAAAGGGCTCGTTACATGCAGCTGAACCATTTCAGTAACGATAGTCTCATCCATATCAGATATAAGCCCATAATAGCTATTGCCACTATTAAGGACGATTGCATGAAGGGCAAAAATATTTTCCGCCAATTTCTTATAGCCGTCCGGTGCAGCCAAATCCGCTTGTATCGGAATAAGTTCGACTTGATGAGGCTTCAGTTCTTCAATCAGGGCAAGTATCGCTTCTTCATTGCTGTTATAATGTAAATAAAGTGAGTAATTCTCCTCGGCGAGCTTTATAGCGATTTCCCTGCCGATTCCTCCACTGGCTCCTGTAATAAGGGCAAAACGTTTCCCCACTTTCACGCCCCCTTTTATATTATTTCGGAAGTACCTGACAGACTGTCATCCGTTCATCGGATATTAAGTCCTTGGCGACCTCCCTGATATCTTCGATAGTTAGTTTTTCCAATACCGATACAACATCGAACAAGTTCATATCATTGAATGCATATCTGGTGAATTGATTCGCTATATATTCCGGCGAATTCAAGGAACGAAGGAAAGAACCGATTTTTTTCTTGATAGTCCTTTGCAGGCTTTCTTCATTCAGGCCGGTTCCGGCTTTTGATTTTTGCAGGATACCGAATAAAGACTCCATCAACTCATCAGGTTTGGCACTGTCCCCGCCAATTAACGCAAACCCAAAACCTTGTTCCTGTGTGTAATCATATGAGAAGCTTTGATCGATCAACCCTTCCTCATACAGCTCCTCATGCAAAGGCGAACTTTTGCCAAACAGCATTTCCAAATAAATATTGGTCGCCAATTCCCTTTTCAAAAGCTGTAAACCGGATTGGTTTACATTGATGGCCTTGATGCCCAGCATCACTTTTGGTGTCTGGACATTCATCCTTAAGACTTCCTTATCCTTGGCAACGATTTCCGGCTCTTCGTCAAATTTACGTTCCACTGCTGGTTGTTCGTTGTACCCTTTATCATTTTGGTTATCCCGAATCAGTTTCATGGTACTTTCGACATCTACCGGTCCTACAACAAATAGGAGCATGTTGCTAGGATGGTAAAACGTATTATAACATTCATAAAGCATATCTTTCGTAATACCTGCAATCGATTCCACAGTACCGGCAATATCGATTTTCACTGGATGCTGATGATACATATTGGCAATCGTCCCAAAATATAACCGCCAGTCTGAATTATCATCATACATGTTGATTTCCTGCCCAATGATTCCTTTTTCCTTTTCTACCGTCTTTTCCGAAAAGTAAGGGTCCTGGACAAAGTCAATTAAGGTAGTAAGATTCCTCTCGAAATCAGACGTGCTGGAAAATAAATAAGCTGTACGGGTGAAAGAGGTAAAGGCATTTGCAGATGCTCCCTGCTTTGAAAATTGCTGAAAAACATCACCATCTTCCTTTTCAAATAGCTTATGTTCAAGAAAATGGGCAATCCCATCTGGTACTTTAGAAAATTCCGTTTCATTCAATGGTTTGAAATGGTTGTCGATTGAACCATAATTCGTCGTGAAAGTCGCAAATGATTTATTGAACCCGCTTTTCGGAAGAATATATACTTCGAGACCATTATCCATTTTTTCATGGAAAAGCTCTTCTTTCAATTGAGTGAATGCTATTTTTTCCATTACCCTTGCACCTCCGCTTCCGTTAGGAAATAAATCGTATCAAGCTGGATCTTTTGACCAACTGCAATGATTTCTTCCTTTGTCGTCCGCTCTGTTTTTGTAAACCACTCGTCGAGTGATATATCCTGCCCGGAAATCACATTATGATATAAAATTTCCACAAGCCCTCTCGAAACGTCAATGGTTTCAAGGAGCTGGTTCTTAACGACCGCCTTTGTCTGTGCAAGTTCTTCATCGGAAAAGTTACCTTGCTTCATTTCCTTCATTTGTGCATGAATGATATCCAATGCCTGCTTGTAGTTGGCATTTTCAATGCCGGCCATGACCATCAATAGTCCTTTATGACTTTCAAGCCTTGAAGCTGCATAATAAGCAAGGCTGGCTTTCTCCCTGACATTAATGAAAAGTTTTGAATGTGAAAAGCCACCAAAAATCCCATTGAAAAGCTGAAGAGCATAATAATCCGGATCACCGTATGCAACTTGGGTTCGATAACCGATATTCAATTTCCCTTGTTTCACATCCGAATTCTCGATGATTTCTTTTTCCTTCTCCACTGCCTTGCCCGTATCCCTCGGCAGTCTAACAGGCTCACGTTCTTGCAACGACACATACTTGTCAGCCAGTGCCTCCACTTCCGATCCATCGATGTCGCCGATTACATATAAATCGATTTCATCTTCCGACAGCATTTTTTTATAGTAGGCGAATAGGGACTCTGGAGTTATCGTTTCCAAGTCTTGAAGATTACCGCTCGCTTCTAAAGCATATGGTTCGTTTTTGCACATTTCCTCTACTAGACGTGTAGCTGAATATCGCATTTTGTCATCGGAAATGGATTGAATCCGCTGTTTTAAGGAACGGATTTCATTGGAAACCGTTTTAGAGTCAAAGGCTTCGCCGTTTTTCTTCGGATTGAAGATCACCTCTGATAACAACCCAAAAGCCTTTTCGAGAAGCGGGGTTGAATCACTAAGGAATTTTTCATTGACGATATCAATCGTAAAACTTATGATTTGATATTCTCCTTTTTTAGCTACATCGACATAAAACCCTGCTCCATATAAATCATCAAGATAAGATCGAAGCTCGGGTGTTGTAGGATATTTACTTGTATTGCTTTGTAACACATATGGCAGCAGTGCACGATATGTAACGTCCTCTTTTGTCAAAGCGGCCTTCATCTTCAGCACGAGAGTATTTGTTTTATATTTATCCGTCCGGACCACATGAAGCTTGTAGCCGCTTTTTTCCGTAATTGTATCGGAAGCAATAGACATGAATAATCCTCCTCATTATATAAATCACCTTTATTAGCTTATTGTTTGTAGTTTGGAACCCTTTTAAACATCTACTTAAAATATACATGTGAAAGGAAAAATCATGCAAGTTACAGCTACTTTTTTTGTTTTTTCACCAGCTCACCATCATTTATGGCTCAATCTCTAAAGAAAAAACCGGCCAGCACAGTTTGCTGACCGGTTAGACACTTATCTTTTCCCTTTGATGTATGGCTGTCCGGATGCTTTTGGAGCATCAGCACGTCCAATGAAACCAGTTAGCGCAATGATCGTCAGAACATATGGAGCGATCAAGAGGTAAACTGATGGAATATCCTTGAAGAAAGGAAGGCTCGAGCCAACGATACTTAAACTTTGAGCCAAACCAAAGAATAAAGCTGCTCCCATTGCCCCAATCGGGTGCCACTTACCAAAAATCATGGCGGCAATGGCCATGAAACCTTGACCATTAATTGTCGCATGATTGAATTCATTTGAAAAGATGGTAGCATAAATCGCTCCGCCGATCCCTCCAAAAGCACCTGATAATAAAACGGCGGCATATCGGATTTTCGTAACATTGACACCCATCGTATCAGCAGCCATGGGATGTTCTCCCACTGCACGAATCCTTAACCCGAATGGTGTTTTATAAAGAACATACCAAACGACAAAAGATATGAGAATCGCTATATATACGATGTAATAACCATTTGCGAAAAAGATGGGCCCAATAAATGGAATATCACTTAATAATGGAACATCAATCCTTGGGAATGTTTCTGTGATTCTATCAGTTTGACCTTTGTCAAAAATCAGCTTCACCAAAAACATGGTCAGACCTACTGCCAACAAGTTGATGGCAACCCCACTAACCGTTTGGTCCGCCCTGAACGTAATGCATGCCACAGCGTGCAGAATGGAAAACAGCAAGCCGGCAATCATTGCCGCTAAGACTGCGAGCCAAGGAGTCCATTCCCCAAATACATCAGCAAACATTAAGTTAAAAACAATCCCTGTAAAGGCACCAATGACCATCAAACCTTCTAAACCGATGTTTATGACACCAGCCCGTTCAGAAAACACTCCTCCGAGTGAAGTAAAAATAAGTGGAGCAGCTAGAGCTATCATAGATGGAATAATAATTTGTAATACTTGGAAGAAATCCACTTATTTCACCCCTTTCTTAAATCGAGCGGCAATCCAACGAATAAAATAACTGGATGCTACGAAGAAAATGATCAATGCTATGACAATATCCACAATTTCACTAGGTATTCCGGTTTCTAGCGGCATATTTAAGGCCCCGGCTTTCAGTCCCCCAAACAATAAGGCTGCAAGCACAACACCAATAGCCGTATTCGCCCCTAATAAGGCTACTGCAATCCCATCAAAGCCCATACCTGTGAACCCGCCCTTGACCGCGGCATAACCGAAAGTTCCAAGGCCTTCCATCGCACCCGCAAGTCCTGCAAAAGCACCTGAAATAACCATGGAAAGTATGATGTTCTTATTGACACTCATCCCTGCATACTCGGACGCGTGCTGATTGAAACCTACCGCTTTCAGTTCAAAGCCGGTTTTGGTCCTTTCAAGCAGGAACCACATGATGATTACGCAAATAATCGCTACGACTATTCCCCAATGCATCCGGGAAAAATCCGTAATGCTTTCAAAAAAAGGAGACCGCAGTGATGCTGTATCAGCAATTCTTTCTGTTTTATCCAGCTTGTCAGTCATTACATTCCTAATTAAATAATTCGTCACATATAAAGCTGTATAATTCAACATGATGGAAACGATTACTTCATGTACACGGAACTTAGCTTTTAAATAACCAGGGATAAAAGCCCATAATGCCCCAGCAGCTGCACCAGCTAATATGGCCAATGGCAAATGGATGATCCTTGGAAGATCAAAAGCGATTCCGACCCAAACTGCAGCCAGCCAGCCTACAATTAATTGCCCTTCTACACCGATATTGAAAAGGCCCGTGCGAAAAGCAAAAGCCACTGCCAAACCGGCAAGGATATAAGGGATGATTGTCCTGACGGATTCCCCTACATAATAAGAATCCCCAATAATTCCATTTACCATGGAGCCATAGCCGGCAACTGGGTCATAGCCGCTTACCAACATGATTATGGCCCCAACGACTAAGCCGAGGATAACTGCTATTAACGGACTCGTTAATTTAGATAAATACTTAGACATTTTGTTTTCCACCTGCTTCCGTCCGTTTACTGCCGGCCATTAGAAGGCCAAGCTCCTGTTCAGTCGTTTCTTTCGGATCGACAATTGCGACGATTTCCCCTTCGTATATAACGGCAATCCTATCGCTCACATTCATGATTTCTTCCAATTCAAATGAAATGAGAAGTACTGCTTTTCCTGCATCACGCTGTTCAATGAGCCGTTTATGGATAAACTCGATCGCTCCTACATCAAGCCCGCGTGTTGGCTGTGCGGCAATCAATAAATCCGGGTTCCTATCAACTTCCCGGCCGATGATCGCTTTTTGTTGATTCCCGCCAGAAAGAGCCCTTGCCGGGGTATATTCACTCGGAGTCCGAACATCATAGCTTTTGATCAATGAACGGGCTTTTTCAAATATTTTCTTTGAGTTCAAGATACCGGCTTTTGAAAAAGGCCTTTGATAGTAGGTTTGCAAGACAATATTTTCCCCAATGCTGTAATCGAGAACCAATCCATGCTTATGCCTGTCTTCTGGAATATGGCCGACACCTGCTTCAGTGATTTTACGCGGCTTCAGATTCCTGATTTCTTTTCCATTTAGCATGATCGAACCAGCTGTTGTCTTCCTTAGGCCAGCCAATGCCTCAATCAGTTCGGATTGACCGTTTCCATCTACACCGGCAATACCGACAATTTCTCCTGCACGGACTGTTAAATCCAAGTTCCGAACAGCTGAAACGCCCCGGGAATCCTTGACTTCCAGTTCCTGAACCTCGAGAACTACATCCGAAGGAGTAGCGGCCGTTTTTTCCGTCTTGAATAGAACTTCCCTACCGACCATCAAGCTCGCCAATTCGTTAGGATTCGTTTCGTTGACGTTCACTGTACCAATTCCTTGCCCTTTGCGGATAACCGTTACCCGGTCACAAACCTCCATGATTTCCTTAAGTTTGTGTGTGATTAAAATGATAGATTTACCCTCTTTGATAAGGGCTTTCATAATATAAATCAATTCCTTGATTTCTTGAGGAGTCAATACAGCGGTCGGTTCATCAAAAATCAATATTTCCGCACCACGGTAAAGCGTCTTAAGAATCTCGACACGCTGCTGCATCCCTATTGAAATATCGGCAATTTTTGCATAGGGGTCAACACGAAGCTGATATTGTTCTGATAGTTTCCTAACTTCCTCGCTCGCTTCTTTTAAATCGATCTTACCCGCTTTGGATGGTTCTTTTCCTAAAATGATATTTTCCGTTACTGTAAAAGGGTCAACGAGCATAAAATGCTGATGGACCATCCCAATTCCTAAATCATTGGCAATGTTGGGACTGGTAATCTTGACTGGCTTGCCATTCACACGGATTTCTCCCTGCTCAGGCTGGTATAAGCCGAATAAAACATTCATCAAAGTGGATTTACCCGCGCCATTTTCACCTAATAATGCGTGAATCTCCCCTTTTTTAACCTGAAGTGTAACGTTATCATTTGCGACGATGCCGGGGAATTCCTTACGGATATTAAGCATCTCAATTACATATTCCACGTATTATCAACTCCTAAAATGAGTGTAAATATTCTTAAATCATTTAATTGCTTTTACTAGCTTATTGATTTTTTTAAAAAAACCAAATGAAAAACTACGATTCTTTCATAGTTTTTCATTCGATATTTTTTCAGTTTCAAAGCGTGATTGGGAAAAGAAAGAATAGAGGGCAATTCTGCCTCCCTATTCTTTCTGGCATTACAGCTTATAAATCAAGTTTTTCGAATTCTTCATCCGTACCCGGAACGACGAATTCACCTGATTTAATTTTTTCTGTCCATTCTTCGACCGCTTTTAAAGATTCTTCTGTTACGTTATCTTTTGTTTCGGAAATGCCTACACCATTTTCTTCGATACCGTACTCAATTACTTTTCCGCCTGGGAAGTTTCCTTCTTTCGCTTTCTCGGAAAGGTCTTTAACTGCCACGTCAACTCGTTTTAGCATGGAAGTCAGAGTGATGTTGTCGTCTGTTCCAGGAACTGCTCCCAATTTAGCTTGGTCGCTATCTACACCGATAACATAGATTTCTCTCTTAGGATCTTTTTGCTTTTGCTCTACTGCTTCAGTGAATACACCTTTTCCAGTTCCGCCAGCAGCATGATAAATGATATCGATACCTGAAGAATACATGGAGCCTGCAGTTGATTTACCGATGTCAGCTTTATTGAAATCCCCGGCATATTTAACTTCAACTTTTGCATCCGGATTTACTGATAAAACCCCAGCCTTAAAGCCAACTTCGAATTTCTTGATTAACTCAGATTCAACTCCGCCGATAAAACCGACTTTGTTTGTTTTCGTTTGCATTCCGGCAATTACACCTACTAGGAAAGAACCTTGCTGCTCTTTAAAATTAATGCTGGCTACATTCTTTTTGTCTACAACTGTATCCACGATGGCAAAGTGTGAATCCGGACGTTGGTCAGCCACTTCACCAACAGCTTCCGCTAAAAGAAAACCGATACCATAGATTAGTTGGTAATCTTCACGTACAAGCGTATTCAGGTTCTTAGCGTAATCGGCATCAGATTTAGATTGCAGGTAGTTGTAGCCATCTTTACCTTTTTCCAGACCATTATCCTTACCGAATTCCTGAATGCCCTTCCAAGCGGATTGGTTGAACGACTCGTCATCCACGCCGCCAGTATCAGTTACCATCGCAACAGTGAAGTTATCTTTGTTTTTCCCATTTGAAGATTCTTTATCATCATTCTCTGAATTACCACATGCTCCCAGTAGCGTACCGGCTGCAAGAACAAGTGAAAGAGCTAGTCCTAATTTGCGCTTTTTCAATTTTTATCCCCCTAATTTACATAGTTTTTTGAGCAGGAATGTTCTGAAAAGTCATTCATGTTTGCGTTTTCACTTCTCGTTAATTTTTTTTGCATACGTTTTGATCGACTTTTTTTGGAATCGAAACAATCGCTTGCATTCATCCGTTTGCAGAGTCAAGGCCTACACACGTTTACGAAGAACATGAAAGCTGAACATATTGGCTTTAAAGTAGTTAACAGAATACAGGATAGGCTGGTCCCAATCATCCAGATGCATCTGCTTTAAAACGAGTAGCGCGGCTTCTGGCGAGCATTTAAGGATAGGAGAAACTTTCTCATGATATCCAATGGGCTCAATCTCCGCTACGGCATGCGTAATTTTCCGATGCGCATCTCTTTCCAAAATATCAAAAAGAGACTCATCATTACGGTCAAAATTTTCTGAAAGTATAGATTCAGGAATTTTGTCAATACAGTAGACGACTGGCTCCCCATTCGCTGTCCTTACTCGTTCGATGCTGACGATGCGTTCGTCTGTTGAACAAGAAAACCTGCGTATATCCTCTTCTGTAGGTTCTTGGGCCGTCGAGCTTAAGAAAATCGTACCCGGCTTCATCCCTGCCTCTTCAATCATGTTCGTGACACTTTTTAATTGCTCGATACCTGAAGTGAACCGAGGTTTCGGATTGACGAAAGTCCCAACTCCATGGCGGCGAATGATAATGTTTTCTTCTTCCAAAATTCGCAGCGCTTCTCGAAGTGTCGCCCTACTAACTCCCAATTTTTTCGCAAGATCGAATTCTGAAGGGAATTTTTCATTTTCCTGATAGACTCCAGCTTCAATATCCTGCTTCAGGTAATCAATGACCTGCAAATATAAATGTCGACTATCTGATTTTATTGACATACAGTTTCCCCCAGCTAATTTCTTAAGACATCAGACCTCTGATGTTGAATCATTCCTACTAATCGAAAATAATATAACATTTTTTTTAATATAAATAAATAGTGTTTTACTATTTACTTTAAAAGAATTTAGGAGAAATTACCCTTCCCTGTGTCTTTCAATCTAGATGTGGCCACGGAATTTGTACGATTATTCTCCTAAATCAGATAAATTTATAAAAAAATGCAAGATGCATGCAGCTATGTTCAAGATGCTTTTTTCCTGTATAATAGGATTTATCTTCTTTGAAGGGATGTACACAAGATGTTAAAGATTACAGAATACACAATCGAAAAATTGAATGATCCATTTGGTATTTTGTCCGGGGAACGTTACGAGTTGTTCTTGGATATTGAAGTGCCTGAAGAGGATGAGCTCTTTTCAGAAAATGGTTTATATATCCGGGTGCTTTTTGCTGTAGAAGAACAAAAAGGCAAATTGATTAAATATGATATTTTTGAAAAAGGGAACGAAGGCGCACTCGAATTCGATTTAGAAGAAGATGAAGAAGCGATGATTACCGACTTCTGCCTTCAACATTTAGACGAGGCGATGAATATTTAAAAAACCGGGCAGCTGCCCGGTTTTTTCTTTACCTATGATGAATGCGCTTCATCTTGTTCATCTTTTGTAACCAATACATTTCGTGGTTTACTGCCTTCATATGGACCGACAATTCCCCTAGCCTCCATTTCATCAATCAATCTGGCTGCCCGGGTATAGCCAATCCGGAAACGGCGCTGCAACATGGAAACGGATGCAGTCTGCATTTCTACGATCAAGGATACCGCATCCCCATATAAATCATCTTCGACTTCACCATTTGAGGTTTCTGCAATTTCATCGGGTATCATTTCTTCGTTGTATTGTGCTTTTTGCTGTGAGATGACATATGTGACAACTTCCTCGACTTCATTGTCGGATAAAAAGGCCCCTTGGACGCGGACCGGTTTTGAAGCTCCTGAAGGCAGGAAGAGCATGTCACCCCGGCCTAACAGTTTTTCGGCCCCGCCCATGTCGAGGATCGTTCTCGAATCGGTCATTGATGAGACACTAAAGGCAATCCTAGATGGGATGTTCGCTTTAATGACCCCTGTAATTACATCTACGGATGGCCGCTGAGTGGCAATTATCAAGTGGATGCCAGCAGCACGTGCCATTTGTGCAAGCCTTGTGATGGCATCCTCTACATCGTTAGAAGCGACCATCATCAAATCTGCCAGCTCATCGACAATGACCACGATATAAGGCAAGAGCGGTTGTTTGGCGTCTTCTTCAATGTTATACCGGTTAATGTAATCATTGTAGCCTTCAATATTTCGCGTACCGGAATGAGAAAATAGCTCATAGCGCCTTTCCATTTCACTGACCACTTTTTGCAGAGCCTGTGCAGCTTTCTTCGGATTGGTCACTACAGGTGCGAGTAAGTGGGGAATTCCATTATAGACATTCAACTCGACCATTTTTGGATCGATCATCATCATTTTCACTTCATGCGGTTTTGCCCGCATCAGAATACTCGTAATAATCCCATTGATACAAACGGATTTCCCGCTGCCCGTAGCACCAGCCACTAGTAAATGCGGCATTTTATTGAGCTCCGCCTTAACCGCTTCACCGGAAATATTCCGCCCTAAGCCTATTTGCAGTTTTGCGTCAGGCTTGTCAACTTCTTTGGCCTCCAAAACTTCCCTTAATGACACCATCGCCACTTCGGAGTTAGGCACTTCTATTCCGATTGCCGATTTTCCGGGAATCGGCGCTTCGATCCTAATATCCTTTGCGGCAAGTGCAAGGGCCAAGTCATCGGATAGGCTGACAATTTTACTTACCTTCACCCCTACATCCGGATGTACTTCGTATTTGGTTACGGCAGGACCTAAATGAACTTGAGTGACCCTCGCTTTCACTCCAAAGCTATGAAAGGTGCGCTCAAGTTTTGCCGCATTTTCATGAATCAATTGGTACTCTCCGCTTTGGTCGGTTTTTTTAGGCTGCAATAACAAAGAAAGAGGCGGTAAAAGATATTCTTTATTCTCCACCTCCGTAAAATTCATAGGCGGAACGGCATCATCCTGGTCCCCTGCATTTTCAGCTGCAGTTTCCGGAACAGCGGGAATTATTTCGTTTTCGTCATTATAGGCTTTATCAGCAAAGCTGGAAATGATCCGTTCCGTCGCCATTTCCTGTGTTTCCTCTTCTAGAGGGGCCTGATCCGTATCTTCCACCGGTTCGTTTTGCCGTTTCTTCTTTTTCACGGGATTCTTTTTCTTTTCTTTTTTGTCTTCATTCCACGTTTTCACATCATCTCTGAATGCGGACCATTGCTTTATGAAAAAGCCTCCAAGACCCCTGAAAAACTTCCCGAGGGTTTCACCTAACGTTTTCCCGGTCAATAGGACGGCACCTACAATGATAAAGAGGAATGAAACGATTTTCGATCCAGCTTCGTCGAATAAAAAGTATGAAGCGGCAAATAATATCGCTCCAATCATACCGCCCCCAAGGTCCTTTGAGCTGGCCTTGCCGGTCACTTCCATCCAGAATAGTTCCCATGTATTCGAAATGACGCTGGGCTTCGTAAATGGTCCCCCATCTGCAAGCATGTTAAACAGGGTAACATGACTTAGCAGGAGCATGCTCGCAACAAGGAAGTACATCCCGACCAATTGCCGTTTCAACAGGTACGGGACCTCTCTCTTTATCATCAAATAGAAACCAGCTGCAATTGCTCCCAACAAAAAGAGGATATACCATTCCCCCATGAAGAAGCGGATTAAAAAGACCGTCCCGTTTCCCACTGCTCCAAGCTTGGCAATGGCAATGATGGCCAAACCTATTATGGTGAGGCCAATCAATTCATATTTAAGCGTTAGTTTTAACTTCTCTGTACTATTCTTTTTTCTGCGTTTCTTCTTTGCCATAATATCACCTGATTCTTCATGAAACTATTCTAACTTTCCTATTCAACATCACTACTTGATTTCCCTTCACGAAACAAACGTTCGCTACTGATTATACCAAATAAATATGACCCTGTCCTTGATATATATACCATTCATTCTTTAGGCGGACATTTTTCCCATATAATGAATAAAGCAGCCAAGCGGCTGCTGATTTTCATTCCAGTATATCATAATTTACCTCAGTTAGTCGTATTTACTAATGGTTCATATGTTCGAACACATTTATGACAGCTCCCGGCTGAATGTGTACATTCATATAATCTTCAGGATCGGTGCTGACGATTCGATCAATGCGAAACGTACGGCCACCGTCATGTTCAACCATCACATGTACACCATTGTAGATCATTTCTATTAAATTTGCCGTCTTCTCATGGTGATGAGGGAAAATTATATCTTCAGGAACGATCGTATAAAGCGTCATTGCAGAAGCCCCTCCTCTTCCCCGGCAATTTTTGGCCTTCTTTCTTCCATGAAGCTATTTAGTTTTCTCATGGCCTGGCCCACTCCTCCTACATCATCGATCATACCGATTTCAACTGCCTCGGCCCCGATAACATTCGTACCGATATCACGTGTCAAGTTTCCTTTGGCAAACATTAAATCCTTAAAACTTTCTTCCGTAACGTTGGAGTGGCGCGTAACAAATTTAATCACTCTTTCCTGCATTTTATCCAAGTATTCAAAGGTTTGAGGCACGCCAATGACTAGCCCCGTCAAACGAATGGGATGAATCGTCATCGTTGCTGTTTCTGCTATAAAGCTATGGTCACACGAAACCGCAATCGGCACACCGATCGAGTGCCCTCCCCCAAGTACAATCGAGACGGATGGCTTTGATAGGGAAGCCAGCATTTCTGCGATTGCCAGTCCCGCTTCGACATCTCCTCCGACTGTATTTAATATGACAAGCAGCCCCTCTATATTGGGATTTTGTTCAATTGCCACAATTTGCGGAATAACATGTTCATATTTGGTCGTTTTATTTTGAGGCGGCAGCTGCATATGTCCTTCAATTTGTCCAATGATCGTCAAACAATGGATTTTTGAGTCTTGAGATAGTTGCGGAACATTAGTAGCCCCCAGCTGCTGGATCTTTTCGATTAAAGTTGAATTCTTACCTTCCTGCTTGCCTTCATTTTCATTTGGTAATGGTGCATTATCCACTATGCCAACCCCTTTCTCTTTTAGCCTATAGCTTTATTATGTCTCGAGCCTCGGACTTCATTCTTCAAGATATAAGAGTCAGAAAAAAGAACCCCTGACTGTTCAAATCAGGGGTTCCTTACTTAATATTCCATTATGATCGGTAAAATCATTGGGCGGCGTTTCGTTTTTTCATAGAAGAATTGGTTTAACGCATCACGCATTTCCTGCTTTAGCGTGGACCAATCAAAAGGCTGGCGCGACCCATTTTTCTTTACGATTTCACTTACTATTTCAGTTGCTTCCGCAATCATTTTTTCTGATTCGCGAACATATACGAAGCCCCTTGAAATGATTTCAGGGCCTGCTGCAATGCTTTTATCCTGACGGTTCAACGTGACAACTACAATCAAAATGCCATCTTGTGATAACAAGCGCCGATCACGAAGAACGATATTACCCACATCTCCAACACCGCTGCCATCTATCAAGATATTTCCTGCAGAGACTTTGCCGGAAAGCCCCATTTTATTGCCCTTAAGTTCGATGACATCCCCTTTTTCGGCAATTATGATGTTTTCACGCTTAATTCCCGCAGCAACCCCAACTTTTTGATGGGCATATAAATGGCGATATTCCCCATGTACAGGGATTAAGAATTTAGGATTCATCAAATTGATCATCATTTTTAGCTCTTCCTGGCTGCCATGCCCTGTTACATGCACTTTATATTTATTGGCAGATACCACTTCAGCACCTACCCTGTATAGCAAATCGACGGTTTTGGATAAAATAAGTTCACCGCCCTGCAGGGGTGATGCACTGATCAAAACGGTGTCTCCCTTTTTGATCGTTACCTGCTTGTGGGTCTGCTTTGCCATTTTTTGAAGTGCTGCAATGGGTTCGCCCTGATGACCTGTCGATAACACGACGATTTCACGGTCGTCATACTGGCCAATTTCATTAATCGGGATTATCAGCTCTTCTTCGACCTTTAAGTAGCCAAGATTCAAGGCTGTTTCATAAACGCGTTGAAGGCTTTTTCCTACAACTGCCACTTTTCTGCGACTTGCTGCCGCTGCATTGAAAACATGTTGAATCCGGTTGATGTTCGAAGCGAAGCACGCAACGATGATCCTTCCGGAGGCAGCATGGAAAGCCTCTGTAATATCTTTGGCCACAACTGCTTCTGAAGTCGTATAACCTGGCCTCTCGGCACCGGTGCTATCCGAAAGCAGGCATAGGACACCTTCTTCACCGATACTGGCCATCTTACCGATTTCCGGTTTATATAGATCGGTTGCTGCCTGGTCGAATTTGAAATCCCCTGTATAAACGATTGCACCTTCACGAGTGTGGATCACGACTCCGACAGAATCGGGAATGCTATGGTTAGTCCGGAAAAAGGACACGGCTGCTTGAGGGAAACTTAAAAGGGAATCCGAATCGATTTCAGTGAAAGTTGCCCTGCCGTTAAAGCCATCTTCCTTTAATTTCGTTTTGATTAAAGCAAGTGTAAGCTTAGTTCCATAAACAGGAGCCGGTAAATATTTCAAGACATAAGCAAGCGCTCCCATATGGTCTTCATGACCATGGGTAATGAATATCCCCTGCACCCGTTCCTTATTATCCATCAAATAAGAAATATCTGGGATGACCGCATCGATTCCGAGCATTTCGTCTTCCGGCAGCATTAATCCTGCATCAAGAAGATAGATGTCCTCGTTCACCTCAACGACGTACATATTTTTACCAAGCTCCCCTTGTCCTCCAAGAGAAATCACTTTTATTCCATTATTTTTATCTTTACCCAATCGAATATCCTCCTTAAAAAATCCCGTTCATAATTTCCCAATGATTTCATTATAACCGATGTTCAAAAAACATGACAACACTTACCATTTTCAGAGGTACTTTTTCATATAATTCAAAAAAACAACCTATTATGTAAGAGATGTTTCAATTGATCATAAAAAATTCCAATACTATCATCCCGAAATCGGAAAGTATATCCCGTTCATATACATCATTATGTAAAAACAAGCCAATCTTCAACGATCAGCTTGTTCCGTGTCTTTTTATTTTTTTAATACCTTGGTTAATGCCAGGCGTTCCTGCTCCGTCAATGGTACGATTGGGAGTCTCACCGATCCAACGTCAATTCCATATAACTGAAGAGCTGTTTTGACAGGTGCAGGGCTTGGCGCTGCAAACAAACCTTTTATAAGCGGTAACAGTTCCTGATGCAGCCGGGCTGCCTCTTTCAAGTTCCCACTGATGAAGGCCTCCACTATTTTCTGCAGCTCCTTGCCAGCAATATGTGAAGCAACAGATACTACACCCACACCACCAATCGCCAACACCGGTAGTGTTAAAGCATCGTCCCCGCTATATAATGCAAAATCTTCATCCGTGCCGGCTATGATTTGGGTCATAGCGTTTAAATCCCCGCTCGCTTCCTTAACGGCTACGATATTAGGAATTTCCGAAAGGCGGATGATCGTTTCCGGTTCAATGTTAACTGAAGCCCTCCCAGGGATATTATATACCATAACAGGGAGCTTCGTACTGGCTGCAATAGCCTTAAAATGCTGGTACAGCCCTTCTTGATTCGTTTTACTATAATATGGGGCAACCAGCATTATCGCATCGGCGCCATTTTGTTCCGCCTTTTTTGTCAACTCGATGGAAGCATACGTATTGTTGCTTCCTGTACCCATGATGATGGGCACACGTTTTTCAACAACCTTAGAAACATGACGCAATAACGCGATTTTCTCCTCCGAAGATAAAGTTGGAGATTCCCCTGTCGTTCCCGACAGCACAAGCGAATCGGTTCCATTCGTTAATAAGTAATTAACCAATGAAGTCGTCTTTTGAAAATCAATATTTCCCTTGCTATCGAAAGGGGTGACCATCGCGGTTGATACTCTACCAAATATCATCATCTAACACCTCTTTAATTTTTAAAACATTACTTAATAAAAAACCTGATTATTGGACTTCCCCTTCATGCAATTGAAATGCATAGTGCAGGGAATTAACGGCTTCTATTAAATCTTCTTCTTTTACGAGTACCCAAATTGTCGTATGGCTGTCCGCTGACTGGAGAATGGCAATTTCCTTTTCGGAAAGCGCTGTGACAATCTTCGCTGCCACGCCAGGTACTCCATTGATGCCTGCACCGACTACCGATACCTTGGCACAATTCCTTTCAATGACCGGTTCATGACCAAGCTCGGCCAAAATCGAGAGGGCAAGTTCTGTCATCTCTTCCGATACGGTATAAACTACACCACTTGGATATATATTTATAAAGTCAACTGAAATGGAGGCATTTGCCATCGCTTTGAAAACTTCAGCCTGTAGATTATATTGATCTTTTTTCGCACGGACCTTGATTTGAGTGATCTTTGGTACATGGGCAATCCCGGTCACAAGCCTTTCACGTATGTCACTGCCCTGGCTTCCCTTGTTCACGCCTGTAACAAGGGTTCCCAAACCTTCGCTGTATGTTGACCTTATCCGAATCGGGACTTTCGCCTGCATCGCAATTTCAACAGCTCTCGGATGAATGACCTTCGCCCCTTGATATGCCATGTTGCAAACTTCCGTATATGAAACGATTGATAATGGACGAGCTTGATCGGCAATCCGCGGATCTGCTGTCATGATTCCTTCCACATCCGTAAAAATATCGACCCGTTCAGCTTGCAATGCGGCACCTAATGCAGCTGCTGAAGTATCACTTCCACCACGGCCGATGGTCGTGATGTCACCATTTTTAGCAGCTCCCTGGAAACCTGCTACAACGACAACATCCTTCACCTCAAGTTCTTTCATGAGGCGATCGCATTTCATTTCGATTATTTTCGCACTGGAATAGTCGGTATTCGTCATGAATCCTGCTTGAGCTCCAGTATAAGCAACCGCATCAATACCATGTTCCAAGAGCATGTTAGTAAATACTACAGATGATATCGTTTCTCCGACAGACATAAGTAAATCCTGTTCTCGCTTTGAAAGGCTGGCTTTGGCTCCATTTACAAGGGAAAGTAAGGTATCCGTTGCATAAGGATCCCCTTTTCTTCCCATTGCTGATACCACAACCACTACTTTATATCCTTCTTTAATCGCTTTTTCGATATGCCCCTTGGCAAATGAACGGCTTTCCTCATCACGAACGGATGTCCCACCGTATTTCTGGACGATAATTTTCATAATATGCACCCCAAATATAAGCCAGCTCCCCGATCCGGGAAGCTGACAAAAACTCTCTATCCTATTGGAATTTATTTTTCTGTCGAGTTCATTAAGAATAAATTATTACTTAACCGTAACCAAACCTAATTTCAAAAGGCTTTCAGCAATTTGAACGGAATTCCAAGCTGCACCTTTTAATAGATTATCGGAAACCACCCATAAATGGAAGCCTTTATCTTCATCCAAATCTTTGCGAATTCGACCGACGAATACATCATTCTTGCCGACGGATGAAGCAGGTGTTGGGTAAACTTGTTGTTCCGGTTCGTCTTCCAACACTATTCCAGGTGCCGTTCTCATTAAATCCTTGATTTGAGAAGCCGCTATGCCTTCTTTTTCAACTTCAATGTATACAGATTCCGAATGACCTGTTACAACAGGAAGCCTCACGCAAGTTGCAGCCACTGGCAGGTCTTGCATATGCATGATTTTCTTTGTTTCATTAATCATTTTCATCTCTTCGAATGTGTACCCATTATCTTGGAATTTATCGATTTGGGGAATGACGTTAAATGCGATTTGATAATGCTTTTCGTCCCCTTTTACCGGTAATATTTTCGGATCGATCTCTTTTTCATCAAGCAAGTCGCGAGCCTGTTCCTTTAATTCATTTATCGCTGCTGCACCTGCACCAGAAACAGCCTGGTAGGTAGAAACGACAATTTTTGATAAGCCATATGTCTGGCGGATAGGCTCTAATGCCACAACCATTTGGATAGTTGAACAATTCGGGTTTGCAATGATCCCATTATGCTGCTTCAAGTCTTCTTCATTTACTTCAGGAACGACTAGCGGCACATTTTCATCCATGCGGAAAGCGCTCGTATTATCCACCACTATCGCACCGCGTTTCACTGCTTCTGGAGCCAATTCCTTAGACACGCTTCCTCCAGCACTGAATAAAGCGATATCGATGCCTTCAAAGCTTTCAGGTTTTGCTTCCTGCACTTCGATTTCTTCGCCCTTAAACGTAAGTTTGATGCCTGCGGAACGAGCCGATGATAAAAAGATGATTTTCTTAATCGGTAAGTCCCTTTGTTCGAGTGTTGAAATCATTTGTTGTCCTACTGCTCCAGTTGCTCCCACAACTGCAATACGCAATCCCTGTGTCTCAGTCATTTATACATACTCCTTTTCTATCTCTTAAATTAGTTATTTGTTGGATTCATTACTTCTTGTTCAGAATATCATTTATTTTATCACATTAACATTCCAAAGGGTCGGACTTTAACAAAATATTCTGGTAGTGGAGTGGTTTTTTATAACTTCAACCCACAAATTTATGCATATATGTCAGTCGTTGAAAGCAGATCCGTGGCAAAAACTTGTTCAGGCTAAATCATCCTTGAACCTTTCGACTATGACAGGTTGAATCTGTTCCCTCTCCAGTGCCGATATGATCGTATCCCTTATCATGCTCATCCTTGCAACCATGGAACTTGGTTTGCCTGTGGGATTATCCTGGCCATATGGAACAAAATAAATATCTTTTGCTGCCATCAGCCTCATTAGATTGACACCATTTAACCCAAGTGCATCATTTGTTGATATCGCGACCACGACTGGACGGTGATTCCTCATCGTCGCTTTTGCAGCCATAAGTACAGGCGAATCGGTAAGTGCATTTGCCATTTTACTCATTGAGTTACCCGTTAAAGGAGCGATCACCATACAATCGAGTGGCAATTTAGGTCCTAAAGGCTCCGCTTTGACGATTGTATCAACGACGTGATTCCCCGTCAATTTTTCTATTCTTTCGACCCAGTCTTCGCCCTTTCCAAAACGGGTTTCCGTGTTTTGAACAGTCGATGTTACGATTGGGATGACTTCCGCCCCTTCATTTACAAGTTTTTCTATTTCCGGAAACACTTCATCATATGTGCAATGTGATCCTGTTAATCCGAAACCAATCCGTTTACCTTTGAGACTCATATCATTTTCCCCTTCCTTTTCAAGAACTCGCCTTGAATCAATAGTCCCAGTGCATTCGCTAATATCTGACCAGCTGTTTTCGGAGCGACTATCCCCGGCAGGCTCGGTGCCAACAGCGCCTTAATTCCCCTTTTTTCAGCGTAACGAAAATCCGTTCCCCCCGGTTTTGAAGCAAGGTCGATGATTAATGTATGAACGGGCATATTAGCGATGACTTTTGCGGTAATTATAGGAAAAGGGATCGTATTGATACATATATCAACATTTTTCATTTCTGCAGCAAGATCATTTAAATGAAAAGGGGCTAATGCCATTTCACTGATCCTTGCTATATCTTCGCTTTTTCTTGCCCCCACCTTTACTTTTGCTCCAAGTGCCTGGAATGACCGGGCTACACTCATACCGACCCTTCCCAGTCCTAGAACGGCTACATTTGATCCATGGATAGTAAAATCCGTATGTTGAATGGCCATCATGATCGCACCCTCGACAGTGGGAATCGAATTATAAATAGCGACATCATCACGTTCGAACAATAGAACAAGTTTGCGATCCACCTTCTTGAATATCTCATCGAGGTAATCGTTACTGATTCCTGCATAAAAAGTGCAATGTTCCGGGGTATTTTTTATCATTTCTTCAGTCAAAACAACCTCTTCACTGGAAAAGATCGTTTCTACTTTCCCATCTGAATCCGTACCCCGGACAGGTAAAATAACTGAATCTAATTCCTTGAAGTTTATATCTTCCATTTTTTCCTTAACAGCTCCGGTAAAAGCATGGTCGAGCTGTTCAAAACCTACCAATAATAGCTTTGCATCAAGCTCTGTCAGTTTACGGACAACTTCAAGCTGACGCGCATCTCCACCAATTACAGCGATTTGCATGCCTGTAAGCATTAAAACCGTCACCTTCTTTATATAAAAGATCCTAAACATTCCTTGCCCCATGATACAATTCCTTCAGGAAGCAATTCGGTTTTTGCTACATTCTCTAGTTACCCTGCCATCTTATGTTTTTACTTAAAAAACGGTGATAAGAAAAGAAAAAACGCCATAGCTATTGCCAGCTAAGGCGTTTTCGAGAGTGCATTTCGAAAAGTTCCAAGGAGTATGAAGCGAGCGTCATTATCCGTCCATATGCTCTCCGTCTTTAAGCGAAAGTCCTTCCTGAAAATCAATGATGACCATATCCGCACCGATTTTTTTTATATGTTCCCATGGCACTCTTATTTCACTGCCATTCCTTAAAAGGCCGAACCATTTGACAGATGGAATGATCAACGAGGTAATTTGTCCAGTTTCATCTATTTCCAAATCCGTCTGACCAAGGATTCCTAATCTTTCCGCCCTATTCACATCGACTATTTCCTTACCGCTCAGTTCGCTTAACCTCAATTTTGGTTCCCCCTTTTTCGTCTTCTATTCAATCTATATCCGAAAAAGGTAAACTTAGAAGGCATTTAACCAAATATTGTCCATAACACTGGACACTCCCGCATTCAAAGAAAAAAAGCCTGACCTCCCATTAAAGAAGGTTCAGACTTGTTCGATATTATTTGTCCCAATTTTCCAGCGGGCTCACTAATGACAAGGAATGTTCCGTAAAGATTTGATTTGCCAATTCATTGACAGTATCCTCAGTCACTTCGTCAATCTTGATGATGATATCATCAAGGGAACGGTGCTCACCCAACATAAGCTCATTTTTTCCGTTCCGGCTCATGCGGCTATTCGTGCTTTCAAGGCTGAGCATCAAGCTTCCTTTAAGTTGCTCTTTGCTATTCCGTAATTCCTTTTCCGTAATGCCATCCCTTTTTAAAGTATCCAATGTTTCCTGAATGGTTTCATACAGGCTGTCAAGCTGATTTGTGCCTGTCCCCCCATATACTGTCACCATACCGCTATCTTGATAGCTGGAATGATAAGAGTAAACGGAATAGGCAAGGCCGCGCTGCTCCCTGACGTCCTGGAATAGACGGCTGCTCATGCTTCCCCCAAGGATATTATTCAAGGTAATCAGGCTGTATGTTTTATCATTGCCGATTTCCAATCCGTTGTAACCAAGGCATAAGTGGGCTTGTTCCGTATCTTTTTTACGGGTGATCCTATTTTCGTGGAAGGAAGGTTTGACCAATTCAAGACGGTCATCCCCTCCTTGATAAGAGCCAAAGTAGCTTTCGACTTCCTTGATCAATTTTTCATCCACATTCCCAGCAATGGACACGACTACCTTATCGGGTGTATACATGTCATGGACGTATTTTTTTAATGTATCACTATTGAAGGTTTCAAGCGTATTTTCCGTCCCTAGTATTGGATAACCAAGGGGGTGATTTTCATATACAGCCTTGCTTAAGAGGTCATGGACAATATCATCTGGTGTGTCTTCGTACATTTTTATTTCTTCATAGACGACATTTTTTTCTTTTTTCAATTCTTCCCCATCAAATGTTGAGTTGAAGAACATATCAGCCAGGATTTCAAGCGCATAGCTTGCATGGTTATCCATTACTTTAGCATAATAGCATGTATATTCTTTTGAAGTGAATGCATTCACCTGTCCACCGATACTGTCGAACGATTCGGCAATTTCACGCGCATTTCTCTTAGTTGTCCCTTTAAAGAACATATGCTCCAGAAAATGTGAAACCCCATTCAATTCTGGCGTTTCATTTCTTGAACCTGTTTTGATCCATACTCCAATTGCCGCTGAACGTACAGTTGGAATATTTTCCAATACAATCCTAACTCCATTTTGACACGTGTATTTCTTAATCAACTAACATTCCTCCCAATCATTCTATGCTGATATCGTTACCAATACATTATGGATTCGATCGCTCTTCATCTACTGCTTCCGAAACGGTAACAACATCTAAATCTTTCTTTTTTATTTCAATTATTAACGTTTCCAATGATTTTGCAGTAGATTCAGTCGGATGCATCAATATAAATGCTCCAGGGTGTACCTTAGAAAGCACTCTTTGTTGAAGGACTTCAGGGCTTGGCTTTTGCCAGTCGATCGTATCCACACTCCACATGGCGGTCTCCATACCGAAAGAATCCGCGATTTTCACCGTTTCATCCCGGTAGCTTCCACTTGGCGGTGCGAACCATTTCATTTTCAAACCTGTCACAGCTTCAATGACTTCATTCGTTTTTCGAATTTCCTCACGTGTAGCTTGTGCGGATATGTTTTTCATATCTGGATGTGAATAAGAATGATTTCCAATTTCGTGCCCGCCACCCTTAATCATCTTGGCCAATTCTGGATTTTTCTTGGTCCAATTACCTTCAAGGAAAAACGTGGCCTTAACATTATTCTTTTTTAACACGGCCAACATATCTTGTAGGTATTCATTCCCCCAGGCCACATTGATTAAAAATGATACCACTGGCTTTTCGGGATGGGCCCGGTAAATGGGCGCCGGCTCCAGATCCTCCATATGTATCTTTGCAGGGACCTGCTGAAATACCAGCTTATTCTTATCGAACACGCCCTCCTTCTTCATGGCTTTATACGAATCATCAATATTTACCTTCAGGCCGTTATATGCAGGAACGGTTTTCCAAACAGAATCTATTCGTGCATCCTGTGGTGCAATCTCATATTTTTTTGTTGATTCTTTTATTTGTAAAAGAAGCTCGTCTTCTTGCTTCATAGAAGCAACTGAATCATCGGTTAATTGGGTCAAATAAATTTGTGTATATGGATTTTGCACTAATAACCATGATATACCTGCAATGGCACTTATCGCAACTATCTGCTTCCATTTATTATTCATTTTTTACGCCCCCTTCATACCAAAATGTATGAAGAAAACGGACAAGGTAGAACATGACATCCTTTTGACGCCATTCTCCCAATGGATATTCCAATACCTTTAAACAAAAAAAGCATGCAGATTCACAAGGAATCGCATGCCGGATTTCTATTTTTCATTACGATTGAGAAGGGTTGGCTGCCTCTTTTTGCTCTTTCAAGACTGCTTTACGGGAAAGGTTAACCCTTCCTTGCTTATCGATCTCAGTGACTTTGACCAATAATTCATCGCCAAGTGAAACGACATCTTCCACTTTTCCGACTCTTTCTTCAGCCAGTTCAGAAATATGTACCAAACCGTCTTTACCATTGAAGATTTCAACGAAGGCACCGAACTTTTCGATACGTTTAACTTTACCTAAGTATAGTTCGCCCACTACGACTTCACGTACGATATCTTCAATGATTTTCTTCGCTTTTTGAATCATTGGTTCATCAGTGGAAGATATGAATACCGTTCCATCTTGTTCGATGTCGATTTTCACGCCAGTTTCTTCAATGATTTTGTTGATATGTTTTCCGCTCGGTCCAATGACATCACGGATCTTATCCGGATTTATGGACATTGTAACGATTTTTGGAGCATATTTAGATAACTGCTCACGCGGTTGATTGATCGTTGACATCATTGATTCCAAAATGTGCATCCGGCCATGTTTGGCTTGAAGTAAAGCTTCTTCAAGAATCTCTCTTGAAAGTCCTTCAATCTTAATATCCATTTGTAGGGCAGTAACACCTTTTGAAGTCCCTGCGACTTTAAAGTCCATGTCTCCCAGATGATCTTCCATACCTTGAATATCCGTTAAGATTGTATAGTGCTCACCTGATTTGACTAGGCCCATGGCAATACCGGCAACTGGAGCTTTCAATGGAACTCCGGCATCCATCATTGCCAAAGTGCTTGCACAGATACTTGCTTGTGATGTTGATCCGTTCGATTCAAGGACTTCAGATACAAGTCTGATTGTATATGGGAAGTCTTTATCGTTTGGAATGACAGGCTCCAATGCTCTTTCACCAAGTGCACCGTGACCGATTTCACGGCGTCCTGCCCCACGGATAGGACCAGTTTCACCTACACTGAAATGCGGGAAATTATAGTGATGCATAAAACGTTTTGACTCTTCGGTCCCAAGTCCGTCCAGAATCTGCACATCACCAAGTGCACCTAATGTACAGATGGATAGTGCTTGGGTTTGTCCGCGTGTGAACAATCCGGAACCATGTGTACGGGGCAGAATGGTGACTTCAGATGATAATGGTCTGATTTCGTCAGGATTACGGCCATCCGGGCGCACTTTTTCTTCCGTGATCAAACGGCGGACTTCGGATTTAACCAATTTATTAAGGATTTCTTTAATTTGCTTTAATTTTTCTTCATCAGTTTCTTCTTCATAATGAACCAATACACGATCTTTTACTGCTTTGATCGCGTCTTCACGAGCATGTTTTTCCTGAACTTGTACAGCTTTGTTCAAGTCTGCTTCACATAGGCCTTTCACTTCTACTTCCAGTTCAGCATCCACTTGGTATAAAGTGACCTGCATTTTTTCCTTGCCGATTTCAGCAACGATTTTCTCTTGGAATGCAATGATCTTCTTGATTTCATCATGTCCGAACATGATTGCTTCAAGCATTGTTTCCTCTGGTACTTCATTCGCTCCGGCTTCAACCATGTTGATGGCATCTTTAGTGCCGGCAACCGTCAGATTGATGTCACTTTTAGCTAATTGGTCAACAGTAGGGTTAATAATGAATTCATTATTGATTCTCCCCACTACAACTCCAGCAATCGGACCTTCGAACGGAATATCGGAAACTGAAAGTGCAAGGGAAGAACCTAGCATGGCTGCCATTTCCGTAGAGCAATCTTGATCGACACTCATGACCATGCTGATGATCTGAACATCGTTCCTGAAGCCATCGGCGAAAAGCGGACGGATCGGACGATCGATTAAACGGCTTGCAAGAATTGCCCTTTCACTCGGTCGTCCTTCACGTTTGATGAAGCCTCCCGGAATTTTACCGACTGCATAAAGTCTTTCTTCGTAGTTGACTGTCAAAGGGAAGAAGTCAACATTTCTAGGTTCCTTCGAAGCTGTCGCAGTACTTAATACAGCAGTTTCTCCATAACGGACTAAAACTGCCCCGTTCGCTTGTTTGGCTAATTGCCCTATCTCTACCGTTACATTACGGCCGGCCCAGTCAAATGAATACGTATGTTTTTCCTGTCCCATTTATTAAACCCCTCTCTGAATCTTCACTTAGAGGCTTAGTTTACCTAAACCTGTATTGGATTAAATCATTTATATGTGAAAGTAACTAAACTCGAGTTAAAACCAAACTATTCCTATTATGCACGAAAAAAACAAGCATTAACAGTAAAATGAATAAAAATTTCATTCATTTGATTATGTATATCCTGATCATTTATAAATGGAAAAGGACCCGGCTCCTGCCGAGTCCCAAGGACGAAGGCCCAGCCTTAAGTAGAACACGTCCAAATCATTTGATTAACACCAAAAAAGCGGGAAATTTCCCGCCTTCCTGAAAAAATTATCTACGTAGACCTAATTTGTTAATTAGTGTACGGTAACGAGTAACGTCTTTGTTACGTAGGTAAGTTAAAAGATTACGACGTTTACCTACCATTTTTAGAAGACCGCGACGTGAATGGTGGTCTTTTTTGTGTGTGCGTAAGTGATCGTTCAAGTTGTTGATTTCTTCTGTTAATACTGCGATTTGAACTTCTGGAGATCCAGTGTCAGTATCGTGAGTTCTGAATTCTGCGATAAGTTCGTTTTTGCGTACTTGTGTAATTGCCATGTTATTATTCCTCCTAAAATTCTGTAAAATCACCAATTACCGAGCCAGCGTCGGAGTCTCGACTAGCCAAGCAATGGTTATTCTCATACATACAATAGAATACATGTTTTTCGTCAAAATTGCAAGTCTTGTCTTTTATGCTTCAAGCTTTGCAAAATAGGCTATTGCATTTTGCTTATCCGTTTCGATCTGTGCGACCAATGCTTCAAGTCCGGAAAATTTCTGCTCACTACGAAGTCTTGTATGCCATTCAACCGAAACCTGGTTGCCATAAATATCTCCCGAGAACTCCAAGGCATGGACCTCTACAGTGGGATATTTAGGTTTTTCCTCGTGGAACGTAGGTTTGTATCCGACATTGCAAACCCCGTTATACCATTTACCGCTTATTTTGATCCTGACGGCATACACGCCTGCAGCAGGGAAGATATAATCGTCACTTACTTCAATATTAGCGGTGGGGAAACCCAACTTCCTGCCCCGCTTTTCACCGTGAACGACATGACCTTTCGTTAAATAGCGTCGTCCAGCCAAATGATAAAAGTCGGAGAAGTTGCCATTACCGAGAGTTTCCCTGATTCTCGTCGAGCTGACCTTTTCATCTTCAAGTGTCTGTTTTGCAACGACTGTCTGCGAAAATCTGCCCTGTGCGTAAACAGGCAAATCTTCCATCGACCCTTGACCATAGCGACCGTATGAATAATCAAAGCCTGCAACTACATGACGGACATTCAGCCCGGCAATGTATTCGTCAACGAACCGTTCCGGCAGTACCGAAGCAAATTCCTTGCTGAAATGGACAATGAATAAATAATCGATCCCCATCGACTCTATGATATCCACCTTATCTTCAAGTGGAGTGATATAGCGGATATTTTCCGTTTTCCTACCCAGTACTGCAGAAGGATGCGGGTCAAATGTCATGACTGCTGACTTAAGATTCATTTCATCGGCTTTTTGCTTGGCGGTTTGAATGACAATTTGATGGCCTTTATGTATGCCATCAAAAAATCCAAGCGCCATTACAAGCTCGGGAAAATCATCCGTATTAAATTGATGAGGATGCTCTATTGCGATCACTTTCACCTTTCAATCTCCTCTTTCCGGCGGTAAAACGGTCTATATTTCTTGTGCCAATACTTTTACAGGTTTAATTAATCCCTCTTTTGTCGGATGTATTTGATAAATGGCAATGGCCTTATCTGCTGGATCGACCATCACAAATGGCATTCCTTTTTCAACAACAACATCCTTTGTTTGTTCCAATACCGCGCCGTTAAGTACTTTCTTTGCTACTTTATCACTAATCTGAAATTTGGGCAAATGAAATAATCCCCGCTCCAAAGGCAACAGAAATTCATCCGTTTGACCATTTTCCATGAACTCTTCCACTTCAGAAAATGTGAAACAGTCCTCCTGCTTAAAACCTGCTGATTCAATACGCGTCAAGTCTGACATATGAGCAGGAAAACCCAGTTCTTCCCCCATCATGACTGCAAGTGTCCGAATATACGTTCCTTTGCTGCAATTTACGCGAAAACGAAAAGATATGGTTTCCCCTTTAAATTCAGAACGATCATCGAGAAGGGTAATATCATAGATGGTGACCTCCCTTGTCGGCCTCTCCACATCTATCCCTGCACGGGCATATTCATATAATTTCTTCCCGTTCACCTTTACCGCTGAAAACATCGGCGGCGTCTGTTCAATTTTTCCAGTCAATGATTCAAGCACTTCCAGAATCCGTTTACGCTGAATCACTTGATCAATCTTTTTCTCTTCGACTTTTTCTCCGCTTGCGTCTTCAGTTGTCGTTGAAAAACCAAGGGTCACTTCTCCTTCATAAGCTTTACCGGCTTCTGTCAGATATTCGGCTATTTTTGTTGCCCTGCCAATACAAATAGGTAAAACCCCTGTTACATCAGGATCTAAAGTACCTGTGTGACCAACCTTTTTTGTCTTTAAAATCTTTCTTAATTTAAAAACACAATCATGGGATGTCAATCCCTTGGGTTTCCATAATGGAAGAATACCGTTCACGCTTTCACCTCATCTTTTATAAAACACCTTAAACGATTATGAACCCCGTCCCGAAAGGTGTCTTTCCTTTTTTCATATTCGGTTTCAAAAAAAAGAGACCGACTTCAAGAAGTGCAAAGCACTTATTGAGTCGGCCTCCTTTTACTGCTTGCTTATTCCTCGTCTTTTTCAGCCGGTTTATCCTCTGAATTGATTTGGGAAATCAACGACTCGATACGATTACCATAATCGACCGATTCATCAAATTCAAAAAACAGCTCAGGGGTTTTGCGCAGGCGGATTCGCTGCCCAATTTCTGAACGCATGAATCCTTTTGCCTTAGCTAGACCTTGCAGGGTTTTCTCCCTTTGTTCCTGGTCACCCAAAACGGAAATATAAACTGTTGCCTGTTGTAAATCGCCTGTAACCGCGACATCCGTCACTGTAACAAATCCGATTCTTGGATCTTTAATTTTTCGGCCGATAATTTCACTCAGCTCTTTTTTCATTTGTTCGCCAACACGATTTGAACGAAGGCTCATAATATCACCTCGATAGCCTAAAGCCAGTCTATATCTGTTATTGTTCGCTCTAGTTCCGGAAAAGAATCTAGAAATTTAAGGGCATTTTGAAGTTCCCGTTCAGTAGCCTTCCTTGAGGATGTTACGGTTACGATTGAAATCTTTGTCCGCTGCCATAAATCCTGAAAATCGGTCTCTGCTACAGAAATATTGAACTTCTGCTTAAGCCGTGTCATGACACGCTGAAGCACGGCCCTTTTTTCTTTTAAAGAATGGGTGTCATGGATGATGCATTCACATTGGACGGAGCCAACGATCATTTACGTTCGATCTCTTCCATTACATACGCTTCAATTACATCGCCTTCTTTAAGGTCGTTGTAATTTTTAATCGTAATACCGCACTCATAGTTCGTTGCCACTTCTTTAACATCATCTTTAAAACGTTTCAATGCATCAATTTCACCTTCGTAAATGACGACACCTTCACGAATTAAGCGAATTCCGCTATCACGTGTAATTTTTCCTTCTGTAACGTAAGAACCGGCAATCGTACCAACCTTAGATACTTTGAAAGTCGTACGAACCTCAGCCTGACCGATAATTTTTTCTTCGAATTCAGGGTCAAGCATCCCTTTCATAGCCGACTCGATCTCTTCGATCGCTTTATAGATGATGCGGTGTAGACGGACATCAACATTTTCTGATTCAGCTGCACGCTTCGCATTCACGTCAGGACGGACGTTAAATCCGATGACGATCGCATTCGAAGCTGTAGCAAGGATGATGTCAGACTCTGTAATGGCACCAACGCCTATGTGAATGATTTTAACTTTAGCGCCTTCCACTTCTATTTTATTCAGGGAAGCGGCTACTGCTTCTGCAGAACCTTGAACATCAGCTTTTAGAATGATGTTCAATTCTTTTATTTCCCCTTCTTTCATTTGTTCGAACAAAGTATCCAGGGTTACACGGGATTTCTCATTACGTTGTGAAGCAAGTTGTCTCTGTGCACGCACTTCCCCAACTTGACGGGCCGTTTTCTCATCTTCAAAGACGATGAAACGATCGCCGGCTTGCGGCACTTCGTTCAATCCAGTGATTTCAACCGGTGTTGAAGGACCTGCATCCTTAACACGGCGTCCAAGATCGTTGACCATCGCACGAACACGTCCGAATGTATTACCGATAACAATCGGATCCCCAATTTTCAACGTTCCGTTTTGAACAAGCAATGTGGCAACCGATCCGCGCCCTTTATCCAAACGTGCTTCGATAACCGTTCCATTTGCTTTACGAGATGGATTCGCTTTATACTCCTCCACTTCACTGACAAGAAGAATCATTTCAAGCAAGCTATCGATACCCTCACCGTTCTTAGCTGAAATTGGTACGAAAATTGTGTCTCCGCCCCATGCTTCAGAAACTAAACCATGTTCTGTCAATTCTTGCATGACACGGTCCGGATTGGCAGCTTCTTTATCCATCTTATTTACAGCGACGATAATTGGAACTTCTGCCGCTTTAGCATGGTTGATCGCTTCAATCGTTTGAGGCATGACGCCATCATCCGCAGCGACGACAAGAATGGTGATATCGGTAACTTGTGCACCGCGGGCACGCATTGTTGTAAACGCAGCATGACCTGGTGTATCAAGGAATGTTATTTTCTTATCGTTAACTTTAACTTGATAAGCACCGATATGCTGAGTAATTCCGCCCGCTTCGCCTTCAGTGACTTTTGTATGGCGTATAGAATCAAGCAATGTCGTTTTACCATGGTCAACGTGACCCATGATCGTCACGACAGCCGGACGTTCAATCAAATCTTCAGAAGCATCCTCAGTGACAAGTGATTCAAGGTCTGTTAGATCGACACGAATCTCTTCTTCGGCCACTACACCGTATTCCGCACAAATCAATTCAATTGCATCTTTATCCAAAGTTTGGTTGATAGTTGCCATAACACCAAGCATAAAGAGCTTTTTAATGATTTCAGAAGGTTCACGGTGAAGTTTTTTTCCAAGTTCCATAACCGTCAAAGACTCATAAAACGTAATTTTCTCTGGAAGTTCTCTTTCTTTACGTTTTGTAACAGGTGCCTGAGGCGCTTGTTGTCTTTGTTTATTATTTTTATTCTTGTTATTGCGACCTTTGTTGAACTGGCCGCCAGTTGGTTTTTTCGTCCCTACAGGTTTAACTGGTGGTTTCTTCTTCAGTTTTTCTTTATTGACAGTGCTCTTTTCATCCGCTTCGGCTTCGTACTTCGCAACCGTAGCGTTAGCTTTTGGCTCTTGGCTTTTATCTTCGTTTTTAGGTTTGATTGAATCGTTTAATTTATTTACAGTTGAATCGTCTAATGCTGTCATATGGTTTGTTACCTCTATATTCATTTCTTTAAGTTTATTTATTACATCCTTGCTTGAAACGTTCTTTTGTTTTGCATATTCATATACACGCAATTTTGTCATACGTTCACCCCCGTAAAATTTAATCGAGCAGCGTTCGGAGTTTTTGTGCAAAACCTTCATCCAGAACTGCGACGGCAACTCTAGCATCCTTACCTATCGCATGGCCGAGCAATGACCTGCTTTCGACTCTTTTTAAAGGAACCTGATAAAATGCGCACTTATCAGATATTTTTTTTTCAGTGTTTTTTGAAGCGTCCGCGGATAAAATAACAACTTTGGCATTACCGCTTCTAATCTCTTTAACCACTAATTCTTCACCCGAAATTAGCTTGCGTGCTCGATTGGCCAAACCTAATAGAGACATCCATTGTTGTTGTTGGGTCATGGTGTTAGTTTTTCTCCTTATTCACTAATTCGAGCAATTGTTCATAAAGGGAAGAATCGATTTGGGTACTAAGGTGATTAGCCAGCACATTTTTCTTTTTGGCCAGCTCGATAACATCCCGATCAAGAGTCAAATAAGCTCCCCTTCCAGATTTCTTACCGGTCGGATCCAGGCTGACTTCCCCTTCTTTAGATCGAACGATGCGAATGAGTTCTTTCTTCGGCTTCATTTCGCCTGTCGCCACACATTTACGCATCGGGATTTTTTTTCGGTTATTCATCTTTTTTCACCTCGAATTACTCGTTATCCTCTTCGAAATCTGTTTCCTCTTCAGTAACATAACTATCTCTGCTCAAAAGGAATTCCTGTTCTTCCACAGGATATATACCAGCTTCGCGGGCTTCCGTTTCACTCTTGATATCAATTTTCCAGCCTGTAAGCTTGGCAGCTAAACGGGCATTTTGTCCACGCTTACCAATTGCCAGGGAGAGTTGATAATCCGGTACGATTACAGTCGTCGCCTTTTCCTCTTCTTTAACAATGACCTCAAGTACTTTTGAAGGGCTTAAAGCATTCGCAACGAAAATGACCGGATTCTCCGACCATTTGACGATATCGATCTTTTCACCTTTCAATTCGTTGACGATGGCCTGAACACGCTGGCCTTTTTGGCCTACACAGGAACCGACAGGATCGACTTCTTCGTTATCGGAGTGCACGGAGATTTTTGAACGGTCGCCTGCTTCGCGGGCAACTGACTTGATCTCGACTGTTCCATCGAAAATTTCAGGCACTTCGATTTCGAATAAACGTTTTAAAAGGCCAGGATGTGAACGGGATACAAAAATTTGCGGACCCTTGGAAGTCTTTTCAACTTTAGTGATGAAAACTTTAATGCGGTCATGCGGTTTATATTGTTCATTCGGCATTTGCTCATTCACCGGGAGCAAAGCCTCGATTTTACCTAAGCTCACATAAATGAATCGGGAATCCTGGCGTTGAACGATACCAGTCATGATATCCTCTTCACGATCGATGAATTCGGCATAAATGATGCCCCGTTCCGCTTCACGCACCCTTTGAGTGACGACTTGTTTTGCTGTTTGTGCAGCAATACGGCCGAAATCCTTAGGTGTTACTTCCATTTCGACAACATCATCTAACTGATAGTTGGGATCAATTGCTCTTGCTTCTTCAACAGAAATTTCCAGACGCGAATCGAACACTTCGTCAACAACGTCTTTTCTGGCAAATACACGCATTGTTCCTTTACCAAGATTCAAGTCGATACGTACATTTTGTGCTTGGTTAAAGTTACGGCGATATGCCGATATTAGGGCAGATTCAATCGCGTCGATCAAAACCTCCCTGGAAATTCCTTTTTCGTTTTCTAAAATATAGAGAGCATCCAATAACTCATTGCCCATGGTGATCCCCCTTACGGATATTTAAATTAATGATTTGCTTGACTTAAGCGAAGGTAATCGCCAATCTTGCTTTGGCTACCTTTTCGAATGGTATGACGATCGTTTTCTTTCTTGTCTTGATTCTGACTTCGATTGTCACTTCTTCACCATCGAAACTGGTTAAGATTCCTTCGAATTCTTTTTCATCTAAAATGGGCTCGTATGTTTTTATGTAAACATTTTTACCGATAGCATTAAGGAAATCCTTCTCTTTTTTCAGAGGCCTTTCAGCTCCGGGTGATGAAACTTCGAGAAAATAATTTTGTGGAATCGGATCAACCTCATCAAGCTTTTCACTGAGTTTTTCACTCACATTTCCGCAATCATCAATATCTACGCCTGTTTCTTTATCAATGTACACTCGAAGGAACCAGCTTTTACCTTCCTTCACATACTCCACTTCGACTAATTCAAGCTGCAATTCTTCAAGAATTGGTAATGCTAATTCCTCTACGACTTCCGTTACCTTTTTACTCATTTGTTTCCTCCATACGTGCGTTGTATGCGCTTGGTTTCGGATTCAAAATAAATGGTCATTACAACACGAAAGAGTGGGTTTCCCCACTCTTGCCATTGGTTCCTCTTAGTATTTCCAATAAAAATATACCATAATCAAGATATTTATGCAAATATCATGTCTGTTTCTTCCTTTTTGAAATCCGTTTCCTCTTTTAAAATAAAGATAACTGATTTTGTTCAGGCAATGACTCCAGACAGCCTTGTTTATCAAGGTATTCAAGGATGGTCTTCGAAACCTTACCCCGCTGTTGAAGGTCTTCTTTAGAGAGGAATTCACCATTTCCCCGTGCGTTGACAATATTGATCGCCGCATTCGTTCCAAGACCAGGTATCGAATTGAAAGGCGGAATCAAAGTATTTCCTTCAATTAGGAATTGATCTGCACTGGATTTGTACAAGTCCACTTTAGCGAATGAATATCCTCGTTCACACATTTCCAAAGCTAGTTCAAGAACCGTCAATGTATTCTTTTCCTTTGTGGATGCATCCAATCCCTTTACCATGATTTCTTCCATTTTTGCTTTGATCGCTTGCGATCCCCGTGTCATGGCGTCGATTTCAAAATCATCGGCACGTACTGTGAAATAGGCCGCATAGTATAATAAGGGCAGATGCACTTTAAAATAGGCAATCCGGACAGCCATTAAGACGTAAGCTGCAGCATGGGCTTTCGGGAACATGTATTTAATCTTCTTACATGAATCGATATACCATTCCGGCACCTCATTTTTCCTCATTTCCTCTTCGAATTCCTCTGAGAGCCCTTTCCCTTTACGTACAGATTCCATGATTTTAAACGCCAGGGAAGGATCGAGACCTTGATAGATCAGATAGACCATAATATCATCCCGGCAGCCTATAACCTCACTTAGTGTGCAGATCCGGTTGTGGATCAGTTCCTGTGCATTGCTCAGCCATACATCCGTACCGTGGGAAAGGCCTGAAATCTGAACAAGCTCGGAAAAAGTCGTAGGTTTCGTATCTTCAAGCATCTGCCGGACAAAACGCGTACCAAATTCCGGGATGCCAAGCGTACCCGTTTTACACATGATCTGTTCTTCGGTAACTCCTAAAGATTCAGTACTGCTGAATATTTTCATTACTTCCGGATCATCGGTTGGAACGGTCTTTGGATCGATGCCACTTAAATCTTGAAGCATCCGGATTACTGTCGGATCATCGTGTCCAAGTATATCAAGTTTCAAAATATTATCGTGAATGGAATGGAAATCAAAGTGAGTTGTTTTCCACTCTGAATTCCGGTCATCGGCAGGGAACTGAATTGGTGTGAAATCATAGATATCCATATAATCCGGAACGACGATGATTCCGCCCGGGTGCTGTCCAGTCGTCCTTTTCACACCAGTGCAACCGGCTACAAGGCGATCGGTCTCGGCTCCGCGCATATGGATGTTATTATCAGAGGAATACCCTTTAACATATCCATAAGCCGTTTTTTCAGCGACCGTACCAATCGTTCCGGCACGATATACATATTCTTCACCGAATAAGACCTTCGTATAGTTATGGGCCTTCGGCTGATATTCACCGGAGAAGTTCAAGTCGATATCCGGAACCTTATCCCCTTTAAATCCAAGGAAAGTTTCAAACGGGATATCATGCCCGTCTTTTGTATAAGCGATGCCACAATCGGGACAGTCTTTATCGGGCAAGTCAAACCCTGAACCTACAGAACCGTCATTGAAGAATTCGGATTTCTTGCACTCAGGACATACATAATGCGGCGGAAGAGGGTTCACCTCTGTAATTTCAGTCATGGTGGCAACGAAAGATGATCCAACCGATCCCCTTGAGCCAACTAGATAACCATCATTCAATGATTTTTTAACAAGCTTGTGGGAAATTAAATAAATAACGGCAAAACCGTGTCCGATGATGCTTTTCAATTCTTTCTCAAGACGGGCCTCCACGATTTCCGGCAGGTTTTCCCCATAAATCTTCCTTGCCATGCCATAACTCATTTCACGCATCTCTTCATCTGCACCTTCAATTTTAGGTGTGTATAACTCATCCTTGATTGGCTTGATTTCTTCAATCATATCAGCGATTTTATTCGTGTTGGTTACCACGACCTCTTTGGCTTTCTCGGAACCGAGGAAGGAGAATTCCCGCAGCATTTCATCTGTTGTCCGAAAATGTACGTCAGGAAGCTTATGACGATTCAGCGGGTTCGCGCCGCCTTGTGAATTCACAAGGATTTTACGGTAAATTTTATCATTCGGATCCAAATAATGCACATTTCCCGTGGCTACGACTGGCTTGTCCAGCTTTTCACCAAGCTTGACGATATTGGAGATGATCGTTTCTAATGATTTATCATCCCGTACATATTCAAGCTCAATCAAATGCTGATACACTTCCTTCGGATGGATTTCAAGATAATCGTAGAATTCGGCGATATCGACGACTTCCTCAAAACCCTTCTGCATCATCCCTTCAAAAACTTCCCCTTTATCACATCCCGATCCGACCAGGATTCCTTCACGATACTTTTTAAGTTGTGAGCGCGGTAATCGGGGCACACGATAGAAATAATCGATGTGTGATATTGAAATTAATTTAAAAAGGTTTTTTAACCCCGCCTGTGTTTGCGCGATCAACGTACAATGGGACGGCCGGGAACGCTGGTAAGCATTTCCTTTACCCATATTGTCATTAAGTTGATCATGATGGGTAATCTCCTTTTCCATTGCATCCTTCAGCATCTTCAGCATAAGGTAACCTGTAGCTTCGGCGTCATAAATGGCCCTATGATGCTGGGTCAAATCAATATCGAACTTTTTACATAGTGTATTTAACCGGTGATTTTTAAACTCCGGATATAAGAAACGGGCAAGTTCCAAAGTATCAAGCACAGGATTGGAAGCTTTAGGATAACCCAAGTTTTTATAACCTATATTCAAAAACCCCATATCGAAGGCTGCGTTGTGGGCAACCAGGATCGCATCGCCCGCCCATTCCTTGAACTTTTCCAGCACTTCCGAGACTTCTGGAGCATTTTCTACAAGATCATCAGTGATTCCAGTCAATTCTATCGTCGTATTGGATAGTGGGTGATGCGGATTAGCAAATGACTCGAAGCGATCAATGATGTCCCCGTCACGGATTTTGACTGCAGCAAATTCAATGATCGTATCATAAACAGCTGACAGACCCGTCGTCTCTACGTCAAACACAACATAGGTTGCATCTGCCAAAGCGATATGCGCCTCATTATAAACGATGGGTACACCATCATTTACAAGATTCACTTCGACGCCATAAAGGATTTTGATACCATTCTTTTTCCCGGCACTATAAGCTTCAGGGAATGATTGTGCTCCCGCATGATCTGTAATGGCAACGGCCTTATGCCCCCACTTTGCAGCTTGGGCAACAAGCGCTGAAGTAGGTGTCACTGCATCCATCGAGCTCATTGGGGTATGCATATGCAGTTCTACACGCTTTTCTCCTTCAGGGGCCTTATCCTGCCGTCCTTGTTTAGAAATTTCATTTATATCATTTGCGATCATTACAAGGTCACGTACGAATGTATCATTTTGGATGCTGCCTTGGGCACGTACCCACATCCCTTTTTTCACTCGGGCAAGTATGGCAGCATCTTCTTTATCACGCGAAAACATTTTGACCAATATCGAGCTCGTATAATCCGTGACTTTAAATGTCAACAGGCTTCGTCCGCTTCGCAACTCACGCACTTCTGCATCAAATACGAATCCTTCGATAGCAATCCTGCGCTCTTCATCGATAATTTGTTCGATTCTGCGGAAATCCGCATCTTCTTTAATCGTGTAGCCAATTTTAACCGGTCCTTCGTATACGCCATCGTCGCCGCCTTTTTCCGATTCTTTCTTCTGCATTTCCACTAGTGCAGCAAGTCCCTTTTCCGCGTCTTCCTTTTGTTTCTCTTCCAAAAACTTTTGGTAATCAGGATTCGACACCGTTTCCTTCACTTCCGCTTCAAGTGTCAACGGAGGAAAACCGAATGTTTGGTAGATATTCGAAATGATGCCGGAGTATTTTCGTTTCAGCTGACCAGCTTCCGTATCATTTCGGGCGCTTACGATAAGCTTATATCCATTTACCGTTGGCACTTGTTCATTCAGGAGCGATAACAGTGCTGGAGACATGCCTTCAAGCTCCCCAATGCAGTTTTTCCAATACTCTTTTACCAATTGTTCGGTCACTTGCGGATTGGCCACATTCAAGTTGAATGTGACCTTTGCAATATGGGAAAACGTACTTGCTAGATGAGTAGCAAGTCTTGTATGAACACTGCAAGGAATCAATGCAGGTATATTAAAGGCAAAATGCCATGTTTTGGACTCCCTCTCGATTGAGAGTTTATCAATTTCGGCACCTATGAAATAATTCACAAAGGCATCCTCGGTCAAGTCCATTTGCTGGAGCAAGAGTTGAAATCTCTCTCTACCGCTATTTGGATTTTGATCCATTCCCTCTCTCCCCTATCTACTATCTCTTTAGATATTATTCACTAGCATTTTCGTTTTGATATCAGAGGCTATTATAACATATCATGAATGTTTCACTAGTATCCAAATCCATGAAAAGGAAAGGCATCATCCAATTGAATGATGCCTAGTTCCCCCATTTTTAAATTATCCCAGTATTTCGTGAAGCTTTTGAGTTAGTTCAGCTCTTTCAAGTTCAAGAACCTCACCCGTTTTGCGAATTTTCACTTCGACAATTCCGTCGGATGCCTTTTTACCAACAGTCACCCTGACAGGGAGACCGATCAAGTCGGAGTCTGCGAATTTTACGCCTGCACGTTCTTGACGATCATCCATTAGAACTTCCATGCCTTGTGCCTTTAAATCTTTATATAAATCTTCTGCCAGGGCAGCCTGAGCCTCATCCTTCATATTGATTGGAATCAAATGGACTTGGTATGGCGCTAAATTCTTTGGCCAGACCAATCCCTTTTCATCGTTGAATTGTTCAGCGACAGCTGCAAGTGTACGGGAAACCCCAATACCATAACATCCCATGATCATTGGCTGCGTCCGTCCATTCTCATCCAGGAATGTCGCATTCATAGCTTCGGAATATTTTGTTCCCAGCTTGAATACGTGGCCTACCTCAATTCCTTTGGCAAATTTAATTTTTCCGTTTCCGTCGGGCGATGGGTCGCCCTCTTGGATGAAACGAAGATCTATATAATTGGCCACGTTAAAATCACGAGCGGGATTGACGTTCACATAATGGTGGTCTTCCTCATTTGCACCACAAACTCCATTAACCATGGCTTCGACGGCAAGATCCGCAACCACTTCCACATCAGAAGTGACATTTATAGGTCCAAGAGATCCAATTGCACATCCCAAGACTTCCTTCGTCTCATTTGGATCGACCAAATCAACGATTGAAGCGTTATAGAAGTTCTTCAGCTTGATATCATTGACTTCATGATCTCCTCGTACCAAAACTAGCACATACTTTTCATCCACTTTAAACAATAATGATTTTATTAGTTTCGCTGCATCGGTATTCAGGAATGCAGCAACTTCTTCTATCGATTTTTGACCCGGTGTATGAATTTTTTCAAGTGCAATTTGTTCTTCGCTGCTTTTTTCATATTTTACATTCACAGGTGCCATTTCAATATTGGCTGCATAATCGGAAGTATCCGAATATGCGATGGTATCCTCCCCTATTTCAGACAGGACCATGAATTCATGTGTATCCTTACCACCCATTGCCCCAGAATCGGCAATGACCGCACGGAAGTTCAACCCACAACGGCTAAATATATTCGAATATGCCGCAAATAAATTTTTATATACAGCATCCAGGCTTTCTTGATTAGCATGGAAAGAATAAGCATCCTTCATGATGAACTCACGTCCACGCAACAATCCGAAACGCGGTCTTTTTTCATCACGGAATTTGGTTTGGATTTGGTAAACCGTCAATGGAAGACGCTTATAGGATTTCACCTCATCGCGAACTAAACTGGTTATCACTTCTTCATGCGTGGCACCAAGCGCAAATTCACGGTTGTTGCGATCCTTAAGCCGCATCAACTCTGGACCATAAGTATACCAGCGTCCAGATTCCTGCCAGAATTCAGCTTGTTGTAAAGCCGGCATCAACAGTTCCACTGCGCCTGCATTTTCCAGTTCTTCCCTAACGATCGCCTCAACCTTTTGAAGCACCTTTTTTCCAAGCGGCATAAAACTATAAACCCCGCTGGAATTTTGTCTCATAAATCCTGCACGCAATAGCAGCTGATGACTTTTGATTTCAGCATCTGCAGGCACTTCCCTCAATGTAGGGATCAACGTCATACTTTGTTTCATATTTGCACCTCTTCAATATTTCCTTTAAATTACTTGCAGCTTCGGTAAATTTGATACCGCAACATTTTAATACGGTCATTTCATACAAAAAAGACTTTCCGGTCATTCAGAAAAGCTAATTTAATATACTCATTCTCGATTATACTTACGATTTCCCTAGAAAACAAACAATTTCCCCAAAACGATTAAAAAACTAGGAAATGCCTTCAGATAAGAAAACGGCCAACAGATAATTCTGCTGGCCAGTTTTTGCATTATCCAAACATGTCTTACAGGAAGAATCGCTGGATGTCATTCCAGGTAACGACAATCATCAATAACATCAGCAAAGCAAAGCCGATGAAGTGGACCATCCCTTCTTTTTGACGGTCAATTGGTTTCCCTCTTAAGAATTCGACCACAAAGAACAACAGCCTTCCTCCATCCAATGCCGGCAGCGGAAGCAGGTTCATGATTCCCAGGTTAATGCTGAGCAGCCCTGCCCATTTCATTAACGTGAATAAACCTTGTTTCGCCACTTCCTCAGTTGATTTATATATGCCTACAGGACCAGATAAACTGTCGATCGTAAATCCTCCCGTTACAAGATCACCAAGGATAATGAAGATTTGTTTTGTCCAAAAATACGTTTCTGTAAAACCATATTGTATAGCTTTAATCGGTGCTTTTTCAACCGGAGGGTAAACACCGATAATCCCGATTTTCTTCCCTTCCCTTTCCACTTCTTGTGGAACAACCGGCACTTCTAGTGTTTTCCCGTCCCTGTCAACGACAAACTCGATCTCTTGCCCAGGGTTCTTTTGAATGCTTTCCTGAACATCTCCCCAAGTGGAGACTTCCGTACCTTCTATGGATTGAATGACATCTCCCGATTTTAAACCGGCATTTACAGCCGAACCATCCGGAGTCAACTCACCTAGTTTTGCTTCATCCACCACAACACCTTGAAACAGGCCGATCAGCACAAAAATGACAAAAGCCAAAACGAAGTTCATTGCCGGACCAGCTACAATCGTCAGAAAACGATGCCCAAGCGACTTTGAGGCAAATTGCCGGTCAAAAGGAGCAATCTGGTTCTCTACACCATTTTCAACGATCACAGCCTCTTTATGGATGGCAAACGTTTTTAGTGTATCTTCCTCTCCCTCTTCATAACCAGTAAGGATCAGTTTATGATCAAGGTCGATCACTTCAACTTCCACAAGTCGAATATCAGGATATTTATCTTTATTGTTCAAAATGATCTTTGTAACATTCTCATCATTATCGAACATTAACCCAACCCGATAGCCGGGTTTCAATTCTATATTTTCTGCGTCTTCACCGGCCATACGCACGTAACCGCCAAGAGGAAGCAATCGGATGGTATAAACGGTTTCCTTCTTTTTATATGTGAATACTTTTGGCCCGAAACCGATTGCGAACTCACGGCATAAGATTCCTGCTCGCTTTGCAAACACTAAGTGCCCAAGCTCATGGAAAAAAACTAGAGCTCCAAAAATGATGATGAACGCTATAATCGTTTCTAAAGTCTGCATGTTCCGGTCACCTATCTTTCACTAAAGATTCTATATACTGCCTTGTCATATTATCGACTTCCTGAATCGTTTCTAAATCTGGAAGGGCTATGACGGAATGCTGATTCAGCGCTTTTTCAATTAACTTCTCAATTTCAAGGAAGGTTACCTTTCCAGATAAGAATGCAGAGACTGCGGCTTCATTGGCGGCATTCAACACAGTAGTCATCGTTCCGCCCATTTTACCTGCTTTATAAGCGAATTGCAAACAAGGATATCTGGTGAAATCCATATCCCTGAAATGCAGTTTGCCTGCTTCAGCAAGGTTCAATCGTTTGCGGCCTGCCAGCGGAATACGGTCTGGATAAGTAAGTGCATATTGTATCGGCACCCGCATATCCGGTGTCCCCAGTTGTGCTATCACGCTGGAGTCATGAAACTCAACCATGGAATGGATGATGCTCTCCTTATGTAGCAATACATCAATTTTATCGTAGGGAAGATCGAATAGCCAATGGGCCTCGATCACTTCCAACCCTTTATTCATCATTGATGCTGAATCGATCGTGATTTTAGCTCCCATTGACCAGTTCGGATGGTTCAGTGCCTCTTCCACCGTTACATCCTTCAATTCTTCCCTGGTCCGATCTCGAAAACTGCCTCCTGAAGCAGTAATGACAAGACGTTCTATATTTTTTTCCTTTTCACCTTGCAGTGCCTGAAAAATAGCTGAATGCTCACTGTCAACCGGCAGCAATCTGACCCCCGCTTTTTTTGCTTCACTCATGACCAAATGACCCGCCGTCACCAACGTCTCCTTGTTGGCGATAGCAATATCCTTTTTTGCCTTTATTGCTTGAAGTGTCGGATAAAGACCCACGCTTCCGATGACGGCATTGACCAATATCGTCGCCTGATCATAAACAGCAACAGCAGTCAATCCCTCATCCCCATACATGAACTCGATATCTTTGCGGTTGGAGAATTCACTTTTCAAAACATGATAATCTTCTTCCGTCTGGACTGAAACCAGTTTCGGTTCAAACTCTTGTATATAAGTCCTGACCAATTCTATATTCTTTCCAGCAGAAAGCGCCACGATCTTGAATTGATCCGGATGGGACCTGACTACATCCGCCGTTTGTTGACCAATCGATCCTGTCGCGCCCAAAAGGCTGATATTTTTCAAATTGTTCATCTCCTAATTCATATAACGCTTGCCTATATTTATATTATAAAACATGCAATAAATGCAAAATCGGTAAAATGAAGATCACACTATCTAGCCTGTCCAAAATTCCACCATGTCCCGGGAGGAGATTCCCTGAATCCTTAACGCCATAATGACGTTTATACGCGGATTGGACGAGATCACCCAATTGGCCGAATACCCCAATGATTAATGAAATCAATAATAATTGTAATAACGTGTAATCAAGGCTGGAGAAGGCGTAAAATAAAACACCCACCACCATCGCGGATATTAACCCGCCGATAAATCCTTCCACCGTCTTGTTTGGACTTATTTCTGGCCATAGCTTTCTTTTACCAAGCGATTTACCAATGAAGTAGGCTCCGGAATCAGTTGCCCAGATCGTAAATAGGGTAAGCAGGATATAGATCAGCCCCAACCCCAAAGAGTCACGTGTTTCAAATAGGAAGTAGAAACCTATCCCCAAGTATAGGATTGAAATCACTAGAAAGCCTGCGTCATCAAAGGTAAAACGGTTTTTTGAAACGACTGTATAAAGTAACAGCAGCAAAACCCCGATCAAGAATACTTGAACTTTATCATAATTAATTTCTGCCAAAAAAGCGGTATGCTCATTAGGCAATAAAAGCACCCACAATAATATGTGAGAAAGAAATGCTTCAAAAGAAAGTACACGTAACTTTTTCATTTTCATCAGTTCGTACAAACCAATCGAGCCTAACAGATAAACCGTCAGTAAAAAGGGAGTGCCCCCTAAAATGACTAGTGGAATGAAGATAGCGGCAACTACGACCGCCGTAATAATTCGTTGTTTCATTATTCCATTTTCCTCGCCTTCTACATTAAACGCCACCGAATCTTCGTGAACGCTTTTGATACTCCTCAACTGCCTGCAATAAATGCTCTTCACTAAAATCCGGCCACAGCACTTCAGTAAACCAAAGCTCCGTATAAGCAGACTGCCAAAGCATGAAATTACTTAAACGGATTTCACCGCTAGTACGGATCAGTAAATCGGGATCCGACAAATGTTTGGTCATCAGGTAACTGGATACCATTTCCTCCGTTACATTTTCCTTTATTATACCATTCTTAGCATCTTGAATGATGCTATTCACTGCAGATACAATCTCCCCACGGCTTCCATAGTTCAGGGCAAAATTCAGAATCATCCCATCATTGTCTTTCGTGTCTTCCATTGCCCGTTTAACGGCACTTTGAGTATGTGACGGAATGAGCGACAAGTCCCCAATCGTTTCAACTCTAACATTTTCCGAAATGAGCTCGGGCAAAAAAGTCCCAAGAAATTCCTGGGGCAGCTTCATCAAAAAGTCGACTTCACTTTTCGGGCGTTTCCAATTTTCAGTGGAAAACGCATAGACCGTCAAAGTTTTGACCCCTAATTTATTGGCAACTTTCGTAATTCTACGAACGGTTTTCATTCCTTCATGATGACCCGCCACACGTGGCAATGCACGCTTTTTGGCCCAACGGCCGTTCCCATCCATAATGATGGCGATATGCTGAGGAACATCAAACTGTTTAATATGCTGAATCCTATTTGTTACATCGGAAGAAGCATCTTTTTTAACGAAACGCTTCCAAAGTGAATACATATGTTAGTCCCCCATCAGGTTGTACTTATCTCTCTACAAAGGCAAAGTTTTTCGTGCACTATGTATATCAAGCTTTCTGCCGCTTAAAAAGAATCTATATTATAATATCAAAAAAAAACTGGTTCTCATATTATTATTATGAAAATTATTTCTTCATTAGAAGCTTGAAAGGGAGAAATCATTCCTTCTTTTTTCTGAAACCGATTATGACTGACATGAAAAATGCAAAAAAAAGGCCACCTCCAACGTTTGCATGCAACATACTAACTCAAGGAGTAATCATTATCGGAGAAACCTTATTATAACAGTTTTCTCCTTTAAGCACACCTATATGTTAGCACCAAGACATGACCCAGTATGGATTCGGCCCTCTTTATTTAATCAATTCTTCAATGGAAATTATACTTCCAAAATTTCTTTTTCTTTATCTTTTGTAATTTCATCGATTTTCGTGATATTGCCATCTGTCATCTTTTGGATGTCATCAGCATAGCCACGCAAATCATCTTCAGTGATTTCACCACTTTTTTCAAGCTTTTTCAAATCATCATTAGCATCGCGACGCACATTACGGACAGCTATTTTTGCCTCTTCCGCTTCTTTTTTCACAACTTTCACAAGCTCTTTTCTGCGCTCTTCAGTTAACGCCGGGATGGCTATCCTGATGATCGATCCGTCATTAGAAGGATTTAAGCCTAAGTCTGATTTCAAAATCGCCTTTTCGATTTCACCCAATACCGTTTTATCATATGGTTGAATGACTAATAGTCTAGCTTCCGGGACAGAAATACCAGCCACCTGATTAACAGGTGTCGGCGAACCATAATAATCAATCGAGATTCTATCAAGCAATGAGGCATTTGCCCTTCCGGCACGGATGCTTGCTAATTCACGTGTGTACGCTCCAATGGCTTTTTCCATTTTCGTTTTCGCATTCGAAATAACTTGTTTCGGCATCTTTTATTTCCCCCTTACAATAGTTCCAAGCGTTTCGCCTAAAACGGCCCGTTTAATATTACCTTTTTCCATGATCGAGAAGACGATCAATGGAATATCATTGTCCATGCATAGTGAGGACGCAGTTGAATCCATTACTTCTAACCCTTCTTTAATCACATCAAGATAGGAAAGTTCATCATACTTCACTGCATTTTTGTCTTTAACCGGATCTGCATTGTATACGCCATCCACATTATTCTTCGCCATCAAGATGACATCAGCTTCAATTTCTGCAGCACGCAGGGCGGCAGTGGTATCCGTTGAGAAGTATGGATTACCTGTACCAGCTGCAAAAATCACCACTCTCTTTTTCTCTAGATGCCTGATTGCACGGCGTCTAATGTATGGTTCTGCTACTTGTCTCATCTCAATGGAAGTTTGCACGCGTGTTTCAATTCCAAGCTGATCAAGGCTGTCTTGTAATGCCAATGAGTTCATGACTGTAGCCAACATCCCCATATAATCGGCATTAGCACGATCCATGCCCATTTCACTGCCTATTTTCCCGCGCCAGATGTTTCCGCCACCGACAACAACAGCCACTTCCACATCAAGCTCAGCCACTTCCTTGACTTGTTCAGCAATGGATTTAATTACTGCAGGGTTAATTCCAAATCCTTCTTCACCGGCTAATGCTTCACCACTTAGTTTTAGAACGACACGTTTATATTTAGCGTTACTCATGAGAACCTCCAACTATGTAATCTTTTCATTCGTTCATCATGCTTTCTTGCAATACTGCCAAAAAATCATGACATTTCAAAAAATAGGGAACACAAGAGTGTTCCCCATTATTAATTATCTGACAATTAGTCTTTTTTAACTTGATTCATTACTTCTTCAGCAAAGTTTTCTTGACGTTTTTCAAGACCTTCCCCTACTTCATAACGAACGAATGATTGGATTTTTCCGCCTTTTGATTCAACGAATTGTCCCACTTTTTGATCAGGGTTCTTAACGAAAGCTTGTTCGTTAACACAGATTTCTTCGTAGAATTTATTGATACGTCCTTCAACCATTTTCGCAACGATTTTTTCAGGTTTTCCTTCATTAAGAGCTTGCTGCGTAAGAACTTCGCGTTCGCGTTCTAATTCGCTAGCATCCACTTGGTCGCGAGAGATATATTTAGGGTTAATTGCAGCAATATGCATTGAAACGCTTTTAGCTGCCTCTTCGTCAGTTGTACCTTCAAGAACTGATAGTACGCTGATGCGTCCACCCATGTGAAGGTATGCACCAAATGCGTCGTTATCTGTTTTAGAAACGACTTGGAAACGGCGAAGAGTTAATTTTTCCCCAATTTTAGCAACAGCAGCATTGATATGATCTGCAACTTTTGCTCCATTTTCCATTGTTTGCTCAAGAGCAGCTTCAACGCTTTCAGGTTTGTTCGCAAGAAGGAACCCAGCCAATTCCTTAACAAGAATTTGGAAGCCTTCGTTTTTAGCAACGAAATCAGTTTCAGAGTTCACTTCAAGAATAACCGCTTGGTTTCCTTCAACAACGATTGAAGTTAAACCTTCAGCAGCGATACGGTCGCCTTTATTAGCAGCTTTTGCAATTCCTTTTTCACGTAGGAAATCGATTGCCTTTTCCATATCGCCTTCTGTTTGTACAAGTGCCTTTTTACAGTCCATCATACCGGCACCAGTTTTTTCACGCAATTCTTTAACTAATTGTGCAGTGATTGCCATAATATATATCCTCCTCAAATTAAATGCAGTTTATTCAATCTTTACCCATTATTGCCAAAAAATACTTGTTATCATCAAAGAAAATAACGAGCTTTGACAATATTTCGAAAAACATCCACTTTTTCAGTCAATATGACGGAACTAAACCAGCTGATGATTTTCATCCCTTAAAAATCGCCCATACCTTTAAGAAAAGACATTCCGTACAGTGATTTTATGTATGTTTATTTAGTGCAAAAAAAAGGGATAAAAGGCATTATCCTCTTATCACCTTTTTTCTTACTGAATAAGCAACCTTTTTTACTTATTAAGCAGTAGTTGTTTCAGTTGCTGTTTCTTCGCCTTGTTTAGCTTCTAAGATAGCATCTGCCATTTTACCTGTTAATAATTTAACAGCACGGATTGCATCGTCATTCGCAGGAATAACTACATCGATTTCATCCGGATCACAGTTTGTATCAACGATACCAACAAGTGGAATGTGTAATTTGTGTGCTTCCGCAACAGCAATACGCTCTTTGCGAGGGTCGATAACGAAGATCGCATCTGGAAGAGTCTTCATATCTTTAATACCGCCTAAGAATTTTTCTAAGCGATCCCATTCTTTTTTAAGTTGGATAACTTCTTTTTTAGGAAGAACTTCGAAAGTTCCGTTTTCTTCCATTTTTTCGATATTTTTAAGACGAGTGATACGTTTTTGGATTGTTTCAAAGTTTGTTAAAGTTCCACCTAACCAACGTTGGTTTACATAGTACATACCAGAACGGATAGCTTCTTCTTTAACAGATTCTTGAGCTTGTTTTTTAGTTCCGACGAAAAGAACAGTACCACCGTTAGCAGCTAGTTCTTTCACGAAGTTATAAGCTTCTTCAACCTTTTTAACTGTTTTTTGAAGGTCGATGATGTAGATGCCGTTACGCTCAGTGAAGATATATTTCTTCATTTTCGGGTTCCAGCGACGTGTTTGGTGTCCGAAATGCACACCAGCTTCAAGCAATTGTTTCATAGAAATGACTGACATTTTAGTTCCTCCTAAATGGTTTTGTTTTTCCTCCGCACCGATCATTTTCATACAGAAACTGTCGTAACAGCACCATCTGCAAGAATCACGGGGCGTGTGTATTAACACCATTTCATAATATATCATAATGGCTCTGTATAATCAAGAGATAACTTTATCTATTCTTGCGAAACTTTAGTAATAGCTCAATCTCCGTTTGACCGCGACCTAACTTTTTGGCGATTCCCTCTACTGAATTCCCTTGATCCGCTTAACATATCCACTTTTTCATTCAATGACCTTTCATTTAACGAAGCCTGCAGCATGTCCGAAAATTCCATGCCAGCCGGCTTCCACTCGTTTTGAGGGGAAGTGGCTGCCGATGAAAGCTCCAATTTGTCCTCGACTTTTACGGGTAAAGCATTTGGCTACATTTTTTTCAGGCACTATTTTATAAGCGTTAATTGCCTGCATTTTAGCTGCGGCACGACTTCCCTCTTCATACTCTAGCAGAATGTTTTGTTCTTGTTTTTCTTTCTTTGTTTCTTTGATTGAACTATGTTCTTGTCCTTTTTGTCCATGCTCAGGATTCATTGCCACCGAATTGTTGATTGCCTTTACCAGTGTCTCGTTATCCTCTTTCATCTCCATTAAATAACCAGACAAAAGTTGTTCCATTTCTCCAATGACGGCTTTTTGGTCTTTTTCCAACATGCTTAAACGATTTTGGCGAAGATATAAAACGATGATGGCAAAAATGGTGAATATGTTCAATACAAACAACAGAAATATAAAAAATGCTGACATACTGCCTCCTAATTAACCGGAATAGTCAATCCTGTTACCATTAAACGGATGGGGATCTTTTTTCACTGTTGTTTTTTCTTGATTACTTTCCCTATTCTCTTCTTGACAAAGTACAGTTCGAACATTCTGTGATTTCGAAACATTTATTGATGCAAGTATCCGTAAAAATTCTATCAATTTGATTTACAGGGCTTTCTTCGTTCAATAGGAATCCCTTATGCCTTCCAGACTCCATAGCCCTCTTCAATGAAAGTATCTTCATTAAATCTTTTGATCTTGCATCGTGTTTCTTAATTTATAAATCGCTTTTGAGTGAATTTGGGATATCCGGGACGTAGATAGGCCCATCACTTGTCCGATTTCGGTTAATGTTAGTTCTTCCTTATAAAAAAGCTGTAAAACCAACTGTTCTTTTTCATTAAGCGTTTCTATGAATTTGGTTAATTCCACATACAGTTCGTCCCTTAACACATGTTCCTCAGGTAAATCCGCCTTTTCATCTTTAATATGAAAATTCGCGCTTTCTTTATCGTCCTCTTGGGGATTCTCATCAATAGATAGTACATTGGCAAAGAAATTCTCATTTAATGCAGCATATACTTCATCTTCCGGGATATTCAATTCAGCGGCAATCTCATCTGGCGAAAGGTTCCTCAAGTATTGCTGCTCCAGCTTTTCTATTGCAGATTCAATTTTCTTGGCTTTATCTCTTGCATTCCGTGGAAGCCAATCCTCTTTCCTTAATCCATCTAAAATAGCACCACGGATTCTAAAAGATGCATATGTGTCAAACTTCAGGTCACGCTTCGTATCAAAGCGTTCCAGGGCATCGAATAACCCCATCATCCCTAAACTCCATATATCATCCCGGCTCACATTTTTAGGAAGACTTACTGAAATACGTTGAACATGATACGATACGAGAGGTATGTATTTCTTTACCAAAATGTCCCCGGCTAGCGAATCTCTGCAATCCACCCAATTTTTCCAACATAACTGCTCTTCTTCGATGGTCAGATGAGACATTCGACATCCTCCTAACATTGTTATATACGATTTGTGATCAAAACGGCCCCTAAAGCCATACATGCAATAATAATTCAGTAGCAAGTGTACCTGTCATATTTTTGGCTTTTCAAAAGCCAAATCCGATCCTATATGTTTTTGGTCCCTTTTGTAACGGTCCGTATATTTAGCAGACAATCATTTAAATTGAATTCAATCGTTCTTCCGCTATTCCCGCCAACATCTTCGGCAACGATTCTAATCCGCAAGTCAGATAACTCTTTCCGGACAGCTTCCACATTCCGGGGTCCGATTCTCATTAAATCCCCTCCGGAGGCAAATTGAAACATTTGTGCTCCTCCAGCCAGCTTCGCTTTGAGGAATGGCATTCTTGTGCCTTCTTTGACTAATACCTGCACTAATTCCTTTATCGCCGTATCTGCAAATTTGGCAACGTTGATCTGTCCCGATTTAGCGAGTGAAGAGTCTGGAAGCATGATATGGGCCAAACCTGCAATTTCTTTTTTTTCATCATAAATCACAACACCGACACACGACAGTTGTTACCATAGTTATCATAAATTGCTGATCGAATTGCTCTCCTTCCAAAAGTTCGACGGGTGGGCGTAGCTTGATTACTTCACCTAACTTTTCAAGCACTTCGAAAACCATAAACACCCTGGCCGCTTTTAAAAGACAGTCCTCACGCAATCCTATCGAAATTTCGAAGCTGTTGAAACCTTGATCTTTGGACTGTTGAATTACTGTTCATTCAAATTCATCGTACTCTCCCGCAATCATTTCCTTCTTTTCTAGGACGGCAGAAGCTGCTGCAATCTCTGCAATGGTGGAAGAATAGGGCGACTCCCTTTTTTCAATCATTTCCAGCTGATGGACAACATCCTTCACATTTCTTTTTCCATCTCCACCTTCAGCAATGGACATGACCATTGCTTCTAAATCATCAACCGCTAAAAATATCACATCAAACAATTCAGGAGAAAGGGCGATATGACTGTTTCGGATCGCATCCAGCACATTCTCCATTTTATGAGTTAAATTGGCTAGATCCTCATATCCCATAGTTGCTGACATCCCTTTTAAGGTATGGGCGGAACGAAAGATTTCGTTTACGATCGAGAGGTCTTCCGGGTGCTTTTCGAGTACCAGCAACTGTTCGCTGCACGTTTGAAGATGTTCTTTACTTCCTTCTATAAATACCTCTAAATATTGATTCATTTCATACAATCTCACACCTCCACGTGTTAACAATAGCGTATTATCGCTTTAGCTATTTTTTCTACATCCTCTACGCTATCTATTAACTCGGTATTGATTGCCGCCTAAGGCATACCAAAAACGATTGATGTCTCCTGTGATTCGGCTATCGCTTTTAAAGGACCCTTTTGTTTAAGATTGGTAAGTCCACTCGACCGTCCATCCCCATCCCGGTCATGATAACGGCTATTTTCGCAGAATCATTCATTTCACTTACCCGATTCAAATAGCACATCAACCGACGGGCGATGTCCATGACGCACTTCGGATTAATCCAAAAGGATTGCCCAACTCATCCCGACCTTCCTCATCTTCAAGTGAAAACCTCCAGGTGCGATGTAAGCGAAACTTTTTGAATCAGTTCTCCCACTTCAGCTTCCTTCACTTTAATCTTGCATAATGAATTCAGGCGTGTTGCCAAAGATTTCGTGAAACCGGGGGCATATGCTGGACAATGTATGGGAGCATCAATTTCTGAGAGTCCTGTCAAGACAGTCTGCAGAGCTCTCGGGCCTCCTATTGATGTACCGATGACTAATAACCTCTTGTATCTATAGGACCATTTTCTTTGGTTTTTTTCACTTTTTGACAATTCAGTTGAATCTATTTTACTACATTTTCCCCAAACGGATGGGCTTTTTTCAATATTTTTCGCATTTTTTTCTAGTTTGTGAACATTTGCCTTCTGGCAGCCATAACTTTTTCATGGAGTTCTTTCTTGATTTTAAGTAAATCCAATGAAACGGCTCCCGAAGGTTTAGTTACAAAGTCAAAGGCTCCGCTGTTCATGTGCTTGATAACATGACTACAGCGGTTGGACATTCATTCATTATCCGGTTTAATGCTTCCAATACGTCCATAATTGGCATTTCCACATCCAAAGTCACGACATCGGGTTTTAAAGCCTTTATTTTGTTAATGACATCTCTTCCATTCCTGGCAGTCCCGCTGACTTCCCCCCTGCTATCTTCTACTAAAAACACTGAAATTAACTTTCTCATAAATGCAGAAACGTCCACTATCAGCACTTTTACTTTACCCATAAAAAGGAGGCCTACTTTCCCAAAAAATATCTCTTCATATTTTGGAGGAAATGGCTTTTTTGCAAAGTCAATTCTACCCCAAATGAATGATTTGCATATCTCGAAGTAATGTCCACAATGGCTTTGGATACATCGGCTTCAGAATCGAAAAGGAGAAAGGGCATTTGGCATTTTCTAGTGATTGAAAAGTATTCGAAAATAATTCCACATCGATCACCTCTTTCTATAATTAACAGATAATCACTTTACCAATAAATTAACCCAGCGGATTTACGTTTTAATTTTAAAGAAGCATTATAACTATGTCCATAAATAATACATAGACTTTAGACCTATTATCGTCGAAAATTGTCACAAATTGCTCAAATTTGTCTTTTTTCTTAGTATTATTATAGGATTATATTACGTAATCTTACATTATAATATGATATTCTACATTTTAACCAAATTTTACTTCTGTTAACTTTTATATCATATCGAAAAATCAACCTATATACCTGATACTTTAGAACTAATTTTCGCATTTACTTGCAAATAATTATTTTATTTTAGTTGATTTCACCCTTTTAAATAAAGGATTTATAAGAAAGAAACAGATTACAGCATTTTTTCTTTTTTGAAAAAAATTCTTTTTATCAAGGTGTTGAACCATTCGACAAATTTCCCTAATGACTGAAAACCGTTATCGATAGTCTTTTAAGAATCAAAAAGTTATCCCATCGTTCATTTACACCATTTCGACAGTTATAATAATATAATTACCCTTTATAAGAAATACTTAACTATATTTTGCTTCTAATAGAAAACATGCCCATATTCACATTTCCATTTTACCTGAATTACCTCTTTTCCCTTCCTCCCCCTGCCCTTCACCGCATTTGCCTGTTTATCCGGGACAGTAACACATCCGAATACAAAAAAAGGCAGCCCTTTTTCAAGGACTGCCTTTCTATATGTTAATTATTTTTAAGCTTCTCTAATTCAAGAAGGAATTTATCGTTCAATACCTTGATATAAGTACCTTTCATTCCAAGAGAGCGTGATTCAATGACCCCTGCACTTTCCAGTTTCCTTAGGGCATTTACGATAACGGAACGGGTGATGCCGACACGGTCCGCAATTTTTGATGCTACAAGCAGACCTTCATTACCTTTAAGTTCCTCAAAGATGTGCTCTATTGCTTCCAATTCACTGTAAGATAACGAGGAAATCGCCATTTGAACGACAGCTTTACTACGAGCTTCCTCTTCTATCTCTTCTGATTTTTCACGAAGGATTTCCATGCCGACTACAGTCGCACCATATTCAGCTAAAATTAAATCATCATCGTGAAATTTTTCTTGTAAACGGGCAAGAACCAATGTTCCTAAACGTTCTCCACCACCCATAATCGGTACGATCGTTGTTAATCCAGTTGCGAAAAGTTCCTTGTTTTCGACTGGGAAAGCAGTATATTCGCTTTCGATATCAAGGTTCGAAGAGGTTTCAGGAATATTGAACAGGTTTTTTGTGTACTCTTCAGGGAATTGTTTATCTTCCAACATTTTGTACATGCGTTCGTTTTCAATTTGCTGACTTACCGCGATGCCAAGTAATTTCCCGCGGCGGCTGACGACGAATACATTTGCTTCGATAACTTCACTTAAACTCTCAGCCATTTCCTTGAAGTTAACTGCTTTACCTGCTGCTTTTTGGAGCATTGCATTGATTTTTCTTGTTTTTGCTAATAAATTCATTTGATTTGTTCCTCCTAAAAATACCATGGTTCACAATAACTATGAAGTTGTATTTCCGTAATTTTATGTTCATTGCGTAGGCAAATCATTGCCAAAATTGTTTCTAATTAAAGGATAAACTGGCTTAAATCTTTGTTCCGGGCGATAGAACCAAGCTTACCTTCGACATATTGGGGTGTAATTGTAATCTTCTCCATCGTTATTTCCGGAGCTTCAAACGATAAGTCTTCAAGCAACCGTTCCAAAATGGTATGAAGTCTTCTTGCACCAATATTGTCTGTGTTTTGATTTACTTCGAAGGCCACTTCTGCTATCTTACGAACAGCATCGTCAGAAAATTCAATTTCTATACCTTCAGTTTCCAATAAAGCAACATATTGTTTTAACAAGGCATTATCCGGTTCATGCAGAATCCGTACAAAGTCGTCTACAGTCAGTTTGTTCAATTCTACACGAATTGGGAATCTACCTTGTAATTCCGGGATTAGGTCGGATGGCTTAGCCATATGAAAGGCCCCTGCAGCAATGAATAGGACATGATCCGTTTTAACGGAACCATATTTAGTCACTACTGTTGAACCTTCAACTATTGGCAGGATATCCCTTTGGACACCCTCTCTTGATACATCCGCTGATGAACTTCCAGATTGCTTACTCGCAATTTTGTCTATTTCATCTATGAAGATGATCCCATTTTGCTCAGCCCCGTATACTGCATCTGAAGTGACTTCATCCATATCAATCAATTTTGCCGCTTCTTCATTCGTTAAAACGGTTCTCGCTTCACTTACTTTCAATTTGCGCTTCTTGCTTTTTTTCGGCATCAAGCTTCCTAAAGCATCCTGCATGTTCATCCCCATTTGTTCCATTCCCGAACCTTGGAGCATATCAAACATCGAAGCAGCCTGTTCTTCCACTTCGACCGTTATCATTTCACTTTCCAGCTCACCATTAGCCAGCTTTTCAGCGACGATTTTTCTTTTTTCCTGCAAACTTAAATCTTCGGAATTTTCTTCCGGATCCTGTTCGTCTTGATTGTTATTGCCTCCAAAAAAGACTTCAAGAGGATTCTTGAAATTACTCTGTTTTTTTGTTGATGGCACTAATAACTCTATTAGGCGGCGATTTGCATTTTCTTCTGCCCGTTCCTTTACGCTGGCCATCTTTTCTTCCTTCACGAGGCGGACGGAAGTCTCAACCAAATCACGAACCATGGACTCTACATCACGGCCGACATACCCGACTTCCGTAAATTTTGTTGCTTCAACTTTTACAAAAGGAGCACCTACCAATTTAGCCATTCTCCGAGCTATTTCTGTTTTCCCAACACCTGTCGGTCCAATCATTAATATATTCTTCGGAACGACTTCATCACGAAGTTGATCCGAGAGAAGGGAACGTCGGTAGCGATTCCGAAGAGCCACTGCCACTGCCCGTTTTGCCTCACGCTGCCCAACGATATACTGATCCAGTTTTTCAACGATTTGCCTCGGTGTTAAATTAGCTTTTTTTGACATTTGCGCTCCTCCTTACAACTCTTCCACGATTATATTCGTATTCGTAAATACACAAATTTCCGCTGCAATTTGTAAAGATGATTGAGCGATTTCCTTTGCCGATAAGTGGTCGCTGGAAAACCGCATCAATGCCCTGCCGGCAGCCAATGCATAATTCCCTCCCGATCCTATAGCGAGAATCCCGTCATCCGGTTCAATTACTTCCCCGGTGCCAGAAACGAGCAGTAAATGGTTCTTATCCATCACGACTAGCATGGCTTCAAGCTTCCTCAATACATTGTCACTTCTCCATTGCTTTGCCATTTCAACGGCAGCGCGCTGAAGATTGCCATTATACTCTTCAAGTTTGGCTTCGAACATCTCAAATAAAGTGAAAGCATCTGCAACGGATCCTGCAAAACCTGCAAGGACATTACCATTAAAGATTTTTCTTACTTTCCTCGCTGTATGCTTCATCACTACTGAATTTCCTAAAGTAACCTGCCCATCACCGGACATGGCACATTCACCTTTATGATGCACTGCAAATATCGTTGTCATAAAGTGTCCCCTTTCAACATTTAAGGCCGCGGATGTGATGCATTATAGACTTTTTTCAATTGGTCTTTTGTAACATGCGTATACACTTGCGTTGATGAAATTTTAGAATGACCAAGCAATTCCTGAACCGTGCGAATGTCCGCCCCATTATTCAATAGGTGTGTAGCAAACGAATGCCTTAGCATGTGGGGATGAAGACTTCCATCTGCGGCTGACTTTTTAATCAATTCATTCAATATATAGCGAACTCCCCTAGGTGTCAGAGGGTCTCCACGAAAATTAACAAATAAATAAACATGCGCCTTGGCGTCAGACGAAGTCAATTCCATCCTGGCTGTACGTATGTATAAATCTATCGCTTCCTGTGCATATCTACCAACCGGAACGTAGCGATCCTTTTTTCCTTTTCCATGGATCAGTACCGTCCCCAAGGAAAGATCGATATCCTGCAGTTTAATATCACAACATTCACTTACGCGAATGCCTGTAGCATACAATAATTCCAGTAAGGCATTGTTCCTTATTCCTATCGGTGAATCTTTCTTTAAAGAAGAAAACAACTGATCCATTTCCTTCTCATAAAGAAACCGTGGCAGTCTTTGATCCTTTTTAGGTAAAGAAGCAAGGGAAAAAGGGTTATCTTTCACATCACCTTCACGCAGTAAAAATTTATAAAGGCTCCGCAAGCAAGAAGTTTTTCTTGCAACAGTGCGCTTAGAAAGTTTTTTCTCATATAAATTCGTTAAATATAACCGGACATCAAGATATTCAACGGACGTGATGTCCTCAATCCCCTGTTCATTAAGGAACAGAAAAAATTCCTGAATATCACGTTTGTAATTTTCAATGGTGTAATGTGAACTGTTCTTTTCAATTTGTAAATATTCGATGAAGGATGATAATGCCTTTTTTTGATTAATCATGGAAACACCTCGCAAAGGCTAATAAATAGTATCATACTTTAAAACAGCAGGCAAATATTTTACAAATTTTTCACAAAGTTCTGAATTGTGTCCAAAGCGCGTTTAGCATGTGTTTCGTTCCGCTCTTTTTTGGATTTGATTCTCACTTCAAGGTCTGGAAGCAATCCAAAGTTGGCATTCATCGGCTGGAAGCTCTTACCATTAGTCGACGTTATGTACCTTGCCATGCTGCCCATCGTCGTCTCCGCAGGGAAAATGATAGGCTCCAAACCTTCGACGATCCTTGCAGCATTGATACCCGCTACAAGTCCCGACGCAGCCGATTCAACATACCCTTCAACTCCAGTCATCTGACCGGCAAAGAATAAATCATCGCGATTCTTGAATTGGTACGTTGGCTTCAAAACATTAGGTGAGTTTATGAAAGTGTTTCTATGCATGACCCCATAACGTACAATTTCCGCATTTTCCAATCCAGGTATGAGCTGCAATACTTCTTTTTGCGGCCCCCATTTCAAATGTGTCTGAAAACCAACAATATTGTAAAGTGTTCCTGCCGCATCATCCTGACGCAATTGAACTACAGCAAAAGGGCGTTTTCCCGTTTTTGGATCTTCTAAGCCAACAGGCTTCAATGGACCAAATAACATCGTTTTCTTCCCACGTGATGCCATCACTTCAATCGGCATGCAGCCTTCAAAAAAGATTTCTTTTTCGAATTCTTTAAGCGGGACTGTTTCAGCAGCAATCAATGCATCATAAAAGCGGTCAAACTCTTCTTCCGTCATCGGACAGTTCAAATAAGCCGCTTCCCCTTTATCATAACGGGATTTCAAATATACTTTATCCATATTGATGCTGTCTTTTTCAAGAATTGGTGCGGCTGCATCATAAAAGTACAAGTATTCTTCATCCATGATTTGCTTTAAGCTATCAGATAGTGACTGACTTGTAAGCGGACCGGTTGCAATGACGGTAGGACCTTCCGGAATTTCCGTCACTTCTTCATTAATGACCGTCACATTTGGATGATTTTTGACCCTTTCCGTAACAAGACCGGCAAATTCATGACGATCAACAGCTAATGCACCGCCAGCCGGTACAGCACAAGCATCCGCTGCGGACATGATGACCGAATCCAGTATACGCATTTCTTCTTTTAATACACCAACTGCATTTGTTAACGTATTTGCCCGAAGTGAATTGGAACAAACAAGTTCAGCGAATTTATCGGTATGATGGGCTGGCGTTTGTTTTACAGGGCGCATTTCGTATAGATCGACTTTAATTCCTCTTTTAGCTAACTGCCACGCCGCTTCACTTCCAGCAAGCCCAGCACCGATTACACTTACTTTTGTTTCTTTCATTTTTCGAACCTCCATGTATAGATATGATAAGACAGGATCATTTATCATTAAAACTGCTTTCCAGAAGTTTCATTTTTAACGATATCTATGTATTTATACCCGAAATACTCATTCCTGCTAACGATTATTTTAAAGATATGCCATCCTTATTCACTAAAAGGGTAACGGACGCAAATAGGAATTATATCTTTAAAAGAATGTACTTGTCCACTGAATTTTACATCACATGGCCTAAATAAAAAAGTTTCAAGTGTTATCCATTTTCTTCTTGGAAGTAAATCCACATATCACCATGATATCATACTTCCCTGAACATAAAGAAACCCGGCAAATGCCGAGTCCATTTATATTTAGGGTTTTTCGATAGTTCACAAGGAAAGTAAACGATTTCACGGCCTTTTCTATGCTTGGGGCATTTCTTTAAAATCACAATCCATGCACTGGACCTGGACTCCTTTTTTGAGTTTTTTCTCAACAAGTGTGCCTTCACATTTTGGACAACTCCGCGGCAGCGGTTTATCCCAAGATATGAAGTCACATCCAGGGTAGGTATCACACCCGTAAAATATGCGTCGTTTTTTACTCTTCCTTTCAATGATATTTCCTTCTTTACATTTTGGGCATTTGACCCCGATTTCCTTGACGATTGGTTTGGTGTTACGGCAATCCGGGAAATTACTGCATGCCATGAACTTTCCATAACGTCCCATCTTAAAGACCATCCCATGTCCGCACTCCACGCAATCTTCACCTGCAGGTTCATCTTTGATTTCAATTTTCTCCATCTCGACTTCGGCCTTGGCCAAATGAACGGCAAATTCTTTATAAAATTCATCGATGACCTTAATCCATTCAATATTGCCTTCCTCAACGCTGTCAAATTCCTGTTCCATCTTGGCAGTGAACTCTGCATCGAGAATATCCGGGAAGAATTCGCGTATCAATTCGAGAACAATCTCACCAAGCTCTGTCGGGATGAACCGTTTATTATCCAAGGTAACATAGCCCCGTTTTTGGATCGTATCCAAGGTAGGCGCATATGTAGAAGGACGGCCTATTCCCAGTTCCTCTAGGGTCTTGACCAGACGGGCTTCAGTATATCGGGGCGGTGGCTGTGTAAAATGCTGCTTCGGCTCGATATCTTTTGAAAAGAATTGATCTCCTTTTTTCACATCCGGAAGTGCATTTTCCTTTTCTTCCACCGAGTCATCGGATCCTTCAACATATACCTTCATGAAACCCGGAAATTTAATTTTTGAACCATTTGCCCTGAAGATGACATCCCCGTTATGCAGGTCGATGCTCATCGTATCCATGACCGCCGAAGACATTTGACTGGAAACGAATCGTTCCCAAATCAATTTATAAAGACGGAATTGATCTCTGGATAAGAACTCCTTGACTACACCCGGTTCACGTAATGTACTTGTTGGCCTGACCGCTTCATGCGCGTCCTGGGCATTAGTTTGTTTTTTCTCCTTGCGCTGCTCGACCTGAACATATTCTTTACCATAATTATTTTGAATGAACGTATGGACTTCCTCTTTGGCACTATCTGAAATACGGGTCGAATCGGTTCTCATATAAGTGATTAACCCGACTGTACCTTCCTTGCCAAGCTCGATTCCTTCATAAAGCTGCTGAGCAAGCATCATGGTTTTCTTCGCACGGAAATTCAATTTACGTGCCGCTTCCTGTTGCAGGGAAGAAGTTGTAAAAGGTGCTGCTGGATTGCGCCTTCTTTCCTTTTTAGCCACGGCTCCTATCGTAAATTCGCCGCCATTTAAAGAAGCGAGCACTTTTTTGACGTCCTCTTCGGTATTTAATTCCTTCTTCTCGCCGCCAAGGCTGAAGAAAGAACCTTCAAACTGTTCTTTCCCTTTTACAAAATCAGCCTTGATTGTCCAATACTCTTCCGGAATAAAATCTTTGATCTCCTTCTCCCGGTCAATGATCATCCGTACAGCAACCGATTGGACCCGTCCAGCGCTTAAGCCTTTTTTCACCTTTTTCCACAATAACGGGCTTATATTGTATCCGACCAAACGGTCCAAGACCCTTCTTGCCTGCTGAGCATCAACCAATTTCATATTTATTGGCCTAGGCGATTTAAATGATTCCTTGATAGCCTCTTTCGTGATCTCGTTGAATACCACGCGGCAATCCGAGTTAACGTCAACATCAAGACTGTGAGCCAAATGCCAGGCAATCGCTTCCCCTTCCCTGTCGGGGTCAGCCGCGAGATAGATTTTTTTCGCTTTTTTTGCAGCGGTTTTCAATTCTTTTAAAACCGGGCCTTTGCCGCGGATAGTTATATATTTAGGTTCATATTCATGTTCAACATCGACACCCATTTGACTTTTAGGCAAATCGCGTACATGCCCCATGGAAGCCTTTACTTTATATTTTTTTCCCAAGTAACGTTCTATTGTTTTCGCCTTTGCGGGCGATTCCACAATCACTAAGTATTCTGACATCCAATAAATCCTCCTCAAAGAGGTAATATAAATCTTCACTATTATTAATCATTCAAAAATCATTTGTCAACACCTCTTTATTTTTCAAAGCATGCTGATTCATTTATTTCTAGTTTTTTGACAAGAGGTGCCATTTGCAAAACTTATAACAGTTTTACAATATTTTCAACCTTTTTGTCTAATAATTCAACCCACCCTTCAAAAAAAGCACCTATTTTTTCAATTTTCCCGTTTGATTCTCCGTCTATCTTCTATATTATATTGTTCAAAACTCTTCCTCGATCTGCCTGGAGCTAAAAACAAGTTTGGCACCATCATAAATTAATTGATTGGTACCCAGTGATTCAGGGCTCGTAACATTACCAGGAAGCGCAAATACTTCCCTGCCGTGTTCCAAAGCAGCTTGTGCCGTAATAAGGGAACCGCTTCTTTCTTTTGCTTCCACCACGAATACGCCCTGTGATAATCCGCTGATGATTCGATTCCTAAGTGGAAACATCCATGGTTCCGCCTTCACTTCCGGCGGAGTCTCAGATATAAGCAGGCCTTTATTCATGATTTCTTCAGCAAGGGTAATATTGGATTTCGGATATATTTGCTTAAGCCCTCCGCCTAAAACCCCGATCGTATCTCCGCCTTCCCTTAATGTGATCTAATGTGACTCTGCATCGATTCCAGCAGCCATTCCGCTTATGATCACGAACTTTTTCTTTACAAGCGGTAATAGAATCGTTTTTAAGGCCTCCAGCCCATACGAGGTTGGCTTGCGTGTTCCAACAACACCTAGGGTATTCTTCTTCGTTAAAAGCTTCTTATCACCTTTAAAATAAAGAACCCACGGAGGATCGAATATTTGCTTTAGCAAAAAAGGATACTCATCATCGAAGATCGTCAAACAATGGATTTGGCTATCTTCGTATTTTTTAAGTTTTTCAATGGAATGGAGTGAATGTAAATCTTTGAGAAAGAGGTTAAGCTTATTTGAAGGGATAGGGAGCATTTTTGCCCATTCAACGTAATTCGTCGTGAACAGGGAAGATAATGATGGGTCTTTGGACATGATTGCTTGGATTGTTTTCCATCCTGCTCCGCGGCAATGATGGAGATGGATTAACTTTTCTTTTTTATTCAATCGGAAACGCCCCTAATCGGATATTTTTAAAGGTAGGTTGATAGTGATGTACTTGGTCTCTCCCGAGGAAATTCGAGGAAATAAAGACCGACCCACAAAAAGGTCGGCCCAGCTTAAATCAATGTGTTTTACAAGGTTCGTAAATATCTTTTTCTTTTAAAACGGAAATCAATGTTTCTCCCATTACGGATGGAGTTTCGGCAACTTTAATTCCACATTCGTTCATGACGCGGATTTTCTCGTCAGCCGTCCCTTTTCCTCCTGAGATAATGGCACCAGCATGTCCCATGCGTTTACCGGCAGGAGCCGTACGGCCACCAATGAAACCAACAACTGGCTTAGTCATGTTTTCCTTCACCCAGATTGCCGCTTCTTCTTCTGCCGTTCCGCCGATTTCCCCGATCATGATCACCGCATGTGTTTCCGGATCTTCATTGAACGCTTTTAAAACATCAATGAAATCCGTTCCGTTAACGGGATCTCCACCGATACCGACAGCCGAAGATTGCCCGATGCCTGCTTGCGATAATTGGTGAACAGCTTCATATGTCAAAGTTCCAGAACGGGAAACTACGCCTACATGGCCTTTTTTGTGGATATACCCTGGCATGATACCAATCTTACACTCTTCAGGAGTAATGACACCCGGGCAGTTCGGTCCGATCAAGCGAGTTTTTTTGCCTTCCATGTAGCGCTTCACCTTGACCATATCCAGTACAGGAATATGTTCCGTTATACAAATGGCAAGATCAAGTTCCGCGTCTACGGCTTCAAGAATTGCATCGGCAGCAAATGGTGCCGGTACATAGATAACAGATGCACTAGCGCCGGTTTCAGTGACAGCTTCGGAAACTGTATTGTATACAGGTACCCCTTCCACTTCTGTTCCACCTTTACCCGGAGTGACTCCCCCTACGATTTTCGTGCCGTATTCCAACATTTGTTTTGTATGAAATAATGCTGTTGAACCAGTGATTCCCTGAACGATCACTTTCGTATCTTTATTAATATAAACGCTCATTATGTTCCCCCCTGCCTATTATCCTACAAGTGATACTATTTTTTGTGCTCCATCTGCCATTGATTCAGCAGCCGTAATATTTAAACCTGACTCTTTTAGAATCTTTTTGCCAAGGTCCACATTCGTTCCTTCAAGACGAACAACAAGAGGGACATCCAGTCCAAGCTCTTTGGCAGCAGCCACGACGCCTGTAGCGATGATGTCACATTTCATGATTCCTCCGAAGATATTAACGAAGATGCCTTTAACATTTTGATCGGAAAGGATGATTTTGAAAGCCTCTTTTACTTTTTCCTCAGTGGCGCCGCCACCAACATCAAGGAAGTTAGCCGGATCTCCCATATAATGTTTAATGATGTCCATCGTCGCCATAGCAAGCCCGGCACCATTAACCATGCATCCGATATTTCCGTCAAGCGATATGTAACTTAGGCCATGTTTTGATGCTTCAATTTCTTTCGCATCCTCTTCATCCAAATCACGGTACTCCGCGATGTCCTTATGGCGGTAAATCGCATTATCATCGAAATTCAATTTAGCATCAAGCGCCATTACATCGCCGTCGCCCGTTACCACTAATGGGTTGATTTCTGCGATTGAGCAATCCTTATCAACGAAAGCTGTATATAGGTTAATCATCAGTTTAGAAGCTTTATTTATAAGTGAAGCCGGAATATTGATATTGAATGCAATCCTCCGTGCTTGGAAACCAGTCAGGCCGACAACCGGATCGATTACTTCTTTGAATATTTTCTCTGGTGTCTTTTCGGCCACTTCCTCAATTTCCGTACCGCCTTCTTCAGAAGCCATCAATACGACACTGTCTGTAGCACGGTCAAGGACAAGCCCGATATAATACTCTTTAGTAATGTCGCAGCCTTCTTCAATAAGTAAACGCTTAACTTCCTTGCCTTCAGGTCCCGTTTGATGGGTCACCAGTGTCTTGCCAAGAATCTCTTCTGCATATGTACGTGCTTCATCAAGATTCTTCGCTACCTTGACTCCGCCGGCTTTACCGCGGCCGCCCGCATGAATTTGAGCTTTGACGACAACAACTTCCGTACCTAACTCCTTCGCTGCTTCAACTGCTTCATCAACAGTAAAGGCAACCCGGCCATTTGGAACGGATACCCCGTATTGTCGCAATATCTCTTTCCCCTGATACTCATGGATATTCATTTCCCATCCTCCTTATCTACTAAAAAACAACTTTGAAATTTAATGCGTGTTTTCTCTATCATATTACAACAAAATTCTCCCTCGTGCATAATATTCTTTCACATAATTTTTGAAATATTATTATAATATACTTCCTTACCCTTTAATGAAATAGAAAAAACCTTCTGCGCCGTTGTGTTTTTTTCTTATTAATACCATTTATTTCGGATCTGCAATTCTAGTACAAATAGAGTCATATTTCTATCAAAAAACACTTCCATGAAAGCCTTTTCAATCTTTTGATCCAAAGATATCCTCTTGAAAAACTACTGTTAAAACCTGGTCTTGATTCAAAGGAAAAGCAAAAGGACAAAGCCATGGCCTTGTCCTTTAACAAATAGTTTAGTATTTTTTTAATATAATGAAAAATCGTCAGTGATTTCCCTAATATTCTACATAAACCAACAGAAACCCATTGGTGAAACCAAATGGTTGTCTCCTACCGATTCATGCCCTTGTCAACTTTATAAATGAATGCAAATACCTCTGCAACAGCTCCATACAATTCTTCCGGAATCGTTTGATTTATATCCAATTGACCTAAAAGTGCAGCAAGCGATTCGTCCCTTTGGACCGGTATATCGTGTTTCATGGCCTTTTCCATAATAGTTTCAGCCGTTTTCCCCTTCCCCTTGGCCAATATGACGGGCGCTTTGGATGTCTTTTGATCATATTTTAAAGCAATGGCTTCTTTTCGTTTATCTTTTATCATATTCGAATATCCACTCCACTATATGAACCCGCTTCTGAAAAAGGAATCGGTTTCCCCCTAAGGTCCCGCTCTTTTTCATATACGGGATTTACAAACGAAACTCCTGATAATCTGTAATCCATTTTCCCAAGATTCTCTCTCAGGATGCCAAGATATTGACCGGCCGCCTCTTCAAGGGTTGCACCATACCCATTGATGACCGTCACCTTTATGATTCGGTTTTGAACCTGCATGTCGATGACCGTCTCTTCAAGGCCCTCCAATTCTAAATAAAATATGACTCGGCAGTAATCCGGGTCTATTTTGCCTTCTTTTGTCTTCCTTCCGCTCCATTGTAACGTCAGATCCGTTTGAGTAGACCCCAGATTGAGTGGAAGTGTAAGGAGTAAATTCTGAATCGGCCCGTTTTCCTGTGAAAGGATCTGTTGCGCTGTAATCCGATTCAGGATTTGTTCTGCCATCTCCTTGATAGCTGCCGGAATTTGCTCATTCAGCAATTTAAGCAGCAGCGGTTTAAGTGTCTCTAAATCATTGGGGAAATCCGCCATATCATCTCCTGGAAGATTAATGAGTGCATGTTCCAGCTGGAGTCCAAGGATCTTGGTCATTTCTTTCAGTTGGTGTGCGACAGAAGGTCCATTGGTAAAATCGATTGATTGAAAGTCAGCTGCCAATACATGTGAAAGGACCAGCTTCTCATAAATCCTAGCATATTGGGCCTCAGGAGGCTCATTAAGCGACTTAAACAGTAACTCAGCCACTTTACCCTTCGACTCAGCTACTTGCTCTGTGTCCATATTCAAGTAGCCTATAAGGTCATTCACTTCTATTTTTCCGCCTACTGCCTTTGTTGCTATCGCTTCGGCAAAAGCATGCTGGAGTAAATGAAAGGCAAGAGGGGTGAGTTTTTCTTCAGAAATGTTTTTTCTCTGCATCGAGTGGATATCGATCGGCAGTTTTGCCTTCTCGTGATCATGACTATTCAATATGCGGTTAATAGCCATTTCGATTTCTTCAACATGTGCAAATGCTCCGCCTTTAGCCTCGGAAAGCAGCTGCAATCCTTGGTGTAATTTATCAATCGCTGAATTTTTAGGAATACCGGACCTAACCTCAGCTCCATCCACTAAACTTTCCAGAAAGACGGATTCAGTCATTCCCTTTGGAACGAAACCCGTCTTTTGAAGCAGGGAAAATGCCCCGGATTTCATTACTGGCGTTGAATCGGAATTCAGCCAAGTGGTCACAAGTTTTTGTAAACCGATTTGTTGAAGCTGGTTCTGTTTGGCAACATGTAAAGAGTCCAATACCTCCTTTAGTTTGGAGGCAGTCCCCGTTACTGCCCCACCATCCTGCAGCTGCTGCCTGAAGCCACTGAGGAGTTTGTGAAAAGGTTCACCTTTGGACTGCGTAAATAATGCATCAAATACACTTTTACAAAAGGCAGTTGCTGAATGAACATTGTTTTTATTACAGGCAGACCAACTTCTGCAGCATCAGCAGCTTTTAACCATTGCAAAGCGGATCGAAAAGTCTCCTTGGTTATCGGAAGGCGGTTTGCCAGCAGGTATTCGGCAAGCTTGGTAGCGGCCGGTTCAGGTTTTATGCCGAGGTGAGCGATCAATTGTGCAACTGTTCCCTTTAAGTCAGAAACGTTCAAATTGGGGGCATCTAAAGCTTTTAACACGACAGACCCCTCAATTGGTTGCTGTACTTGAAACCAATCCTGTACGAAGCGGGATATCAAGAGTGGCAACCATTTTTTGATGGCCAAACTGTACCTCGGCCGTTTGGTTAAGAAAAACCTTATTTACCTTCCCGAAAAGGATTTGCCCGTTTTTCAAACTCGCAGTTCCTTTTATTTCAATGGCTGAAGCTACAGGTTGACTGCTTGCTATGGATTGCACCACTCATCCCCCCCCCTTATTCCTTCGTTCGTGCAGCGATTTCCTTAACTGGCGCAAAACTTCTTCTATGCCAAGGTGTAAGCCCGTGTATGTCGAGCGCTTCTAAATGTTGGCTTGTCCCGTAACCCATGTGCTTTTCAAAACCATATTCCGGATATTTTTCACCATATTCCTTCATCATCCTATCACGAGTCACCTTGGCTATTATGGATGCCGCAGAGATGCTAATGCTTCTTGCGTCACCCTTGATGAGCGAAAGCTGGGGAATCGGCACATCCAGTTCCATCGCATCGATCAACAAATGATCCGGAAATTCTGACAGATCGTTCACTGCAGCCACCATTGCCTTTTTCGTAGCTTGATATATATTGATTTCATCAATCACTTCGCTATGTACAACACCTACACCTACGGATATCGCTTCCTTAAAAATCATCTCATAAAACTGTTCCCTTTTTGACTCCGGAATCTTTTTAGAATCATTAAGCCCTGGCAAATAAAAAGAATCAGGCAAGATGACTGCACTTGTCACAACCGGTCCTGCCAGAGGTCCTCTTCCCACTTCATCGATGCCAGCGAGAATGGAAAACCCCTGTTTCCTCAATTGCCTTTCAAACTCTGTCATTTCCGTGAAAGCATCCCTTACCTGTTGTTCTTTTTCATAAGTTCTATGCCATTTGTTTACTAAGTCGGTTACTCCCTTCCGACCGTCCTCCCGGCATTTCTGTAAAAATAAATCTTCAGGCTCTCTTATCGTCTTTAACTTTAAGGAGATTTCCTTAATGCTCATTGCAGTTATCATCTTTTATCACCCATCATTTTAATTATCGGCAGTCTTGCTTCCTTTCTACAGTTCAAACAAAAATACGGAGCGGAAAAGAGACATCAAAAAGAAAAAATCTTTTCGACATCCAACTCCAGCTCCGTATTACAACACTCAAGTCAATGTTAATCTTATTCGGGGATATCATCCTTTTCATAATCCGAAGGAACCTCGAACGTAAGCGGGCCCATCTTTTCTGAACGGATTTCACGTACGACCAACTCTGCGGTTTTGTCATAATCGATGAAGCCCCCAGATGCTAAACAGCCCCTGAACTTTCCGACAGCATCAAACAATTCGAGCGTTTCCTGTGGAATTACATCCAGGTTATAACGGGATTTCAGTCTTTCCGGGTATTCTTTTTCCAAAAAGCGAAGGCCGTATAATGAGACTTCGTGCAAGTTTAAAATCGTATCCTTGATCGCACCTGTCAACGCAAGCTTCAAACCTACTTCTTGATCCTCGAATTTCGGCCAGAGAATCCCCGGCGTGTCGAGCAATTCCAATTCCTTACCCACTTTTATCCATTGCTGCGCTTTAGTGACTCCAGGTGTATTTCCTGTTTTGGCAATGTTCTTTTTGGCAAGTCGATTGATTAAAGTCGATTTCCCCACGTTCGGAATGCCGACTATCATGGCACGGATCGCTCTCGGCTTTATTCCTCTTGATTCCATCCGCTCATACTTTTCTTTTAAAAGATTTTTGGATGCAGCTGTAATCTGGTTTAAACCGTTTCCTGCCTGTGAGTTAATGGCAATCGCCGTTTTCCCCTGCGATTTGTAATGTTCCAGCCACATATTCGTTTTTGCCGGATCGGCCATATCAGCTTTATTCAAAAGGATGACCCTCGGTTTATGCTGAATGATTTCGTCGATCATCGGATTTCGTGAAGATGCCGGAATCCGGGCATCCACAAGTTCAAAGATAATGTCGATCAGTTTTAATTTCTCTGTTACTTCCCGTCTTGCTTTGGCCATATGGCCAGGGAACCACTGTATTGTCAATGGAATCCACCTTCCTACTATTCCGCCAATCGAAAGTCCTCGATCGGCCAATAAACTAATTTAGTTTTTCCTAACACTTTATCGTAAGGAACGACACCTACACCAATATGGCGGCTATCCTTGCTGAAACGGCGATTATCCCCCAGGACAAATAGGTGATCTTCAGGCACCGTTCCTTGTTCTATGACATCACTTAATGTAAAAGGTTCCGTCAAAGCCCCGCCATCAATCAATTGTTCTTTATATTCATCCAAGTATGGCTCATCATAAGCTTTTCCATTCACGTAAAGAGTATCATTTCTATATTCAACTTTTTCCCCTGGCAATCCGATGACCCGCTTTATGTAATCTTTGCCTTCTGGAGCTTCGAAAACGATAATGTCGAATCTTTTGGGTTCGCCAATCGAATAGGAGATTTTATTAACGAGCATGCGGTCCGCATCCTTTAATGTCGGCATCATGGAATTGCCGTCCACAACAATAGGAGCCAGGAGGAAATAACGAATCAGCGTCGCCGCTATAACCGCGATTATGACCGCCTTTGTCCATTCCCACAATTCATTTTTCTTTTTCGCCATCCTTATCCACCCTTTTTGAAGCATATCAACAATTATTTTAACATGTTGCAGACGCTATAGCGAGCAGGATTCTATATAGCTTTCACCCTATGTGCATTCATCGTTTCTTAAAGTGCAAAAAGGGAGCCTGATAAACAAGCTCCCTTTTTTTGCATGATACTGTTTGGTTATTCACCTTATGTGGATCATGGTAAACCCGCATGAAGATATTCGAAGAATTAACGACGAATTTCTTTAATACGTGCTTTTTTACCACGAAGTTCGCGTAGGTAATAAAGTTTCGCACGACGTACTTTACCGTGACGGATAACTTCTAGTTTCGCAATTTTTGGTGTGTGAACAGGGAAAGCACGTTCAACTCCAACGCCGTAAGAGATCTTACGTACTGTGAAAGTTTCACTAACTCCGCCGCCACGACGTTTGATTACAACGCCTTCAAACAACTGGATACGTTCGCGAGTTCCTTCAATAACCTTTACGTGTACACGTACTGTGTCACCAGGTCTGAATGATGGAAGATCTGAGCGAAGTTGTTCTTTTGTGATTTCGTTAATAAGATTTTGCATCGATTTCAACTCCTCCTGGACGCTCTTGCAAATACTTATTGTTTGCAGCGGAACATCGTTATAAGACTGAGCATTTTGCCCAAGTCACAAGGTATATCCTATCATACTCTAAACGTCGATGCAATAGACATCAGTCTTCTTTTTTAATCTCAGACAATAATTTTTTTTCAACTTCCGATAGTTCATAACTATCGAGTAAATCCGGACGTCGAATCCAAGTTCTGCGCAGAGATTCCTTCATCCGCCATTCATCGATTTTTTTATGATTCCCGGATATTAGCGGATCGGGAACTTTCATCCCCCGGAAATCTGCAGGTCTAGTATAATGGGGATGCTCTAACAAACCAGAAGAATAGGAATCAAGGATCGGGGAGTCAACATTCCCCAAAACGCCCGGCAGCAAGCGAACAACGCTGTCAATAATGACCATTGCGCCCAATTCCCCGCCTGTAAGCACAAAGTCACCTATAGATATTTCATCCGTTACGACATGCTCCCGGATGCGCTCATCATACCCTTCATAATGCCCGCAAATGAAAATGAGATGTTCTTCTTCAGCAAGCTCTTCGGCTTTTTTCTGCGTATAACGCTCTCCCTGGGGACAAAGGAGGACTACCCTTGGGGTTAGCTCAGCTTGCCCTTTAAGAGCTTCCACAGCATCAAAGATCGGCTGTGCCTTTAATACCATTCCGGCACCGCCTCCATAAGGATAATCGTCTACCGTCGAATGCTTATTATCTGCATAATCTCGAAAATTGGTCACCTTATAGCTAACAGCCTGCTTTTCCGCAGCCTTTTTTAAGATTGACGAACCAAATACCCCTTCGAACATTTCTGGAAAAAGCGAAAGCACATCGATTTTCATCAGTCTAAAAGTCCTTCCATCGGCGTAATGATGACCTTTTTAGCGGAAATATCCACTTCTTTAACAATTTGTTCAATATACGGGATCAGGATGTCCTTACTGCCAGCTTTCTTAATGACCCAAACATCATTGGCACCAGGCGTAAGAACCTCAACGATTTCCCCAACTTCCATTCCTTCATCCGTAAATACCGAACAGCCGATGATTTCATGGAAGTAGAACTCACCTTCGTCCAATTTACCAAGCTGTGCTTCCTTCACTTTCAGGACCCCGTTTTTAAATGCCTCGACCTGTCCGACGTTATAATAGTTCTCGAACGTCAATAGGTTAAAGTTTTTATGGGTGCGATGCGACCTGATGATGAGGGGCAAGGGTTTTTTCTCCGTGTCCCTAAACAGATACAGAGTATTTCCCACTTTGTATCGTTTTTCTGGAAAGTCTGTTGAAGAAATTACACGGACTTCTCCTAAAAGACCATGTGTGTTGACAATTTTACCTACATTAAACCATTTTTCCATTCTTTCACCTCTAACGAATTTCCGAGACGATCCCATCTTTTATGACAATGGTCTTCGTTGCCATGATTTCGTCCCAATCTGCCCCAATTTCCACATCAATGATACTTTGAACTTCCCGTTCCTTCAATTCACTACCTGCGGGAAGGATCTCCAACTGCTCCATTTGAAATTCAAGCAGTTTAATTTTTTCTTGCCTCTGGTTTATTTCTTTTTCAAAATGAGCACGGAGACTAGCAGGTTGGAGAGTTCTTGTTTTTTCAAGTTTTTTCAGTTCAAAGCGAAGCTGTTCACTCTCTTTTTGAAGCTGAAGGCGTTTTGACTTGTATTTCTCGAGGAGCTGATTCTTGCTGGATTCCGTTAATACTTGGTTAACGATTACATTTTGGAGAATTTTCATTCCAGCACCTCCTATTATCTATGATTTCTTATTTCCTTCAAAAAATATGTATGATGGGGTAATCTTTTTGAAATGGGGGTCATTCTCTTAAGTATAACGTAAATCGATAAAAGATGCGTCTTAAAAAGGCGTAAAGTTTAAAGTCCGGGTCTATTCAATTAGGATCCAAGTCGAAATTTCACTATCTTGAAGTACAAAAAAAGGAGGGGTATTAACCCTCCTTATTCGGAAATCTCCAAATAGATTTTCTTCTGCTGTGAAGATCCTGCTGCATATACCACAGTCCGAATCGCCTTAGCAACACGCCCTTGTTTACCGATAACCTTGCCCATATCCTCTTTATGAACGGAGAGGATATAAACAATCCGGTCGGATTCTTCCTTGGAGGTCACAATGACCTCTTCCGGATAATCCACAAGTGCTGAAACAATCGTTTCAATAAGTGCTTTCATCAACTACCGTCGATTACTTGCTGTTTTTTGCAACATGGAATTTTTCCATGATGCCTTGTGTAGAGAATAAGTTACGAACTGTATCAGATGGTTTAGCTCCATCTTGTAACCATTTAAGAGCAAGCTCTTCGTTGATTTCAACTTTAGCTGGTTGAGTAACCGGGTTATAAGTTCCTACCACTTCAATGTAACGTCCGTCACGTGGTGAACGAGAATCTGCAACTACAATACGATAGAAAGGAGATTTTTTAGCTCCCATACGTTTTAAGCGAATTTTTACTGCCATTTTAAATAAGCACCTCCGAATAGTTTCACACAAGATAGTATAATATCAAATGTCTTGCATGTTTGTAAAGGTTTTTTTCTTAACAGGTAAAAAAAGTGTTGAAATACATGGCTTCGACCCGTATTCGCCTCAGTTTTAACCTGAAATAAACCTTACATGAACGGGAATTTGAATCCCTTTTTCTTTCCTTTTTGCATGTTCGTAACCTGTTTCATCATCTTTTTCATTTCTTCGAATTGCTTCAGTAGACGGTTCACTTCTTGAATCGATCTGCCGCTTCCTTTTGCAATCCGTTTCTTGCGGGATGCATTCATGGTTTCCGGATGTTCCTTTTCATGCGTTGTCATTGAACGGATGATAGCTTCAACATGACCGATCTGTTTCTCATCGATCTGAAGGTTGTCCATCCCTTTCATTTTATTCGCACCGGGAATCATTTTCAGAATATCATCAAGCGGTCCCATATTCCGCACCTGACCAAGCTGATCAAGGAAATCATCAAAGGTAAAAGTGGCGGTACGCATCTTTTTCTCTAATTCTTTCGCTTTTTCTTCATCTACATTGGCCTGTGCTTTTTCGATAAGGGTCAATACATCACCCATGCCGAGGATCCTTGACGCCATCCGTTCTGGATGGAACGCTTCAAGTGCATCCAATTTTTCACCCATACCGACGAATTTGATCGGCGTGTCGGTGACTGAACGAATTGAAAGTGCCGCACCACCACGTGTATCCCCATCAAGTTTCGTTAAAACGACTCCTGTCAGGCCTAGCTGTTCATTGAAGCTTTGGGCTACATTGACCGCATCCTGACCTGTCATCGCATCGACAACCAGGAAGATTTCATCAGGTTTTGTCAACTCTTTGATATCCTTCAGTTCGCCCATCAAGTTTTCATCAACATGAAGACGGCCTGCGGTATCAATCAACACATAGTCATGATGTTCTTCCTTAGCTTTTTCAATTGCCTGTTTGGCAATTTCGACAGGGCTGACCTGGTCCCCAAGGGAGAAAACAGGCATGCTTAATTGTTTGCCAAGTGTTTCGAGCTGCTTAATCGCCGCCGGACGGTAAATATCAGCCGCAACGAGCAATGGCTTGCGGTTGTATTTTTTTCTAAGAAGATTGGCAAGCTTTCCGGTGGTCGTCGTTTTACCAGCACCCTGAAGACCTACCATCATAATGACAGTCGGTGGTTTCGAGGCAACGGCAATCTTGCTCTGTTCGCCGCCCATCAGCTCAGTCAATTCTTCCTTAACTACTTTAATTACCTGTTGACCGGGGGTTAAGCTTTTCAGCACTTCCTGACCTACCGAACGTTCACTGACACGTTTTACAAAATCCTTCACGACTTTAAAGTTAACATCCGCTTCAAGCAGGGCCAATCGAACTTCACGCATCATTTCTTTAACGTCCGCTTCGTTGACCTTCCCTTTTCCACGGATCTTTTGCATCGTGCTCTGCAGTCGGTCGGCCAATCCTTCAAATGCCATATTGCCGCCTCCTAATCCAACTTCTCAAGCGTTGTGATTGCGTCTAGCAGCTTCTCTTTTGAAAAGGATTCCTTTTCTATGAGTCCCTTCATATTCGCAATCCACTGGTTACGCTCTTGAAATTTTTGAAATAACAATAGCTTTGCTTCATATTCCTCAAGCATCGCTTCTGTTCTTTTTATATTATCATAGACTGCCTGCCTACTGACTTCGTATTCATCGGCAATCTCGCCAAGAGAGTAATCATCCAGATAGTAGAGGGACATGTAGCTCTGCTGCTTCTCTGTTAACAACGATTGGTAAAAGTCATACAAATAATTAATCCGCGTTGTCTTTTCAAGCATCTTAGCAAGCCTCCCTGCTGTTAAGTGAAAACCCTTTACAAGTTTATATTGTAAAGCCTTGTTTATTTGATGTCAAGTTAAACTCCTTACCACGTGTTTGCAAAGCATTATTTTTTTCATTTTCCGCTTCTTTTTTGGACCTTTCTTCAATAGGTCCTCCAATTATCATGGTAAAAAAACCAGAAGAGAATGAACTCTTCCGGCTTACAATTTTCCCTTAAACCTCTTCTTTATCGATGATATCAGCAAAAAGGCCATAAACATATTTCTCGGCATCGAATTCCTGTAAATCATCCATTTTTTCACCTAGCCCGACAAATTTAACAGGAATGGCCAATTCATTGCGAATCGCCAAAACAATTCCACCTTTTGCAGTGCCATCAAGCTTTGTTAAAACAATACCGGAAACATTCGTCGCTTCCTTGAATGTCTTGGCCTGGATAAGGGCATTTTGTCCAGTTGTAGCATCAAGGGCAAGCAGCACCTCGTGTGGTGCACCTGGTACTTCACGTTCAATTACACGTTTCACCTTTTCCAATTCCTTCATTAAATTCACTTTATTCTGCAAGCGACCGGCAGTGTCACAGATAAGGATATCCGCTTTTCGTGCCTTGGCGGCCTGAATGGCATCGAACATGACAGCTGCTGGGTCAGAGCCTTCACCCTGTTTGATTACACTGACACCGACACGCTCACCCCAAACCTCAAGCTGTTCAATCGCACCGGCACGGAAGGTATCCCCTGCAGCCAATACGACAGATTTTCCTTCTGTTTTGAATTTATGGGCAAGTTTACCAATGGTCGTCGTTTTACCTACCCCATTAACCCCTACAAACAAAATGACCGTCAAACCTTCTTCTTGTATATTCAGGCTAGACGTCGCTTCATCATCACCTTGGTAGATTTCAACAAGCTTTTCGGAAATAACGGACTGCACTTCCCTCGTATCAGAGATATTGCGAAGCTTGACTTCCATTTTTAATTGATCAATCAGTTCCATCACAGTATCAAAGCCTACATCAGCCTGAATCAGGATTTCTTCAAGTTCTTCAAAGAAGTCCTCATCCACTTTCCGATAACGGGCAACAAGTTCATTAACCCTTCCAGTAAAGGAATTCCTCGTCTTTGTCAAACCTTGTTTGAATTTTTCCCCAATGGATACTTCTGCTTCAACTGATTTTTCTTTTTCTTCCTGAGTCGTAAATTTCTCTTTTAACTTTTTGAAAAAACTCATTGTCCCACTTCCTCTAATTCATGAATTTTAAACTTCCATAAAGTTTTCTGATTCTTCCATCCGGACGGAAACAAGTTTGGAGACACCTGACTCCTGCATCGTAATGCCATATAGGACATCTGCCTCTTCCATCGTGCCTTTGCGGTGAGTAATCACGATGAACTGCGTTTCCCTGCTGAACTTTCTTAAAAATTGGCTGAACCGGACGACATTCGCCTCATCTAGCGCTGCCTCGACTTCGTCAAGGATACAGAAAGGAACAGGACGCACTTTTAGAATGGAGAATAAAAGGGCTATGGCTGTCAATGCTCGTTCTCCGCCGGATAAGAGGCTCAAGTTTTGCAGTTTTTTTCCGGGAGGCTGCGCAATGATATCCACCCCTGTATTTAGCAAATCATCAGGATTCGTCAGTTTCAGCTCCGCCCTGCCTCCGCCAAATAAAGCTTTGAAGACTTGTTCGAATTCTTTACGGATCGAATAGAAAGTATCCGCAAAGCGGCGTTTCATTTCATCATCCATTTCATCGATGACTTGGAATAATGTATCTTTCGCCTGTTGAAGGTCTTCCTTTTGACTAAGAAGGAATTCATAGCGTTCAGCTACACGTGCGTATTCATCAATTGCACCTAAATTCACCGTCCCCAGTTCCTCGATAGCAAGCTTGATGAGCTTCACCCTTTTTTGAGCTTCGTCGGCAGGCATCATCAATGGATACTGTTCTTTAGCACCTTCAAAGGAAAGGGTATATTCTTCTCGCAAGTGGTCGAGGCGATTTTCCAGTTCGACATCCAGACGAGTTAATTTCACTTCTTCATCCTTCATCACTTCGACAATGCCTCTATAAAGTCGATTTTCTTCTTTCAAGGACAGTTCGAGCGTTTCAACTTCCATTAGAAGCTCGTTTTTTTCCTGTTTTTTTATGGTGATTCCTTCAATTGCTCCATTTTTATCGAGCAATTTCTGCTGAGCCATATCTTCCAGGGACTCTTCCCCGCTTGAACTGTCTGTCATTTCATTGGTCAGGAGCCCTAAATCATCTTTGTTTTCAGCAAGCCTGCTTGATTCCTTAGAAAGGTCCGATTCAATGCGTTCCATCTTCTCTTTTTGGTTTTGCAGCTGGCCACGCTTGGAAGCCAGCATTACCCTCAGTTCATTCGTTTCTTCAGCAAGGCTCTCTTTTGAAGATTGTTGTGATTGCTTTTGTTCGGTCATTTCGGAAATCAACCGATCCAGACCATCAATTTCCGATTTACATGATTCCAAAAGTTCTTCCAGCTCTTCAAGTCTTGCTTTTTTTTGCTGTTGTTCTTCTAAATATGAATTTTTATCCAAATCATAAAGATGCAGCCGTTCATTCACATTTCTTTCCTGAAGCTCCACTTCACGGAGTTCCCCTTTAAGGGTTTGTTCTTGTAATCGAAGTCTCTCTCCCGTTTTTCTGGTTTGTTCAAGCGTTTGCTCTTGAACACCCACATCCACTTTGAGCTGTTTGACTTGCTTTTCAAGCTGATTCGTTTTGACTTCCATGGCAGCAAGTTTTTGTTGGAGCTCCTCCAATTCCGTTTTCCTTGACAGCAGGGAGGTCGTTTTTTGCTTTAAGGCTCCACCAGTCATTGAACCACCTGGATTGACGATATCCCCTTCAAGTGTTACGAAGCGGAAACGGTGCTGCATCATTTTCGCCAGGTCATTTGCCCCTTTTAAATCTGTGGTGATAATCACTGTTCCTAATAGGTTTTCAGCAATCGCTGCATGCCTATCATCATATTGGATCAATGAGGAACCAGTCCCTACAAAAGCTGAATGGCTCTTCAGCATCGATAATTGGTTAGCTGATATCTCTCTTGCCTTTATGACTGATAAAGGCAAGAAAGTCGCACGCCCGTACCTATTTTTCTTCAAGAAGGAAATGGCTTCACGTGCATGCTCTTCGCGTTCCACGACAACATGCTGCATCGCTCCGCCCAAAGCCGTTTCAATGGCCGTTTCATACTCCTTTGGAACCTTTATCAATTCCGCAACTGCCCCTTCAATGCCTCGAAGGGTCTCTTTCGCTTTCAAAACCTCTTTTACACCCTGAAAGAAGCCTGCATAATCATCTTCCATTTCTTCAAGCAGTTCCTTACGCGATTTAGCCTGTTGAAGGAATTGATAGGCCTTATAAAGGGTGGTTTCTTGTTTTTGATACGTATCTTTTGCCGCATTCAATTTATTCTGCTGATTTCGGAAATAAGTGACATGCTCTTCAAGCTGCTTGGTCATATTGTCCATCAGCTGTGAATATTCCATTTTTTTAGCAGTGATATCCATTCTTTCAGTTAAGAACTTTTCATTTTCCATATCAAGTTTTGCATTTTTATGTTCCTGCTGCGCAAGCTGCTGAAGCAGGTATTGTTTTTCGTTTTTGGCCGAGGCCTGCTTGTTCAGCCACTCGATATAGTCACTCTTTTTCGCTTCGATCACCGCTTCGATATCACTATTGAATAGGCCGAGGCTTTTTTGTTTTTCATGTAAGGTTTCAGATATCCCTTTCACTTCCAAGTTCAGTGCATGCAGGATTTCCGTTTCCCTTTCCTTTTGCAAAGACAAACGCTCGACAGCAGCCTCACCTTCCACAATCGCTTTTTCCAGCTGTGACTTGTTTTGGGCGGCATTTTTTTTCCGTTCTTTCAAAACTTCTTTACGGCCTTCAAGCTTTTCAAGTTCTTCGCTGGCATTCAGGAGAATCTCCTGAAGGCCATTGATCGATGTCTCAAGCGTCGCAAGACTATCCCTTAGCTTTTTGAGATGCGCTTCCCTGTCCTGAAGCTTTCCTGCCATTTGCTGTTCCATTTCATTATGTTTTTCAAGCTCCTGTGATAGTTTTTCCCATTTTTCATAAAGCTCTTCAATTTCATAAACGGTTAAAGCCACTTCTATTTGCTCTAGTTCGTCTTTCTTCGCCAAAAATTCCTTGGCGAGGGAAGACTGAATTTTTAACGGCTCCACCTGCCCCTCCAATTCATGGAGGATATCATGGACACGGTTTAAATTATCCTGTGTTTCCGTCAGCTTCGATTCCGCTTTTCGCTTTCTCGTTTTATACTTCAGGACACCGGCCGCTTCTTCAAAAATCACTCGTCTTTCTTCAGCCTTACTGCTAAGGATTTCTTCTACTTTCCCTTGGCTGATGATGGAAAACGCTTCTCTCCCAAGACCGGAATCCATGAAAAGGTCTATGATGTCTTTCAGACGGCAACCTTGATTATTAATGAAAAATTCACTTTCTCCCGATCGATATACACGTCTTGTCACACTGACTTCATGAAAGTCGATCGGCAGGGAATTGGTCTCGTTATCAAGGGTCAATGATACTTCCGCAAAATTCAACGCTTTCCTCGTGTCACTTCCCGAAAAGATGATATCTTCCATTTTTGCTCCACGCAGTGATTTCGCAGACTGCTCTCCAAGGACCCACCGGACTGCGTCGGTCACATTACTTTTACCGCTTCCGTTTGGTCCAACCACTGCCGTGACACCAGGTACAAAATCTATCGAAATTTTCTCTGCGAAAGATTTAAATCCTACAACGTCCAAACGTTTGAGGAACATGACCTTTCCCCCTCTACTGTTCAACTATCTTGTTGATTTTTTTCTTTTAAAACGATCAATGCATGCTCGGCTGCATGCTGCTCCGCTTCTTTTTTGGACTTTCCTATTCCAGAGCCAAGTTCTTCCCCATTCAGTGAGACCGTCGAAACAAACTCCCGATTATGGGCCGGTCCTTTTTCCTGCAAGATCTTATATTGCAGGACACCGATGGCATCGCGCTGGATCAGCTCCTGAAGCTGGCTCTTATAATCCATCACATGAGAAAAAGCACCCTCGTCTATCTTCGGAAACACGACATTCGTCAAAAACTGCACAACTGGCTCTAATCCTTGATCAAGGTACAAAGCACCAATATAGGCTTCGAATACATCCGCAAGCATGGCAGGGCGTTCCCTTCCACCTGTCATTTCTTCCCCTTTTCCGAGTAATACATATTCCCCGTAAGAAAGGCTATTGGCAAAAGCAACAAGTGAAGGCTCACACACAATGGCTGCCCTTAGTTTGGTAAGTTCACCTTCGCTCATCATCGGATATTTTTGATATAAGTATTTAGAGATGGTCAGTTCAAGTACAGCGTCCCCCAAGAATTCAAGCCTTTCATTATCTTCATAAGGCTTACGGCGATGCTCATTCACATAAGATGAATGTGTAAAAGCTTGTTTCAATAAATTTTCATCTTTAAAATGAAAACCCAGATTTTCTTGCAACTGTTTGAATTTATTTTCCTTGATTGATGGTTTACGATTATTTCCGTTCCTACGCATCACACAAAACCCTCCACGGTTCAAAAAGCATATTTTTCCAATATATAAAAAGAAACCTGGCAGGAATTCCTGTCAAGCTTTCCTATGTAACATCATACATGATTATCCGCTTAAAGAAAACTAAAGGCAAAAGACACTGCATGCAGGCGGAGCATACCCGTGAACATGCTCATTCCGTTATCTGCCGCTGAATCAAACTTCTTTAAGCAATAAGAGAAAGCCCCGTTAAAAAACGGAGCTTTTAGTCAAATGACAATTCATTACATAGTGCTTTGTATGTAATTCACAGCATCACCTACTGTGGCGATTTTTTCAGCGTCATCGTCCGAAATTTCCATATCAAACTCGTCTTCGAATTCCATGACTAGTTCAACTACATCAAGGGAATCGGCACCAAGATCTTCTTTGAAAGAAGCTTCAAGTTTTACCTCTGATTCTTCTACGTTCAAACGATCTACAACGATTTTAGTTACTCTTTCTAATACATCTGCCAATGTGTTCACCTCCCCTCAAGACATTATAAATTAATTTCGAAAAAAATCAAAGAAAACTTACATGACCATGCCGCCATCTACATGAAGAGTTTGCCCAGTCATATATTTGCTTGCATCGGAAGCAAGGAAAGACGCCACTGCAGCAATATCTTTAGGGTCACCGAAACGTGCAAGCGGAATTTGGTCCAGCATGGCTTTTTGGACGTCTTCAGGCAATTCCCCAGTCATATCCGTTGAGATGAAACCTGGGGCAATCGCATTGACCGTAATGCCTCTTGATGCAAGTTCCTTTGCCGTCGTTTTAGTCAAACCGATGACACCTGCTTTAGCCGCTACATAATTAGCCTGCCCTGCATTTCCGCTGACGCCGACGATCGATGCCATATTGATGATCCTGCCGCTGCGCTGCTTCATCATTTGCCTTGTGACAGCTTTGGTGCATAGGAACACGCCTTTAAGATTCGTATTGATCACAGAATCCCATTCATCTTCTTTCATGCGCATCAATAGGTTATCACGTGTGATGCCGGCATTATTAACCAGGATATCCACTCTTTCAAATTGTTCGACGACCTCTTTGATCATGCTTGTCACCGATTCACTATTTGCAACATCGCATTGGATGGCGAATGCTTTTCGGCCCAATGCCTTGATTTCATCAACCACTTCATTCGCTTTAGCTTCACTGCCGGAATAGTTAATGGCAACGTCTGCTCCCTGTCGGGCAAGTTCCAATGCAACTTCCCTGCCAATACCTCGTGATGCTCCCGTTACAAGCGCTTTTTTACCTTCGAGGATCATGCTTGTACCCCCTTCAATGTTTCAATTGTTTTAGTTAGAGTGTCTATATCGGATACCGAATGAATTTGAACGGAACGATCAATTTTCTTTATCAATCCGCCCAACACTTTCCCTGGGCCAACCTCGATGAACGTATCCACGCCCAATTCAAGTAGATTTTTCACACTGTCCTCCCAAAGGACCGGTGAATACAGCTGTTCGATTAATTTTTCTTTTATTTCGGAAGGTGCTGTAATGGGCTTAGCCGTTACGTTTGAAATGACAGGAATTTCTGCCTGTTTGAAGCTTACTTCATCAAGGACACCCTGTAACTTTTCTGCTGCCGGTTTCATTAATTCAGAATGGAACGGTCCACTCACTTCAAGAGGAAGAGCCCGTTTAGCCCCATTTTCCTTGGCTTTTGCACTTGCAAGTTTAACCCCTTCGGAGGTGCCTGAAATGACGATTTGCCCTGGACAATTAATATTGGCCAATTGAACGGATTCACCTGTGGCCGTAATTTCAGTAGTGACTTCAGATAGAGCTTCACGGTCCATTCCCAAAATCGCAGCCATTGAGCCTTGTCCATTCGGTACCGCAGCTTCCATGAATTCACCGCGTTTACGCACTGTATATACGGCATCTTCGAAAGAAATTGCACCAGATGCCACTAATGCCGTATATTCACCTAAACTGTGCCCGGCAGTATAATCGGGTTTGATTCCCGCTTCTACCAACTCCTTGACAAAAGCATAACTCGTAGTCAATAAGGCTGGCTGTGCATTATAAGTCACCGTTAATTCTTGTTGTGTGCCATTAAAGATCAATTCCGTAAGCGGAAAATCAAGTTTTTCATCTGCTGATCGAAAAATTTGCTGAGCACGCTCTTTTTCCTGAAATAAGCCATGCCCCATTCCTATTGATTGTGATCCTTGTCCTGGAAAGACAAAAGCAATTTTACCCATCTGTTACTCCCCTGCCTCTATGATTTATTATTGTTTTTCTATTGTCTCCGTAATTGTCGATATGACGTCATTTCCAACCATATCGCGAGTCTGGCGTATAGCATTATAGACCGCATTCGCATCTGAAGAACCATGCGCCTTAATGACAGGGGCCTTCAAACCGAAGAGGCCAGCACCGCCATACTCCGAGTAATCCATTTTATTTTTTATGACTTTTAGTTCTGGCTTTACCATTGCTGCAGCCAACTTACTTTTGAGGTTGCTCATCAAGGCAGCTTTCACCATTTTGAATACGCCCATAGCAGTACCTTCAAGAGTCTTTAACACCATATTTCCCGTGAAGCCATCCGTCACGACAACGTCCGCCGGCCCGTTTAGGAGGTCCCTTGCCTCTACGTTACCTATAAAGGATATCTCCGATGATTGCTGCAGTAATGTAAAGGCATGCTTAGTCAGTTCATTCCCTTTTTTTTCTTCTGTTCCGATATTAAGTAATCCGACACGGGGCTTTTCGATTCCCCGCACTTTTTGGGCATAAACAGACCCCATTATGGCGAATTGAAGGAGATGCTCCGGTTTCGCATCGGAGTTCGCGCCTACATCCAGTAATACAAAACCCTTGCCATCGATCGTCGGAAGGGTGGGAGCCAATGCCGGACGTTCAATGCCTTCTATCCTTCCGACCACAAACAAACCTGCAGCCATCAGCGCCCCCGTATTGCCTGAAGAAATGCATGCGTCCGCTTCTCCGTCAGCCACTTGCTGTGCAGCCAATACCATCGAAGCGCTTTTCTTGCGGCGAACCGCACGAACAGGTTCATCGGTACTTAATATTTTTTCATCAGTATGTATAACCCTTATTCGGCCATGCTTCGCTAAGTATTGGTTAATCTCGGATTCATTGCCTATCAAGGTAATTTCCACATCGGAAAAAGCCTCGACAGCTTTCATCGCTCCCAAAACCTGTGCCTTGGGAGCATTATCGCCACCCATTGCATCTATCGTTATCTTCATTTTTTTCATCCTTTACTAGCAAGTTAAGAGCGATACATTTCGAACTCGCCTTTAAAAACCAGTTCATTACCTACGTAGCTTCTAACCTCCACCACGGAACGATCGTTGGTGTGGTCCACGTTTTTAACCCTCGCTTTAGCTACCACTCTTTCATTTTCCTTTACAGAACGAGTGAATAAAATGGATGCTTTCGCAGTTAATGCCAATTCATCATTTATGACTGCCACAGCCAATGAGTTTGCTTGGGCAAAAAGGTGATGTCCCCTTGCGATTCCATTCCGCTTAAAGACATGCTCTTTATTTATATCCAAAATCGAAATTGCATTATCATCTAAATTAAGATCAATTACTTCCCCGATGATTTCATCCAAAGGCAATGCCCTGATTTCGTCACTGAATTTTTTCTCGGCCACGCTTTTAATCCGTTCACGCAGTTCCGGTATCGATAATTCAAGACGGTCAAGCCTAATGGTCTGGACGCTCACCGAATATTTTTCAGCCAGCTCCTCATCCGTTACAAAAGGATTCTGTTTAATCGTTTCGATTAATAATTGCTGGCGTTCCTTCTTATTTCTTCGCATTTGAAGGTCACCATCCGTAGTATTATGACTAGGTACTAATAGTAGTATATATATTTTAAAAACAGATTGCAAGATATTGCGTAAAATCTCACAATCTGCTATTGGTTTTTTATTCAGTTCAGTCCAGCTTTTCTCCTGTAAATACTCCCGTTCCCTCTAAATAGTCCCGCAAAGGTGCATACTCCGGGGAATGCCAAAAGCTTTGGGAGGCAATCAATTTTGCTGCATCCATCCTTGCCACTTCAAGGGTCCTGTAATCATGGACCATGTCGGCTACCTTGAATTCGGGAAGGCCGCTTTGTTTTTTACCGAAGAAGTCCCCAGGTCCACGGAGTTCCAAATCTTTTTCGGAAAGGGCAAAACCATCGTTTGTCTCAGTCATGATTTTCATCCGCTCTTTGCCGACTTCCGTTTTCGGATCAGCCAGCAGGATGCAAAAGGACTGATCGCTCCCCCGCCCAACCCTTCCGCGCAGCTGGTGCAACTGTGAAAGTCCAAAGCGCTCCGCATCATAAATGACCATTACCGTTGCATTTGGAACATTCACCCCAACCTCGACGACCGTCGTGGAAACAAGGATTTGCGCTTCATTGGCACTGAACTGCTGCATCACTTCTTCCTTTTCATCCGCAGGCAGCCGTCCATGCATAAGACCAACTTTGTACCTGTTCGCAAAGTATTGTGACAGCATTGCATGAACATCAAGAACATTCTGTAAAGAATCGAGTTTCTCCGACTCCTCAATCAATGGACAGATGACGTAAGCCTGTCTCCCTTTCTTTAGTTCCTTTTCGACAAAGGATAAGATCCGATCAAGCATTTGGTGTTTCGCCCAATAGGTCTCTATCGCTTTACGCCCGGCAGGCATTTCATCGATCGTCGAGACGTCCATTTCCCCAAACACTGTAATTGCGAGAGTTCGCGGAATAGGTGTAGCCGTCATGAAAAGTACATCTGGATTGGTACCTTTTTCACGAAGGATGCGGCGCTGCTCCACTCCGAAACGATGTTGTTCATCCGTTATGACAAGACCTAAGTTCCGGAAATTCACTTCATCTTGAATCAATGCATGAGTTCCTATCAAAAGATCCAGCTCCCCGGATTCCAGCATTTGCAATAGTTCCTTGCGCTTTTTGCCTTTTACCGAACTTGTCAACAATGCGACCTTTACTCCACTCGGTTCCAACATGGCTTTCAGCGATTGTGTATGCTGCTCTGCCAAGATTTCCGTCGGGACCATAAGTGCACCTTGGAAACCTGCTGTAATCGTCGCCTTCAGGCATATGGCGGCAACCACCGTTTTCCCAGACCCGACATCCCCTTGAAGCAGACGGTTCATCCTGTAGGGAGACTTCATGTCATTCATTATTTCCTCGACGACCCTATTCTGAGCGTTCGTCAAAGGAAAAGGGAGGGTTTCAACAAAGGCTTCCAGCCGCTCCATGTCAAACTCCTGGCCTATTCCTTTTGACTGCTCCCGCTGTACTTTACGAAGTGCCTGCATTTTAAGTTGAAACAATAAAAATTCTTCATACACAAAACGGCGTCGGGCCTTCTTCACCTCATTGGCCGATTGAGGGAAATGCATGGTACGAAGAGCATCATTACGCGGCATCAGCTTGTATGCCGCCAATAATTGCGGGGGCAGATTTTCTTCTATCATTGTCCCATATTCAGAAAATGCATTGGAGATGAAGCGGCGGAGCCCTTTGACGGTAATGCTGCCCTTCACTGAGTACACCGGTTCGAACTCTTTCTCCCGGCTCCGGTCACCAACATGGCATTCCGAGCCTGTAATGGTTTGACGATGACGATCCCACTTTCCCGTTACCGTTACGGTTTCGCCTATCGCAAGCTTCGGCTTCAGATAAGGCTGGTTAAAAAAAATGACATTTATTAAATATCTCCCAGTCAAAACTTTAATCGTGAGCCTGGATTTTTTCTTTCCGAAGTACCCTAACGTGGGTACCGTATGAACTTTGCCTTCTACAGTAACCCGTTCATCATGCTCGACCGTTTCTAAATCCCTCAACCGGTAATCTTCATAGCGATATGGGAGGTGCTCAAGGAGATCCGCGACGGTATGGATCTCCATTTCCCCCAAAGCTGCTGCCGTTTCGGCCCCAATGCCTTTTACTGCGGTAATGGGTTCGCGTAAAGTCGAGTTCACTTCTTATTTAGCGGTAAGCCAAAGATTTTCGCTTCCAACTCCCGCCCAGTCGGTGTAGCCGCTAAACCTCCTTGTGCAGTTTCCCTAAGAGCAGATGGCATCGTTTGCCCGATTTTATACATCGCATCAATTACTTCATCACACGGTATGCGGCTTGTGATACCCGCTAAAGCCATATCTGCTGCAACCATGGCATTGGCTGCACCCATGGCATTACGCTTCACACAAGGCACCTCCACAAGCCCAGCAACAGGATCACACACAAGACCAAGCATGTTCTTTAATGTGATTGCCATCGCTTCTGCACTTTGTGCCGGTGTCCCTCCTGCCATTTCAACGATGGCTGCCGCTGCCATACCCGAAGCAGAACCGACCTCCGCCTGACAGCCCCCTGCGGCTCCAGAGATCGAAGCATTATTCGCTACTACAAAACCAAACGCCCCTGCTGTAAATAGGAACTCAATTTTCTGTTCCCGATTCGGTTTTAATTTATTTTGCAAAGCGAAAAGCGCACCAGGCACAACACCAGCAGATCCGGCAGTCGGTGTCGCACAAATCGTCCCCATGGCTGCGTTCACTTCGTTTGTTGCCACGGCTTTGCTTACCGCATCCAACAGCAGTTCACCGGATAAGGAGTTTCCGGATTTAATGTAATTCTGAAGAAGGACTGCATCCCCTCCCGTCAGGCCGGAAACGGACCGTACACCTTGAAGTCCTTTTTCAACTGCCTGTTCCATTACATCCAGGTTGACTCCCATCTGGCGGATGATTTCTTCACGGCTTTTTCCCGTTACTTCCATTTCCTGCTCTATCATCAGCGTTGAAATTTTTTTCTGCTTTGATTCAGCTAATTCTATTAATTCCGCTACATTTCGAAACATGATTTCTTCTCCTTCCTAAGTGGAAACGATTGCTCTATCAATCCACAATCCTTGCTACTTGAGTGATATTGGGGAGTGCTGTAATTTCAGCTATGACGTGATCCTCCAGGTTTTGGTCCACTTCAATCGTCATCAAGGCCATCTGCCCTTTCTCTTTTCGGGAGACTTCCATTTGGCCAATATTGATTTGATGCTTGGCTAATATGTTTGAAACATTGGCAATGGCACCAAATCGATCATCATGAACGACGAGTATGGCAGGGTTGTGCCCGGACAGCCTCAATTTAAATCCGTTCAATTCGACGATTTCGATCTTTCCCCCGCCTATCGATATTCCGACAAGTTCCAGTTCACCATCATCATCACCAACTGTTATTTTTGCTGTATTGGGATGTTCCGGTACTGCCTCTTCTTCTCGAAATGTAATTTTCATTTTCTTTTTGCGTGCTATTTCCAGCGATTCTTTGATTCTCTCATCAAATGTATCAAAATCAAGCAAGCCTCCTACAATGGCTACATCTGTTCCATGGCCTTTATAGGTTTTGGCAAACGATCCGTAAAAAGAAATATGGGCCCATTTTGGTTCCCGGTCGAATAAATTCCTGGCAACCCTACCGATCCTTGCAGCTCCTGCTGTATGGGAACTGGAGGGGCCGATCATAACAGGACCAATTATATCGAATACACTTCTAAATTTCATGATTAGCTCCTCCTTCTATTCACTTGGAGTCAGTTTAATAATAAAGCCTGATATATTGTAATTACAATTATGCTGTCCGTAATCCTTCTTTTCATAAAAATAAAT